>PMJQ01000216.1 GCA_003157485.1 Ignavibacteriota bacterium
GTGTTCAACATCCTGCTGCAGGTCCTTGACGACGGCATATTGACGGACAGCCTGGGACGCAGGGTCGATTTCAAGAACACGATACTCATCATGACCTCGAATATCGGGACGCGCGATCTGAAGAAGAGCGGCGGATTCGGGTTCGGCGAGCAGTCCGTGAAGGGGGACTACGGGCAGATGAAGTCCGTGATCGAGGAGGCTCTCAAGCGGGTCTTCAACCCCGAGTTCCTCAACCGCATCGACGACACGATCATATTCCACCAGCTCGAGAAGTCCCACATCATGGAGATCGTCGGGATCCAGATGCGGGACATCATGAAGCGGACAAAATCCATGGGGATCACGATCGAGCTGACAAAGCAGGCGAAGGAGTTCCTCGCGGGGAAAGGGTACGATCCCGCGTTCGGCGCACGTCCGCTCCGCCGCGCGCTCCAGAAGTACCTCGAAGACCCGGTGGCGGAGGAGATCCTGAAGGGGAAATACCCCGACGGCGCCGTGATCAAGGTCCGCGTCAGCAAGAAGACGGGAGAGCTGAAGTTCTCATCCACCCCGCAGGTCAAGACCGACGGTGACGTCGGCAAGGAAGAGGAGAAGAAGGCGGACGTCTCCTGAAGGGAAAGCGCGCTGCACATATGACGGATGCCCGCACCTCTCACAGTGCAGGGCATCCGTTTTTTGTTGCGGGGGGGGGAATTCTATTTCAAATACACCATCGCCTTCTGCGCAGAGAAACCCGGCGCGGAGAGCCGGTAGAAATACACGCCGCTCGCAAGGGCGCCGGCGTCGAACCGCACCTCATGCATCCCCGCATCCTGCACGCCGCCGGCGAGCCGGGCGACCTCCTGACCTATGGCATTGTAGACGACAAGCTCTGCAACGGAGCGGCGGGGGAGGCTGTAGCGCACCCTCGTTGACGGGTTGAAGGGGTTGGGATAGTTGCCGAACAGGACGAATCCCTCCGGAGCGCTCTCCGGAGGCCGGGAGACCACATCCGTCGGTGAGGACATCGCACGGGCGACCGCGGTCATGAGCGGCTGTCCGCCGTCCCAGAGATCTTCGCCGAGCGCCCAGATCATCACTCCGGAGAGACCGGTCGTCTTCGCATACAGGCATTTCAGAGTAATGGAAGAGGAGTCGTCGAACGAATCGAGACCCGTCTTCCCCGGATCGAGGAGGTAGGGAACCTGTGACACCGTGTCCCAGGCATACGTCCACCCCCCCGACATATCCGTCCGTACGCCGGTGTAGGTGATTTCCGCGGCGCTCACGAACGGCTTATACAGTCCGGCCGTCCCGGTGAACTTCTGTCCGAAAAACGGCAAACCGAGCGTAATCTGTCCCAGGGGAACGTTCCGCGTCGCATGGAGGTAACTGACACCCTGCGTCACGCTCCAGTCGGCAGAATGCCCCGGCGGCTCCACCATCGGGGCATTGTGCCCCGTGTAGTGGCTCCAGCTCCCGAATACATCGTACGTCATCGCGTTGAACCAGTCGACGGAGGGCCCGAGCGCCGCATAGTCCACCCACTGCCCCGAATAATCCGAGATGCCCGCCGCCATCGTGATGAGCCACGTCGTGTCCGCATTCCGGAACGCAGCACGGAGCTCAGCGACGAGCGCGACATCGTTCGCCCTGTCGGAGACGCTCGCGGGTCCCTCCCAGTCAATGTCGGCCCCGTCGTAATTATACTGCGCAAGGTGCGCGACGACGTTGCCGATGAATTTCCTCCTCAGGGCGGTGTCCGCCGCCACGAGGGCGAAATTCGCCGTCGGCGTTGTCCCCGCACCGCCAAAGGAAAGGAGAATCTTCCTCCCAGCCCGGTGCGTCGTGTTGATGAGGCCTGTGTCCACAGCCGATTCAGCCGAGGCGATCGTCCCGTCCGCGTTCGGCCACGCAAATGCGTGGTTGACATGCGTGACGCAGTCGAATCTAACATCCTTCGCCGGAAGTGTCGACTTCAGCCACATCTGATAATACCCGATCACCCGGTTCTGAGCGCCGGCTTCAGGGCAGACGATGAGTCCGGCAAGGAAAACCATCGACAGGAAGCCTGCCCGGCCCCGCATTCCATGTTTCCGGCAGAATCGATTCATGCTCACCCCCTGTATGACATGGGACCCACCGCGGCCGCGCGGATGCCCGGCCTCCGGTGAGTCCAATATATCGCTTCTGTGAAATTGCTTCAAGAGGAGCATCTTTTTTGTGCTGACGGAGCTTCCGGCGATAACCTTGTCCGTGGAGACACCGCTGGAGGATTTCGGTTGCGCCAGGACCGAGATTTCAACGTATGCCGTTCTCCCCCACAAATGGTGTGATCGGGGCGGTCAGTACCTTGAACCCCAGAGAGAATTCACCTATTTTCAGGAGATCTCAGGATGCAGGAGGGTCATCATCACTCGCCATAGCCCAAGCAAGAGTTTCACCCTGACCGGTCAGAAGCGGGCCCGGCGGATTGTGTTTGCCGCGCTTCCCTCTCTTCTGCTTGCGGCCGTGCTCGGGATTCTCAATTGGTCCCTCCCCCGCATCGATCCCTCACTTGATCTTCCCTTCACACGCAGCATCATGCAGGATAACATCCTCTACAGGGAGATCAACCGCGGATACCTGTCGCCGTTCTTCCCCGCAGGTTCGCCGCTGATCCCCGAACTTAAGCCCACGCTCATCCGGAAGTTACGCGCGCCGAATTCACTCCGCGTGCTCTGCCTTGGTGAGTCCGCGATGGCCGGCGTCCCCTATGGGGGATGCGCGACCATCCCCGCGTTGGTCCGGAAACAGCTTCGCCACCTGTACGGATCGACGGAGATCGAGGTCGTCAACCTCGGCGCTTCCGCCGTCAATTCAAACGTGATCAGGGCACTGATGCCCGATTTCCTCTCGCTGAACCCGGACCTCGTCCTCGTGTATACCGGCCACAACGAGTTCTACGGCCCGGACGGGGTGGGCGCTCCGTGGCTTGAGCGGCATTTCCCGTGGCTGATCCCTTGGAAATACAGGGCCCGGCAGTTGCCTCTCGTCATGGCCCTGGGGCGATGGGTCGCGGGGACGCGCGGATCGCAGTCTGCAGGTGAGACGAATCTCATGCGGCAGGTATCGGAGGGAGCGCAGGTTGATCTGCACAGTAAGGATGCCGAGCGGGTGTTCCGGCAGTTCCGGGCAAACATCGGCGATATTGTTCGGGGTTTCCGCTCACACGGGATTCCGGTGATACTGGCCGACATCAGCTCGAATATGATGTTCCCGCCTTTTGCGCCGAGGCCCGATGCCGGGCGCGATACTCTCCTGCGCTCCTTCAACGCAGGCCATCTCGAGGAAGCCGCTGCCGTCGCTGCCAGGGTGCTCGCCCGAGATTCGGGAGACGCCTATGCGCTCTACTGGGAGGGGCGGCTCAGACTTGTTGCGGGGGATACTGCCGGCGCCCGGCACCTCCTGGAGGAGGCGAGGGACAACGACCTCCTCAAGTTTCGGGCTCCCGGCCGGATCAACGAGATCATTCACCGGGTGGGAGAGGAAGACTCGGTACCCGTCCTTTCGGTCGACTCCGTATTCCGCGCCAGCTCGCCCGGCGGGATCACTGACAGCGCGCTCTTCTGCGAGCACCTGCACCCGACGTTTGCCGGGTACGATCTCATCGCGCGGACGTTCGTTCGCGAGATCATCAGCCTGCATATCGTCCCCGCCGTCCCTGATCCGCCGGCAACGCTCCTCCCCTTCAACGCCGACAGTCTCAGCGTGCCCTGGATCGACCTCGGCTACGGCGCGTTCTCCCTGCGCGCGCTGACCTCCCACTGGCCCTTCACGGAGATGCCCCGCCGGCGGGACGTCCTGGACACATGCCAGCCGTGGGAGCGGGAGATCGTCGCTGAACTGTACACACGCAAGATTGGCTGGAGCGCCGCGTGCCTCCAGTACGCGGAGAAAGCCCGGAAGCTTCAGCGGACGGGCCCGCCTGTCACGGCGCTGTCCGCGCTTGTCGAAGAGTATCCGGCGACACCGCTCTTCAGGTATGGACTCGCCACGGCGCTGGAACAGGAGGGGAAAACAGAGGACGCCGTCGCGCAGTACCGCAGGGCGCTTGCTTTAAAGCCAGACTTTGCCCAGGCGAGCATTGATTTCGGCATACTGCTCGTGAATGTAGAGCGCTATGACGAGGCCGGGAAGGAACTCCGGGCGTTTCTTGCGGCCGCGCCCATGGACGCCG
Source organism: Ignavibacteriota bacterium (assembly GCA_003157485.1). Classification (GTDB taxonomy): domain Bacteria; phylum Bacteroidota; class Ignavibacteria; order UBA10030; family UBA6906; genus Fen-1273. The sequence goes on from PMJQ01000216.1 coordinate 4,199, forward strand.
CCGACGCGGGCCTCCGCGCGGCCGCGTACTACGAGCTTGCCGTCATCGCCGTCAACCGCGACAGCACAGCTTCCGCACTCGCACTCCTGCAGGAATCCCTGCAAATCGCACCGTCGTACCCGGCAGCGCTCGAACTGCGCACGCAGATCCAGTCAGGCGCACGGTAGGATATCCCCCCCAAAAACACCGGGTCCGCCTTGCGGCGGACCCAATGCACCACAGGAAGCTTGTTTCAGATTGCTTCGCAGTAGGCGATGACACAAACAGCGTGTCCTTACTTCAGGAGCATCATCTTCTTGACGCTGGAGAATTCGCCGGCCTTGATGCTGTAGAAGTACACACCGCTGGCGAGGTTCTGAGCGTCAAACGTGACCGTGTGATTGCCCGCAGCGAGCGGAGCATTGACCAGCGTCGCCAGCACCTGCCCGAGCACGTTGTAGACCTTCATTTCCACGTTCGAGGCCTTCGGGATGCTGAAGTCGATCTTCGTGGAGGGGTTGAAGGGGTTCGGGTAGTTCTGGGACAGCGCATAGGTCTCAGGCGTGCCCTGGCCGGTCGTGACGATGCCGGTCAGCGCCCAGGCGGTCTTCTGCGACGGGAACCAGTTCAGATCGCCGAGCGCGAAGCCGTCCGTCCCTGCATTCTGGAGCGATGCGTTTGTGTACGTCAGGTTCTCCGGCAGCGGCCACACAGGCGGATACATCGCCGCGGTCGGGTGATAGAACCACGTCGTGTCCAGCTTGCCGGTGCTGATCTTCCAAACGTAGTTGATCAGGTTCGCGGAATGGTTCGTCACGATCGCAGGGAAGCCGGGATCCTGGCTCTGGTTGCTGCGGTTCGTGATCATCGTCGAGTACTTGCCCGCGAGGCTGTCAATCGTCCACTGCGCGTACTTGCTCAGCCAGGTCGGGTAGTAGAGGATGTGCTTCAGATACGCCTTGACTTCGCTGGGGGACCCGTTCGGAACGTCAACGCTGTCATACGTTGCCACGGTGTCGTTGTACCCCTTGACGAAGCTCAGGTAGTTCTGCGGCCAGAAGTAGTCGTTGCTCCGCAGATCCAGGAGCCGCTTCGACGGATCTACCGTCGCGACGGTGACGCCGTGCGCACTGTCGACGTACGCATTGGGCCCGCTGATCGCCGAATTGCCCCACAGGTGATACCAGGCGCTGACCGTGTCAAGACCCCGGTACTGGATGATCGGGCTGGAACCGGTGTCAGGATAGTTCAGGAACCAGCTGTTGATCACGTGGTCCGGGTTGCCGCCCATTGCGTGCATCATGTAGAAGACGTTGTTCCGGATGCGCATGTTGGAACCCTGCCGGATCAGGAAGGGATTCACCGTGCCGAACACCATCGTGTTGTGCTCGAACAGCGAGAACTTGTCGAACCCGCGGATCGACCAGGAGTACGAGTTGTTGGCGAAGAACGTGTTGTTCACCACCCTCATGGTGTCGACGTGAACCGGCGAGCCCGACATGAGCGGCTGACCGCCGAACCACGAGCTGGAGTGCTGGTGGTTCCGGAAGACGCAGTCCTGGATGTCGTACTTGCACCACTGACCGCTCGTTGTAATACCGGCATCGCTGAACGCGTCAAAGATGCAGCCGCGGAGCCAGATCTTCACGCTGTCCGCACCGACCCTGAAGCCGTCGCTCCAACCGAGCTGGGCCTGGTCCGCGCGCACAGACAGAAGGTAGATGTTTTTCATCGTCACCTTCCCGCCCTTGCCGACGAAATCAAAAAAGTGATCGATGGACGAGTTGTCCGCCAGGATTGCCGGCGCCAGTACCGGCGGCCTGACGTTGCCGGTCGTGTCGTTGGCGATCATGATGATCGAACCGTTGACCGACATCGGCGCCGTGACCTGGTACACCGACCCGCGGCGCAGCTTGTACGCGCGGTTGGGGTGCTGGCGAAGCCCTCCTGCCAACGTATCGCCGTTCACGACGTTGTTGACATTTCCCGCCGGGAGCACTGCCACGTACACCGTATCGGGCGTCAGCACCACCTGCGCGAACGTCGGCGCGGCGAACAGCACTGCCAGGGCGAGGATTGCAGATAAGTAAATGAACCTCTTCATCGCTCTTCTCCTTCGTGCTAGTGAGTTGCGTTTTCGTGCCTGAAGCACACATCTGTACCTGACACACCTCCAAAAACCACAGCCGTCTGGTCTGCCCCCTGAACCTCCTTTCTGTGTTATCGTTTCAGTGGATTAGGCACACTCTACAGTTTGATTCGCACGCCCATATCCGCAGACATGCCGTACCGCGTTTCGCTCGCCGGGTAGCCCGATCTCTGGTTGACGTTCAGCTCGTCCTCCCCGGTGATATTGTTCATGTTGAAGAACACCTGGAGACCAAACCACGGGAGGTCCTGCTTCACGGAGAGATCCCACCTTGTATAAGGCGCCGAATTCACGCGCTCCTGCATCCAGAATGCGGGCTGCTTGAAGATATTGTTGTTATAAAGGAGCGAGACGCGCGCGGAGAACCCGCCGTAATCATACCCCATCACCAGGTTCAGGATATCGTCGGGCTGGTTCAGAAGCCTGTTCTTGTACACCGTGTCCTGGTACGTGATGACGACGTTCCCCTCTTCGTCGTAGTTCGTGTTGATGACCGTCTTCGGGTAGGCGGCTTCCGAGAAAATGTGCGTGTAGTTGACGCTCAGCACCAGCCCCGTGAACGGCTGGGGGAGGTACCAGAAGTGCGTCTGCCACTCTGTCTCCAAGCCGTAGACATCGACCTTGTTGGGGCTGTTGATGTACGTATCGAGCTGGTACAGATGTCCCGCGTTCTGCGGAAGCTCCGGGTACGCGGCAAGGCTCGTGACCCACTCTTCGTCGAAGAAGATCAGGTCCCGGATCGACTTCTTGAACCCGGTGACTGTAAAGAGCCCGATCTCGTTGGAATGGAGCGCGGCGACGAGATCGAAGTTCTCCGACTGGGCCGGCTTCAGGCGCCAGTTGTTGTATGTCACGAACGAGGTGGCAACGAGATACCGGGGCGTGATCGAGCTGTAGTCAGGGTAGTTCAGCGTGTTCGTGTAGGCGAAGTGGAGCATGAACCAATCCAGCGGTGTGTACCGGATGTGCACCATCGGGAGCCAGTATCCGTGGGCCTGGTCGACCGTCGATACCCCTCCCTGGAGCTTGTTGCCGGGAACGAGGATACCGCCCAGCGCCGTGTATTCGGTAGAGAGGTTCTGGTACCGCACGCCGGGGACGACGGAGATCTCGTCGCCGATATTCAGCGTCACCATCGCGTAGCCGGCGCTCTTCGTCTCCGTCCCGTTATAGTCGTTGATCGTCGATCCCAGGGTGTTGACCTGGTACCCTTCAAGCGTCGAGGTCTTGGTGGCCAGGGGGAGGAGAAACCACATCAAGTCCGGATTGATCACATACGGGAGGGAGTAGTCGCCGTTCAGGAACTTCCCTACTTTGTACCCGTTATACAGCCAGTTACTGAAGGCGAGGTTTCCGTTGGTCTGGACGAGCCAGGGGTATGCCCGCTCCCACGCGGTGATGATGCCGCCGCCTCCCGAATAGTACTGGTTCCCCGAGGCCGTATTGTAGTCGTAGCTCCTCGTCCGCCGCTGGATCATACCTCCGAACTTGATCTGCGAGGAGAGGATGTCCGTCAGCTGGATCGTCGTCTTCAGGTCGAGGCTCCCCGTGATCGTCCGTTCCCGCGAGAACGAATTGGACGTTCCCAGGTTCTGCAGCCTTGCGAGGTCCTGATTCGGCGTCAGGTTCGAGTAAATAGTAATTGGCGGCTGGTACTTGAGGCTCCCGGCCAGGTTTTCGAACCCGACGTTACTGTTCTGGAGAAAGTCGAACGACAGGTCCTCCGGGTCGTGGCTCTCGGAGTAGCTGTGGGAGAGCTTCAGGTCCATGTGGAATATCGGCAGCTCCTGCTTGACGGTGAGAAGGTTGCTCAGGACGTTCAGCTTGTTGTCGGTTGCACCGGCGGTATACGTCAGGGTGCTTCCGCCCCCGCTGAACCCGGGATTCATGTACTCTCCCCTGTTCACACCGCGCGTATCGCTCCCGCTGGCGAAGTTCATCAGGTCGATCTCACCGTTGTCGTGCTGGTAGTCGAGCACCACCGTGCCCCCCAAGCGCCTGCGGAGCCTGTAGGCGTCGGTGATCGACATCGTCGAAAGGGCGGCGAGGGGAATATCTCCCTGGTCCTTGTTTATGAGACTGTACGCCACAGACAGCTCGTTGTCGCTCAGGTTCCGCTGCTCGTTTGTCGCCTGGATGAAGACACCGAGCTTGTCGTCAAAGAACCGCCGCTCGACGGACCCGGTGAGCTTGAAGTCGTCCCGCGTGTTCTTCAGCGCGTTGTAGCTCCCCTGGCCCCTGAGTTCGACGCGCGGCAGCCAGTCCGACCCCTGCACCGTCCCCTCGGTCGCCATGGACTTCGCAGCCTTCCGCATGTCGAAGTTCACAACGCCGCCGATCAGTGTCGCGTCCATGTCGGGCGTGATCGCCTTGATCACCTCGATCCCTCCCAGCATGCTGGAGGAGATCATGCTCAGGTCGTCCGCCCTGTCCCCCAGCACATTTGCCTGTCCGGCCTGCGCCCCCGCATCGGCGGACGTCAGGTTGTTGGAGGAGGGAACGTCGCTCGGCAGCTCCACGCCGTCAATCGTAATCTGGTTGTACTGGGGCGCGAGTCCACGGATTACCACCCCCGAGCCCTCGCCCCCGGTCCTGAGGAGCGACACGCCGGGCAGGCGTCCCACCGACTCCGCCGCGTTTGCATCCGGCAGCTCCTGGATGCGCGCCGCCGACACCACGTTCATCACCGGCATCGACGTCAATTGCTGGTTGATCGCCTCATTCTGGCCCTGCGCCTGCGCCGTCACCACCACCGTCTCCCCCTCGATGGCTACGGAGACCATCTTGAAGTCCTTCTTCATATCTCCTCCCTCAGTCATCGTGAAGGAGGTTGTCACCGTCTTATACCCGACATATGTTACGCGGAGGGAGTACGTTCCCGGGGGCATGCTCCGCACGATGTACTTTCCCGCGATGTCCGACGTGGCCCCCATCCCCGTGCCCACCAGCAGGATGTTGGCGCCCGGCAGGACGTCTCCCGTCTGGCTGTCCTTGATCACGCCGGAGAGTGTCCCCGCTTTCTGCGCAAGGGCGCCTGCCCCGGAGCACGACGCCAGGAGTGCGAGAGCCGCAATCACACGCAGTATCCGTTTCGCCATATGATCCTCCTTTTTGCAGTTCATACGCGTATGACGGGAATCTCTCCGCCCCCCTGAGGTCCGATCCCGTCACGTGTTACGATGCTTCCGCCGTCACGCCGGTCTGCCTGGCGCACCGGCTTGCCCCGAGGATTGCCATCTGGCCTTCGTTCGAGGGTGAGACAAGTATCCGTACCGTCGCCGTGTAGCGTTTCAGCGCGCTTTCCATGAACGCACGGCGCGCGGGCTCCATCAGGAGGTCTCCCGCGCCGACAAGCCCTCCCCCGAGAATGATCGCTTCCGGATCAAACGCCGCCGCAAGATTCGCCATCAGCCGGCCCAGGTACCGGCCGGTCACCTCCAGCGCTGCCAGCGCGATGACATCGCCGGTACGGGCCAGCGCGGACACCCTGTCCGCCGTGAGCGCGCCGAAGCTCGTCTGCCGCAGCTCCGATTCCTCGAGCCGCTCGGCCAGCAGCGCAAAGACCGTTCTTTTGAAACCGGTCGCCGATACATAGGCTTCCGCACATCCCCGCTGACCGCAGCCGCACTGGCGGCCGTGCAGCTCCATGTTCATGTGTCCGAACTCCCCGGCGGCGCCGTTTTCCCCCTGGACGATAGCGCCGTCGACTGCAATCCCGGCCCCGAGGCCAGTCCCGAGCGTGATCAGGATGGCATTGGACATGCCGCGCGCCACACCGTAAGTCATCTCTCCCAGGAGCGCCGCGTTGGCGTCGTTGCTTATCGTCACGGGGAGCCCGAATTCACCTCGGACCATGGACACCAGATCCACGGTTCCCCACCGGAGATTTGCCGGGCTCTCCACCGTGCCTGTGCGCCAGTTGGCGGCCGGCGCCGCCATGCCGACGCCGCACAGTCGTGCGGGAGGAGGAAGCTCACCTACAAGCTGCCGGATCGTTTTCGCCAGGTGACGGACAAACTCACCGGCGGTCTCGTGATCGGTCGTCGGGAACGCCGACCGCGACAGGAGCCGGCCCTCGTCCCCGACGATCCCCACCGCGGTGTTCGTGCCACCAATGTCAACGCCGGCGATCAGGTCGCCCTCGAATTCCCGGATCCCGGATTCAGTCTCTCGCATCACACTGTGACCCTCACATCACCGAAAATTTTCCTCTGGACGATCGCCGCCGCTCCCAGCAGCGACGGCCGCACCGCGAGCGACGTCGGGAGGACGATCATGGTTTCGCGCGCACCGGCAAACATGTGCGCCCGCAGCGTCCCCAAGAGCCCGGGTGCAACCAGATCCCACGCGGCGCAGAGGCGGCCGCCGACGATGATCACGCCGGGATCGACGGCCTTGCGTATGCTGGCGATCCCCATGCCGAGATAGCGGCCCGTCTCTTCCAGCGCGGCGATCGCCGGGGCGTCGCCCCGCCTCGCGGCGACAATCACATCATCGATCGTCGTGCAATCCCCCCCTTCGCCCCGGGCTCCGACAAAGCGCGCAACCGTCGCCCTGTCCGACGCATAGGCTTCCCAGCATCCGTCATTCCCGCAGCCGCAGCGGATCCCCCCTTCGATAAGCACCATGTGCCCGAACTCCCCCGCGAGGTTCGACTCGCCGGTGAGAATCCTCCTGTCGATCACGATGCCGGTGCCGATCCCCCGCCCGACGGAGAGGAACACGAAGTTGACCAGGGCGATGTCGTGTTTTCCGAACCAGAGCTCGGCAAACGCGGAAGCCTTAGCGTCGTTTTCCACCGCGATCGCGGGCACCTCAGGGCACCGCTGCCGGATGATCTCGCCGACATCAACGTCTTCCCACCCGAGGTTGGACGACAGGACGACGTGCGCACGTGCCGGGTCGACGGCACCGGCGACGCTGACGCCGATCCCCCTGAAGGGAGGGAGGCCGTGTGACCCGAGAAGTGAGACCAGGCGATCGGCACATCGTGCTATGAACGCCGCGTCCGGGCGTACGTCGGTTGCGATTTCCTCGGAACAGACAATCGACCCGTCGATGTCCACAACGGCCAGGAGCGTCGTCGTCGGATCGAATGAGATCGCACCGACGAGGTTCGTCCCTTTCTTCAGGCCGAGATCGATCGGGTTGCGGCCAAAGGCGCTGCGGCCGGGCGTCCGACCCTGAACCGGTTTCTCAAAGATCAGGTCTTCACTTACCAGTGTGCTGACGATGCTCGAGACGGTGCTCTTGTTGAGGCGCGTCAGCCTCGCAATTCCAGCGCGAGAGATCGGTTGTCGTTCACGAATCACGTTGAATATGACAGCGCGGTTAATGCTCCTGACAGTCCGGGAGTTTGCGCCCGTTATCCGATATGGTTTTGTTTTCCCCGGATGTGTCATGATCGGGAAGCCTCACCGTTGGCTTCCATTTAGTTGGTTGGAGCGACATACTATTGTGTGTGGAAAAAAAACCGCTGTGCCTCACGGCACTCGGGTGTAACCGGAGGAGAAGCAAGATTGCTGTACGGGAATGCGTCAAAGAACATGAAAAATAATACAATTGTCAAGAGAAAAATAACACCCTAGAGCCTGATCCGCACCCCCAGGTCCGCCGACATGCCATAGCGCTGCTCATTGGCCGGAAAACCGGTCTTCTGGTTGACATCCAGCTCATTCTCGCCCGTGATATTGTTCATGTTGAAGAACACCTGGAGCCCGAACCAGGGCAAATCCTGCTTCACGGAGAGGTCCCACCGGGTGTATTTCGTGGAATTGACCCTGTTTTGCATCCAGAAGTCGGGCTGCTTGAATATGTTGTTCTGTGAGAGAACGGACACGCGCGCGGAGAATCCGCCTATCTCGTACCCGAGCACCAGGTTGAGGATATCGTCGGGCTGGTTCAGGAGCCTGCTCTTGTACGACGTGTCCGTCACGGTTTCCGTGAGGTTCCCGTTCTCATCGTACCCCGCGTTGATGATTGTCTTCGGGTAGCTGGCTTCCGAGAAGATATGGGTATAGTTGACGCTCAGGACAAGGCCCGTAAGCGGACCCGGGAGATACCAGAAGTGCGTCTGCCACTCCGTCTCGATCCCATAGACGTCGGCAGGTATGGGGTTGTTGAAGTACGTGTTGAACTCGTAGAGCGTGTTCGTGTTCTGAGGCAATTCAGGGTACCCACTCAGATCGGTGAGGTATCGCCGTTCGAAGAAAACAATATTCTTGATCCGCTTCTTGAACCCGTTGATCGAGAGCAGCCCGATCTCGTTCGAATGCAGCGCGACGACGAGATCAAGGTTTTCGGACGTTGCGGGCTTGATGCGCCAGTTGTTGTAGGAGATGTAGCCTGTCCCCACCAGGAATCGCGGCGTCAGCGTGCTGTAGTCAGGGTAGTTGAGCGTATTCGTGTACGCGAAGTGCACCTGCAACCATTCGAGCGGGGTATACCGCAGGTGCACCATCGGCAGCCAGTAGCCGTGCGCCTGTGTCACCGTCGTGTCATCACCCTGAATCTTGTTGCCGGGCACCAGGATCCCGCGCATCCCCGTGTACGTCGTCGTCAGGTTCTGGTACCGAATGCCCGGCACAATGGAGATCTCGTCCCCCAGGTTGACCTTCAGCATCGCGTATCCAGCGCTCTTGTCCTCCGTCCCGTCGTAGTCGTTGATCGTGCTGGCCAGCGCGTCCGGCCGGTATCCTCCCCTGTCCCCGAACATCGGCGTCGCCTTGGCGACGGGCAGGAGCATCCACATCATGCCGACGTCGATCGGGTACGGCATCGAGTACTGGCCGTTGAGGAAATCACCGTAGCTGTAGCCGCCGTACACGAAATTCAGGAAGCTGATGTCCCCCGGGTTCGCCCCCCGCGTCGCCAGGAGCAGTCCCGGGTATGCGGTCGTGAGTGCGTGGATCATCACATCCTCGTGCCACGCGCTCCCGTCATTCTGGGTATAGTCGTAAGACCGCGCGCGGTGCTGCCACATGCCGCCGAACTTGATGCTGGAGCTGAGACCCTCGGTCACCAGGAGGTCCGTTTGCAGATCCAGGTTCCCGGAGACCGCGCGGTCCCGCGAAAACGTCCCGCTGGTTTGCATGTAGTCCAGCGACGACGCCCCCGCATCCGGCTGCGCGATGGCGGCAATCACGGACGGAGGCTGCTTCGTAATGTTCGGCATATTGGCGAACCCGGCAGGGTGCTGCGTGGAGTTGAAGAACAGGTCCTCCGGGTTGTGACTCTCGCTGTAGCTGTGGGAGAGCTTCAGGTCCATATGGAAGACGGGAAGATCCTGCTTGATGCTGAGCAGGTTGGTGATAACGTTGAGCGTGTTGTTCGTCTCACCCGCCCTGTACAGGAGCTGGTCCGTCGCGGCCACGGGGAGGAATTCCTCGCCCCGGCTCACCGCGCGCGTCTTGCTGGAGCTGACGAAATTCATCAGGTCGATTTCCCCACGGTCGTGCTGGAAGTCCAGCACGACCGTAGCGCCAAGACGCTTGCGCGTGCGGAAGACGTCCGTCAGCTGCATCGATGTCAGATCCGGAGGGGGAACGTCGCCATGGTCCTTGTCCATCAGCGTGTACCCCACTGCCAGCGCGTTTTCGCTCAGGTTTCGCTGCTCTCCCGACGCCTGGATGAACACGCCGAACTTGTCATCCGAGAACCGGTTCTCCGCGGATGCGACGACCTTGTAGTCGCTCCGCATATCCTTCAGGCTGTTGTAGCTCCCCTGTCCCCTCATCTCCATTTTCGGCACCCACGACGCCCCCGCTGATTCGTCGTTGCCAGTCTTTGAGGCCTTCCTCAGGTCGAAGTTCACGACACCGCCGATCACCGTCGCGTCCATGTCAGGCGTGATCGCCTTGATCACCTCGATCCCCCCCAGCATGCTGGAGGAGATCATGCTCAGGTCATTCGCCCTGTCGCCGAGCGCGCTTGCCGGTCCCTCCGGGGAATTGACGTCTGTGGAGGTCAGGTTTGTCGCCGAGGGAACGTCGCTCGGCAGTTCCACGCCGTCGATCGTCACCTGGTTGTACTGCGGGGAAAGACCCCGGATCACCACCTGCGAGCCCTCACCCCCCGTCCTGACAAGCGACACACCCGGCAGCCTCCCTACCGACTCGGCCGCGTTCGCGTCCGGCAGCTCCTGGATGCGCGCCGCCGACACCACGTTCATCACCGACATCGACGTCAGCTGCTGATTGATCGCCTCATTCTGCCCCGCCGCCTGCGCCGTCACCACCACCGTCTCCCCCTCGATCGCTACAGGCACAAGCTTGAAGTCCTTCTTCACGTCGCCCCCCTCCTGCACCGTCAGCGGGCTGTTCGCAGTCTTGTACCCGACGTACGTCACACGCACCGTGTACGTGCCCGCCGGTATGCTCCGCACGATGTACTTCCCCGCGATGTCGGACGTCGCCCCCATCCCCGTGCCCGGCAGCAGGACGTTCGCCCCAGGCAGCACATCTCCCGTCTGGCTGTCCCTGATCACGCCCGACAGCGTGCCGGTTTTCTGCGCCAGAGCGCCGACCCCCGAGCATGACGCCACGAGCGCAAGTCCCGCAACCAAACGCAGTATTCTGGTGAGCATTGCATCCTCCCTGTTCAGTATCATCCTTGTTCAACAAAGAGATCACCGGCCCTTCAATCCGTTCTCCTCATTCCACAATGATCTCGTCTACAAAAAGCCATGCTTTGCCCCCCGCCCCCGGATGCCAGGGAGGACATGTGCCAACATTGCGGGCGACGATCCGCACATAGCGCGCCTCACCCCTCCCGGTGGCGACCGTGAGGTCCCTGACGAGGACTTCTTCGCTCTGCTTCAGAGGGTACGACACCGCCGGCAGCATGACCCAGTGTCCGCCGTCGGAAGAGATTGACACTTCCACGCTCGAAGGGAGAAATATCCACGAACCCTGATTCTGAAGAAATCCCGCCGTGATCCGGCTGACGGGGCGGGATCTCCCGAGATCGAGCACGGCGATCATGTCGTCCCTCTCAAAGCCGAGCCATCTTCCGTCGTGGAGATCGGTGGAGCCGCGCATCCCGTCGACAAGCGTCGCGCTTCCGCGACCCGGATACTGCAGGCTGGACGGCTTTTCCAGCGTAATCCCTGAAACGCGCAGGCATCGCGTGAATCGCGCCGCGGTCGATTCCACGCAGAGCTCGCCCTTAAGGGCGGCAAGAGCAGTCACGGTCGACGTTCGGCGGATCACGATCGGCGAAGTGTACCGCATCGAGCCGACGGTGGGTGTGGTGCCGTCAAGCGTGTAGTGGATCGCCGCCCCTTCCCCGTCGGTCGAGAGCCGAACGGTCAGGGAGTCTTCGAACGCTCCCCCCTCGGGGACGGCCGTCACGCGCGGCGGGGCCTTGAACACGCCGAACGTCGAGATTGCTGGACTCCAGCGCGACCGGTCGATGACCAGGCGCAGCCTCGACGCTGTGACCGGGGGAAACCGGAGCAGGCGCTTGTAGCCTATCGTCGTCCCCCCGGCCACGGGCTTCCATGAGCCGCCGGTCCAGGCCTCCAGGTGAAAGCCCTCGACGCGCTGACCAACGCGTATATACTCCTGCAGCATTGCGCGATCGAATGTCCGCTCGGACGGCAGCGTGCACTCCAGCGTCGCCGAGAGGACGCCTTCCTCTGTCGTCCAGTACGTCCCGTTGTCACCATCGATGGCACATGCCCCGTCGTGTCCGTCGCGGGCGCTCGTGGCACGGGGGGAGGCTTGCGCCAGAAGATTCGAGTCGAACGTGGCGTTCAGGATCCTGCGCATCCCCATCAGGCTCCTGATGTCGTCGTCGTGTATGCGCCCGCGCGTATCCGGGGGGATATTCAGCAGCAGGACGCTGTTCCTGCCGACAGAGCTGTAGTAGATATCCACGAGTTGCTCCGGCGTCTTGACGCGAGCGTCCTGATCGGGGTGATAGAACCACCCCGGGCGGATCGACACGTCCGTCTCGGCGGGATACCAGACGAGTGTCCGTGCATGCAGGATCTTCTCCCTGCTCCCGAGATCATCCGCCGTCAGATCGCGGGGAACGAACGCACCGTCCAGCGGGGTCTGCTGCGATGCCGCAGCGATCGAGTCGAGGTCGCCAGCCAAATCCGGGGCGACGCTCCACTCCGTCTCCCTCCCGTAGCCCGACTCCGTTCCCACCCACCGGACATCGGGACCCATGATCGCGATGACGGCACCGGGCTGCAACTCGCGGACCACACTGTAGTACGAGGACCAGTCGTAGACCTGCCTCTTCCCGTTGGGCCCTTCGCCGCACGCCCCATCAAACCAGACTTCGGAGATCTCGCCGTAGTTGGAGAGGAGCTCGCGAAGCTGATGCCGGAAAAACTCGTTGTACTTCGGCGAATCGCCGTACGTCGGCTCGTGCCTGTCCCATGGCGACAGATAGACTCCGAATTTCAGGCCGAACTCCCTGCATGCTGCGGCGACGTCCCCCACCACATCCCCCTTCCCCCCCCGCCATGGGGAGTTCCTGATGCTGTGGTCCGTGTACCTGCTGGGCCAGAGGCAGAGGCCGTCGTGGTGCTTGGCCGTGATGATCACCATTCGCATCCCCGCATCGCGGATGACCTTCACCCACTGGCGCGCATCGAATGCCGTCGGGTTGAAGACCGAGGGACTCTCCGTCCCTGTTCCCCACTCGCGGTTCGTGAAAGTGTTCGTCCCGAAATGGACGAACGCGATGAACTCCCGCTCCTGCCAGCTGATCTGCCGGGGAGAGGGAACCACGTGCGCCGCCTTCCGGATGATGTCCCCCGCCGTCGTGCCCGGAGCGATGACGGCGACGTTGTGCGCGGTCTCCATGGGAGCCTTCTCCTGGCCGATCGCCGTCGATCCCAGCACCGCCATGGCGTGAATACAGAAACGGATCAGTCTCGGGGGGGGCATTGTCCCTTCCTATTCGACAATGATCTCGTCAATGAACAGCCAGGCCTTTCCCCCCCGCCCCGGGTGCCAGTCGGGACAGACGCCGAGATTTTCGGCGTACACCCTGATGAACCGCGCCCGCACGTTATGCACCGGCTGCGCGTACTCGAGGAGAGAGATTTCCTGATCGGCCGAGGGAATGGGGAAAGCGCGCTCTCCCAGCAGCGCGAACGTCCTGCCGTCGTCCGAGGATTCATAGCGCACCAGCTTCGGGCCGAATATCCATGAGTGATTGTCGAGGAGGAAGTGGGTCGTCAGTTTCGAAATCTCCACCGGACCTCCCAGATCGATCGTCGCATCGAGGTCCGTCCCTTCGAACCCCACCCAGCGGCCGTCATCGTACGACGTGGTACCGAGCACGCCGTCGGTAAGTGCAAACGCGCCCCCGCCGGTGTACCTGCCGCAGGGGTGCTTCAGCGCCACCGGCCTCGCAATCGCTTTGTGCACCACGATGTGGTGCGTGGTGGGCGGACCCAGGAGCCGCCCGCTCCTCTCGGATGCCGCGCGTATCTCCGCGCTCTTCCCGAGTTCAAACGGACCCCGGTAGAGCGGAGAACCGGGTGTCGGCGCACTGCCGTCAAGCGTGTACCGTATCGGCGTGTTTCCCGATTCGCTCTCCAGTGAGACGAGGACGCGCCGCCGCGCCGTGTCGAGCACCGTCGACATCGACACCAGGTAGAGGCTTTTCGCATATGTATAGCCGACCGCCCTGTAGCGGCTGAGCTGCG
>PMJQ01000010.1 GCA_003157485.1 Ignavibacteriota bacterium
CCCGGTGCTCAGAGATGAGAATGCAGAAACGGCTGGAGCAGCCCTGTTCCTCTCCCGCTACGCGGAGGCGACCGGCGACACCTCCTCACGCCGGGCTGCCGAAGACGCGATGGGTTACATTCTGACTTCGGTGGTTCCGGACCGCAAGTGGTATGATTTTGAGACTTTCTTTTCCTGTTCGGCAAAGCCCATCGGATTTTTCGATACTGTGACAGGGCAGTATCCGCAGAATACGCTCTCCATGGATATGGCGGCCGAAGCATGCGCCAGCCTCTTCTCACTGACAGGGAAGAAGGAATACGTCGACCGGGGGAGCGCAATACTTGACTATCTCTGCCTCTACCAGCAGGTCTGGAGTCCCCGGTGGCTTTCACGCGAGCTCTTTGGCGGCTTCGGCGTGCAGAACACGGATGCCGAGTGGAGCGACGCGCGGCAGGCGTATTTCGCGATGACGCTCATGAGATACTATGCGCTGACCGGGAAGAGGGAGTATTTCGAGAGGGGGGTCGCCGCACTCCGGGCCATGTTCTCGCTCTTCGAGTCAGCGGACTCCCCGCGTACCGCGGAGAACTACGGCCACAGCGGAGGGGACACTCCCGCCGGGGTGACGGGACTTCACTGGGGGACGGGGAGTGCCGTGGTCTCCGTGCACCTCGTCACCGCACTTTACGGCGACGCGTATGTCAATGTCCGTGAAGGCTGGGGTGCTGGGATCGACGGCTGCAGGATTCCCTCCGTGCACGCCGGGGATGGTGTCATACGCTTCGCAGTGCTCGACAACGTCGGTGTGCACCGGACGGTTCACGTGAAATTCGGCGCCATCCCGGACCGGAGCTATTCCGTCATCGTCAATGACCGTCCGCTCGGACAATTCACTCCGGGGGAGCTCGAACGGGGGATTGACGTCTCTGTGTGAATAACACGCAATGAATGAACGAGGTGGATATTGATCCTCCGCACGCTCTTCCCGCTGGCCGTGACACTCACGCTGCTTCAGCCGGCCGCATCAGGGCAAACTGTCCCGCCTGTCGTAGCGGGGCGAACCGTCACGGCGCCGGCGGCGCTGCAGGCGGGACGAACCGCCCCTCCTGATACGGCAGGCGCAGCCCGGCTGTTCGCGGCCGTGTTCATAGTCCGGGGGAGCGTCTCGGGAAGTGCCACCGGTGGATACGGTGTCTACGTCCGGGGATCCCGGGACACCGTCTGGACCCGCATTTCGAGGTCGTCGATGCTGACGTTCGGCATCGCGTTCTTTGACAACGGGAGGACGAGAAGATACTATGTCGCCGCCGGGAACGGCGTCCACAGATCCACGGACGGGGGGGCGACATGGAGGATACTCACGTCATGGCGCACGGAGGAAATACTCTGCGTGGTTCCCGATCCGGTCGATTCATCGGTGATATACGCGGCGACCCCGTTCGGCGTCTTCAAGACAACCGACGACGGGACAACGTGGGAGAAGAAAATGGAGGGGATCCCGACCTGGTTCATCCAGCGGATAGTGATGGACGTCCGGGACAGGAGGACACTCTACGCGGCGACGGAGACGGACCTCTTTAAGAGTACCGATGCAGGAGAACACTGGCATGCGATGGGGACCGGGGTCGAGCAGGTTCTCGCCCTCCTTCAGATCCCCGGGCATCCCGACGTGTTAATCGCTGCGGGGGAGCTTGGCGGGATCCGGCGTACGGCGGACGGGGGGAAGACCTGGTCCGCCGTGCGTGGTCTCGATTCCGCGACCGTCTACACGTTTCGCGCATCGCGAACGGGAGCCGACATATATGCCGCCGGATGGAAGACGGGGATCTGGCGGAGCACCGACGAGGGAGTCTCGTGGCTTCAGGCCTGGTCCGCACCTGGTGTCGAAGCGATTTATTCCCTGTTTGTCTATCCCGCGGACCAGGACCATCTGCTCGTCGGGACCGTCGGACAGGGGATCATGGAATCGCTCGACAGGGGGGCCACGTGGCGATACGCGGGGATGAACGGCGCGCAGGTGAAACAGATCGAACTCTACCCATAAATCACATAAAGACAATGAGATACCGACTGACCTTCTTCGCTCTGTTGTTCCTCGTTGCACTTGCCCCGCCCCGGCTGGCGGGTCAGGTCCCGTCACAGAAGACTACTGTATTCGCCGCCGTGACCGCGACACGTCTTTTTGTCGTGGGGGCGGCCAATCCCCAGACAGGTGTTTTCGTCCGGCAACCGGGGGATGATACCCTCTGGGGTCACACGGGGGCAAAGACTATCCGTGCGTTCGGTGTCGCCCTGGCCCCCGGGTCGAAAGGGCGCGTGGTGTACATCGCTGCGGGGAACGGCGTGCATCTCTCGCGCGACGGGGGAATCACATGGAAGATAACGACCGGCTGGAAAATAACAGAGGTCATGTGCGTCGTCCCTGATCCGGCCGACACGAACACGGTCTATTGCTCCACCCCGTACGGCATATTCAAGACGACCGACGGCTGCTCCACGTGGCAGGAAATGAACAACGGGCTGACCTCGTATTTTACCCCATCCCTCATCGTGGGAAGAGAGGGGCGCCTCTATTGCGTCACGGAGGACGGCCTGTTTTCCAGCGGCGACGGCGCCCGGCGCTGGGAAAGGATGGGTCTAAGCGTCTCCGGCACCCGTGTCATTGCGCAGAGCCCCGCCGACGCCTCGTTTCTGATCGCAGGGACGGAGAATTACGGGCTGTACGTCTCTCACGACGGCGGGAAGATCTGGACGCGGAGCGAATCGGGGGTCGACCACATGACCTTTTACTCGGTCGTATTCGACCCGGTCAACCCGGAGATCGTCTACGCGGGGGGGTACGTCACGGGGGTGTATAAGTCCCTCGACGGCGCGAAGAGCTGGAAAAGGATGAACGAAGGGCTTGGTAATCTGAACGTCCACGGGATCGGGGTCGATCCCCTGGACCACAACCGGCTGTATGCAGCAACCTTGTGGGGAGGAGTGTACACCTCCGGGGACGGCGGCGCGACATGGAAGAACGCGGGACTCACCGGCGCACAGGTATGGAATATTGTCATAGCCACTTTCTGATCGGAACGGAATCATGAGAAGAATCGCTCTCACACTTATCGCATGTGCATGTCTTGCCCCTCCCCCCCCTCTCCTGGCGGGGGCTGCCGCCGGGACGGGTGTCACACGTGCGGAGTATCTCAAAGGGTACGAGCAGAGGGCGCAATACATACGCTCGTACTACGACACGACGCTTGCAGGGGGCTACTATTCCGCGGCGGCCCGCTATGCACACGGGAAGGACATCCGCACCGCCGACAGCATTTTCGTCGCCTTGTTGAAGGAGCCCAGGGGAGACA
>PMJQ01000049.1 GCA_003157485.1 Ignavibacteriota bacterium
CTCCGCGGTGCCGTCGTATGCCGCCCGTTCAGACCACCTGCTCAGGGACGCCCACCCGAGAACGACACCCGCCTCTTCCGCAACAAGGACCGCGAACCTCCCCCCGTGCGAGTTCAGCCAGGCAGTCTGTTCGCGGAGACCCCGCGGTTCCGTATCGAACGTTGCGGTCGTTGCCAGCACGGCATCATTGTAGATGTCCGTGATCGCCTCCAGATCCGCCGGGACCGCGGGTCGTATCGTCACACGAGATTCCATTGCGGAGATGCTCCTCTGAGATTTCACAAAAAGGGAATGTGCCAAATGCGCCCACAATGCGCAAGCAAGGGGTTGGCGCCAGAAGGCGGCGCCACTGGTGGCGCCAGAAGGCGGCGCCAACTCGGGCCCGCCAAAAAGCAGCGGGACCCTCGTCTTGACCTTCGGCGGCGCATGCAGTAGATTAGACCGTTCCGTTCTTCTTTCTCCTCCACATCCAGCCAGGATATCCACCGTGTGGAACGTCATCCATCAGCGCGCCGCGCATATTCGTGAGCCAAACGAGGTCAGAATTCTCCGGGAGGTCCGGGACGCAGGGGAAATATCCCGGATTGAAATCGCAAAGCTGACGGGTCTCCACAAGACCACGATCACCGATCTTGTCGGGAAGCTGATCCGGGCCGGCTTTCTCGAAGAGACAGGAGCCGTCGCGTCGCGCCGGAAAGTGGGCCGCCGTCGCATCCTCCTCAGATTCCGGCCCATGGCCGGGCTCGTTGCGGGTGTGGATATCGGAATGACCCGAGCATCCGTGGCACTCACGGACCTCAATGCGCGCATACTCCAGCACGAGACGTTCGAGTATTCCGTCACCGCCCCGGCCGGTGAAGTGCTCTCCGAGGCCGCATCGATGATCGAAAGGCTCCTGACAAGCGCCAACTGCTCCCAGTCACAGCTCGTCGGCATCGGTATCGGCGTGCAGGGGGTCGTGGACTACCCGAAGAACATCCTTGTTCTCTCGTACAACAAGAAATCATGGGAGGGAGAGTCCCTGAGCGCGCCCCTCGAAGAGCGTTTCAAGGTCCCTGTCTACGTGGAAAACGACGTCAAAACGCTGGCGCTCGGAGAATACCTCCTGGGGGCAGCCAGGGGGACGAAGCACTTCGTCCACATCTGGGTTGGGGAGGGCGTGGGCGCCGGGATCATGATCAACGGACAGCTTCTTCACGGGATCACGTCGAGCGCCGGTGAGATCGGATTCAGCGAGCTCGAATTCCCTCCGTATTTTGCGGAGCGGTTTCCGCTCATGTTCAGAAATCAGGTGATGTTCGGACAGATACTCACGGACACGAACCTCATCGAGAGTTACCGGCGCGCCCCGGGTGGCGCCGCGGACGGAGCGGTGTCGGTCCCGCTCATCGCACGGAAGGCGTCCGCCGGTGATGAGACCGCGCGGAGAATCATCGACGAGTTCACGTCCATGCTGAGCATGCTGAGCATCAATCTCGTTAACACCCTCAACCCGGAACTCATCATTGTCGGGGGGAAACTCGCCCAGAACTACCCCGCACTTGCCGAGGCGCTCCAGGACAAAATTCGCGCCGATCTTCTCACCCCCCCCGCCGAAGCCGTCCATGTACGGACTGCAAAGCACGGAGAGAGCGGCGTCGTGCTCGGAGCGGCCGGACTCGTCCTGTACGAACTGTTCGAACCCCTTCATTCGTATTCGGCGCGAAGCCTGCACAGGCAGGGGNNCCGCGAGGAAGAGGCGCGCAGTTATTTCTTCCAGCTCGCCGGGAGCGCCCGGACCCTCCGTGCGCGATTCAGAACGTCGGGGTCTTTCCTGCCCGGCACCCGGAGGCGGACGAGGTCGGCAATGCTGACGCGCTCGGGATCTTCCTCCGTCAGAACCACCTCTTCTCCCGCCCGCACAAGTCCTCCCCGAACGACGGCAAGATAAAAACCGGTCTTCCCGCTCTCCAGGAACATCTTGATCATGTCGGTGCGCCCGAACTTCATGCTGAGCTTGAAGCAGGGGAGTCTCGGCTGCGTGACAACGACCTCCGATTCACCGATCCGGAAGCGGTCCCCTGCGTGGACAGTCTCCTCCGAGAGGCCGGCGGTCGTAAAATTCTCCCCGAACGCCCCCCAGTGTAATTCCGTGCCGGAAAGCTCCTCCCTCCAGTACCGATAGTGCTCTGACGGGTAGGCGTACGCGGCCTTCGCCGCCCCCCCGTGCACCGAAAGATCCGCCTGTCTGTCCCCGTCCAGGTTCATCGTCCGGAGCATGACGGGGGAATCGACGGGATACTTGAAAATCCCCGACATGACGGTGTTCCCCCTCCAGGTGAGCTCGCGTGGCTCTCCGACGTTCACCGAGATGATGTTCAGACGCTATGCCCCGAATTGTCGAAGATGGTGGTCAAGGTGCTTGTACATTCCGATCCCCCACTGGGCGGGGGTCAGCGGCCCGAAGAACGAATGAGGAGCCGTCGTGCATCTTGCCTCCCCCCCTCCGGAGAATTCCCGGACGAGGCCGAGGAGACGCTCCCTCTCTTTCGCGAAATCCCGTTCATCAGTGACGACAAACGTTGGGTGCGTGGGGCTGTTCTTCGTGAACTCTGAATCGTCGTAATACCTTTTTTTGAATATGGGACCGAGCAGGCGCCCGATCAGGAGCCGCCTGGCCACCCTCTTCCCCGTCGCAACCTCCATTGTCGTACAGCAGTGGGCGAGCATCTGCGCCACTCCCATTTTCCCCCAGATGTGCTGCGTCGCGGGGGTCAGTGTGTTTATCCGCCTGACGATTTCGTCAGCCGTGCCGGGTTCAAACATGCTTTTCATGGAATCGGCCCAGTGTGTTCAGGAATGCGTGAAGGGCTTTAATGTAAACCTCCCGCGGCGAATTGTCAACATAACGATGCCGCCGGGGGGCGGACCGGTCCGCCGGGAAGGAAAGGCGTCAGGGATTCTCGGGGGCGGCCCTGATTACGGAGAGGAGATTACTGTAATCATCCGTCCACGGGGCGATCTCCCTGTACGTCGTCGAGTCCCAGGGAGTGACGGCTCCGCCGACGGGACCGCGAACGAGAGGGGCGAGTGTGGCGGCAATGAGTATCCAGTCGCTTGTCCATGCCCCCTCTTCGTCTTCGCCTGAAGTGACAATGGCGCTCGCAAGGCCGTGGCGCAGGGCGTACCCGTGAACGACGGGGACGAGATCCAGATATCGATTGCTTATGTGAACAGCGAGTATCGACTCCGGCCCCCGGAGATGCCGGAGGTACACGCCGAACGCTTCCTCCGTGAGGAGATGAACCGGAATCGCGTCGCTGGAAAATGCATCAAGAGCCAGGATGTCAAACCGCTGATTGTCCCCCTCCTCACTCTCGCGCTCGAGCGAGAGGCGCGCGTCCCCCATCGCCACCTCCACACATCCCCTGCACTTTTCCAGGAACGTAAAAAACGGCTCGTTTCCCCGGGAGAGCCGAGGGACTGCGGGATTGATCTCATAGAACCTGATCGTGTCTTTTTCGCGGGCGTAGGCCGCGAGAGTTCCCACTCCCATCCCGACCACACCGATACGGAGACCGGTCTCCCGGCCGGGATGGTTTTCGATTGCGAGGCCAACCCCGCTCTCCCTGCTGTAATACGACGTGGGAATCCCCACCCGCGCGGAATCGGTGAACTGGAACCCGTGCGTAATCCGCCCATGGACGAGCTTGACGTAATGGACGTCAGGTTCGTCCACAACCCGGAGAATTCCGTAGAAGTTTCTTGTTACGTACCGCGCATTCCGGTCCGCTTCTCCCGCCTGGCGTATCAGCACCCAGGCAAGCCCGGTGAGCAGGAGAGCGATCAGAGAGCCGATGAGCAGCGGCTTGCGGTGGAGAAACGCGCCGCGGTCCCGGACAAGCGCGGCAAAAAACACCGCCCCTGTCCCCCAGAGGCTCGCGTGGAATTCCCAGAATCCGTTGAATATCCGGGGGGCCACGATCGCGACCGCGAGTCCTCCGAGCGCCCCCCCGGCGGCAACCGCGAGGTAGAATCCGGTGAGATGGGCCACGCCGGGTCGTGCACGCACGAGTTCGCCGTGACACACGATGCACCCCGTCAGAAGCACCGCGCTATCCGCCGCGATCTGCGCGAGAAGAGGGGCTCCCAGTCCCTCATGCATCGTCATGACGCAGTACGCAAGGGAGGCGCAGAACAGGGGCGGAAAGAGCCAGCGGCGGTACATCCCCTCGTAGCGGAAACAGAGTATGAACGTGACAAGGTACAGGGAAAGGGGGAGCACCCAGAGCAGGGGGATGACCGCGGTGTCCTGGCACATATGGTTCGTGCACGAGAGAAGAAGCGCGGAGGCAACGCCCGCGAGTCCCATCCAGAGGATCCGGTCCCCCACTGAGGGATTCCGCCCGGCGGGCGCCCCGCCAATCACCGCGGAATCCGCCTGGGGGTCTGCGCTTCTCCTCAGGAGGCCGCACGCGGAAACAATCACGCCGAGCGCGAACAGAGCATAGAGCAGGGACCAGACATTTGCCTGAACGCGGATCCCCAGAAACGGCTCAACGATAAACGGGTACCCCAGAAGTCCCGCGAGGGATCCCGCGTTCGACAGGGCGTAGAGATGGTAGGGAGATCCGCCGGGGAGCGAGATCACAGACCACTTCTGCAGGAGCGGCCCCGTTGTGGAGAGTACGAAAAAGGGAACCCCGACGGAGACTGTGAGGATCAGAATGATCTGCCCGACCGGATCCGCACCGGAGGCGGGTTTCCACGAGGAGCCCGGCGTGATCGCCGCCGGCCAGCGCACGGCGAGGAGCGCAAGAATCATGACCGAAAGCGCGACGAGCACCGTATGGAGGGCGGCCTGGGCCTTCAGAGAGAGCCGGCCGACGATAACATGCGCATACGCATAGCCGGAAAGGAGGACGACCTGGAAAAAGACAAGGCAGGTTGTCCAGACCGCGGGTGCGCCTCCGAACCATGGAAGGAGTTCTCTCCCAACGATCAGTTCCACCTGAAAAAGAAGAAGCGCACTCAGGAAGATCGTCA
Organism: Ignavibacteriota bacterium; assembly: GCA_003157485.1. Taxonomy (GTDB): domain Bacteria; phylum Bacteroidota; class Ignavibacteria; order UBA10030; family UBA6906; genus Fen-1273. The sequence goes on from PMJQ01000049.1 coordinate 5,026, forward strand.
GCACGTACCCAGATTTCATAAGGGGCAAGTCCCGCTCTCGATGTGACTGCTCCCGGTTCCGCAGTCCCCCCCCCGCTCCTGCACTTATCTCAATATATGCTTCCATCACCAAATGCGGAATGCGCAGGAAGAAAAATAGGCGTTTATGATTCTACAATCGCATTGGAGTAAATTGACGCAGATTACCTCCCCTGACCTGCGTCATGCCGTTTCAGCAGCAGCCTTCAGCGGGGGGGGGACCGCGCCCCCCGCACTCTCCTTCACGCACGCCATTTCCACATGCGCTCCCCGCGTCCCGGAGAGCCTGTTGCTCCGGCCTCCCCCCCTTAAACCTTAAGGGCCGGCCGGGTTTCTAATGTCAGATATACAGGAACGCCCGGAGCACGCGTCAACCTGCACGCCAAGAGCACACACAACCAGGAACGCTGACGATGAACCTCATCCGACGCAGAGCCCCGCTGCCGCGGGGAAAAGCAGTCAGGGAACCTATTCTTACGGGGCTTGCACTCATTGCGGGCATCATGCTCTCCGGGTGCGGGAGCACGGCCCAGATGCCGAGCGCCTGGAGAGCTCCCGGAGTGACGGTCGACAGCGCGGCACGCCAGTGGAAGTCAGCGTTTACGCCGATCAAAGACACACACCTTTTCGTCGGCATGCAAAATGATTCCGCATATTTCTATCTCCGGATACTCGCTCCAGAGGAGGAGTTTCGGCGGCGCATCTCGGGTCCCGGTTTGACAGTCTGGTTCGAGCCGGAAGACGGCAAAAAGGTCGGCGTGCTCTACCCCATGGGAACCGGAATTCACGATATGGAAATTCTCGGCGCGGACAAGAACGATCGGACGCTCTTCTCCCCTCTCGAGGTGCCAGGCGTGAGCGTGCGACTTGGAAGCTCGGAGGGTTCATCGATGTACGAGCTGAAAATACCGCTCCTGTTGTCGAAAGATCATCCGTACGCGGCCGGCGCGGCGCCGGGTTCGACTTTCAGGATTGAGATACAGACGGAGAAGGAAGTTGCCGGCGCCCGCGAAGGGGGCGGGATGGGAGAAGGAAGATATCCAGGTGGGGGCGAAGGAGGAGGCGGAGGGGGCGGATTCGGAGGCGGCAGACGCGGCGGCGGCGGCAGGGGCGGAAGGTCGGGCGGCGGTGGCGGGGGAGGCGGAACCAGATACGATCCGGTCGATTTCAAGGCGGACATACATCTGGCGGCGCCTCCGGGAGGATCTGCCTTGAATCAATAGACGCTCCATGGTGGCGCCCCAAAAAAACGGCGCTACTACAGATGGCGCCAAAAAAAACGGCGCTACTGCAGATGGNNAACGGCGCTACTGCAGATGGCGCCAAAGAACGGCGCGATCATCTCAGATTCCGGTTCCAGAATTCGAGCATGGTCTTGAAGAGGTGCTTCCGCGCAGGGGGATCATCGATTGAGTGCTTGCGCATGGGGTAGACCATCAGGTCGAAGAGCGTCCCTTCCCGGATCAGCTCGTTGATGAACGCCTGGCTGTTTTGGGGATGGACGTTGTCGTCATGCGTCCCGTGGACCAGGAGAAGGCGCCCGTGGAGATCCCGGGCACGGGGGACAAGAGAGGTTTTTTGATACCCGGCGGGATTGTCCTCCGGTCGTTTCATCGGTAGTTCCGCCCACTTCACGTCGTAATACCTCCAGTCAGTCACCGGCGCAACCGCAATACCCGCCCTGAATTCCTTCGAACGCGTCATCGCCAGAAGCGTGTACATCGCTCCGCCGCTCCACCCCCATATGCCGACGCGCGCACTGTCAATGTAGCGCCGCGATTTCAGCCAGCAGACCGCATCAAGAAGATCGTTCAGCTCGACGTCTCCGTACATCTGTCCCCGTATCGACTTTTCAAACACCTTCCCCACGCTTGCCGAGCTCCTGTTGTCGACGGAAAAGACGATGTACCCCTCGCGGAGAAGGACCTGATCAAAGTACACCGATTCGGCCCCGCCGTTGGAGTTCCACTCATCTGACACGGTCGGAGAGCCGGGGCCGCCGTACACGTAGACGATCACGGGGTACCTCTTCGTCGAATCGAAATCAGACGGCAGGCTTATCTGAGCCGGAAGGGAGAAGCCGTCACGCGCCGGAACCCGGAAAAAGAAGGGGAACTGCATTCCGGACGGCGGCAACGGACCACCGGCGCGGCTGCCTGCAGGAGGGAGCGCCTTATGCGGAACAAGAGAGAGCCGGGAGTGAGACAGCACGCTCACTTCTTTGCCGTCGGCTTTTCGCAATGTAAGCGAGGGAGGGATGCATATATTCGAAAACAGATCGACGTAGAACCGTCCGTCTGACCTGAATGACGGGCGATGATACCCCTCGTCGGCGGAGAGACGCTCGGGTTCTCCCCCTTCCAGCCTGACACGATACAGGTGACGCTCAATCGCCGACTTCTTTCCAGCCGTGAAATAGACCCATCCCCCCTTCTCGTCGACCGCAAGGAGAGGGCTCTGATCATATATCGCGAACGCTCCATACGGACGGAGTGACCACTCCCCGCGCGTCACCTGGTTGAGAAGCGTTCCGTCCGCCGCGTACCGGAACGCATGCGCGTATCCCGACCTGTCCGATATCCAGAGGAACTGCTCCCCGCCCCCGATGAAAAGGGGTTTGTAGATATGAAGCCACGCGTCGTCATTCTCGGTGAGGATGCGGACGGCTTTTCCATCGGTGCTGCCGACGAAATAGAGATCCACCCGGGTCTGCGCGCGGTTCATCGTCTGGACAGCCGCCCTGCCGCCGGCGGGAACCCAGTCGACAGCCGTAATATACTCGTACGATGATGGGGGGACGTCCATCCAGACGGGTCCACCTCCCCCTGCGGATATAAACCCCACCCGCACGTCAGGCGTTTTTCCCCCCGCCTGAGGGTAGCGTTGGGTGAGAACGCGCGCCTGGTAGGGCTCGAAGTCCGTGAACGAAGTCGTGCTCACTCCCGATTCATCCGTGTGCAAAAACGCAATAGACTTCGAGTCGGGGGACCACCAGTACGCGTTTTCGCGGTGGCCGAATAATTCCTCCCAGTACACCCAGGAGAACCGGCCGTTCAGCGTCGTTGAGGAACCATCGTGTGTAAGCCGGCGCTCCGTCTTCGCGGCAACGTCGCAGACATAGATGTCGTTTCCCCGCACCCATGCGACGGAGTTCCCGTCGGGAGAGACCGAAACAGAAGCCTCTTCGTCACCGGTGCGCGTGATCCGCTCGAACCGCGACGAGGGAAGATCGAGAAGATACACGTCTCCTCCGAACAGATAGACGCCCTTCCTTCCCGCGGCGTCGAATCCATCGGGCCACGGGAGGACGGGCGGCGTCAGATCCGCACCGGCGGCATCCCTGAGACTTGCGAGGGCTGCGGGCATGTCGAGAGC
>PMJQ01000083.1:0-494 GCA_003157485.1 Ignavibacteriota bacterium
AAAGTTGCGCGGCAGTTCATTGAAGACGTCAGGGCGAAGGCGCTTGGGCAGGAAGTGCTTCAGAGCATCACGCCCGGGCAGCTCATCGTCAGGATCATCCATGAAGAGCTGATCGCCCTTCTCGGCGCGTCGACGTCGGAAATAGCGCAGGCCGCGCTTCCCCCGACCGTCGTTCTTGTTGCCGGCCTTCAGGGCTCGGGGAAAACGACGTTCAGCGCGAAGCTTGCACGACATCTGAAAGAGCAGGGACGTTACCCGCTCCTTGCTGCTGCGGACGTATACCGTCCCGCCGCCGTTGATCAGCTCGTCATGCTCGGATCGCAGATCGGCATTCCCGTATATCGCGCCGCGGGGGGGGAATCCCCGGTCGAGATCGCTGCGGCGGCCGTCGAACATGCCCGGAAGAGCGCGCGGGACGTCGTCATCATCGATACGGCGGGACGCCTGCACGTCGACGAACAGATGATGAACGAGGTGGAGGCGATCAAGTCGGC
>PMJQ01000083.1:536-4598 GCA_003157485.1 Ignavibacteriota bacterium
CACCCCGATCGGCTTGCATCCCGGATCCTCGGGATGGGGGACGTCGTCACGCTCGTGGAAAAGGCGCAGCAGCAGTTCGATCATGAAAAGGCGGCAAAGCTCGAGGCGCGGCTGCGCAAATCGCAGTTCACGCTCGAGGACTTCCTGGAGCAGTTGCAGGAGGTGAAAAAAATGGGTCCGCTCAGCCAGGTCCTGGGGATGCTCCCCGGCATGAACCGGCTCCCCGCGGGGGCAAACGTCGACGACTCGGCGCTCGGCAGAATCGAAGCGATCATCCACTCCATGACCCGGGAGGAACGGCAGAAGCCGGCGATCATCAACGGCAGCCGGCGGAAGCGAATCGCCTCCGGAAGCGGCACAAGCGTCCAGGACGTCAACCGGCTCATGAAACAGTACGAACAGATGCAGAAGATGATGAGGACGCTGGGAAAAGGAGGAGGAAGGGCACTGAGAGAGATGGGTCTCCCCGCGGGACGGTAATCGCGAATTCATTACACACATGTCGACAGAAGGAGAGAATCAGTGGCAGTACGTCTAAGGTTGCGCCGGATCGGAAAGAAAAAAATGCCGATGTACCAGATCGTCGCCGCGGATTCCCGCGCGGCGCGGAACGGTAAGTTCCTCGAGGTCATCGGCCGGTACGAGCCGCGGCAGGACCCGATGATCATCACAACAAACGAGCCCCGGGTCTTGCACTGGCTCAAAAACGGTGCGCTCCCCACGGACACCGTGCGGAGCCTCTTTCAGCGGAACGGCCTCTGGGTCAAGTGGACGCTGACAAGGCAGGGGGCGGACGAAGCGAAAATCGCCTCCGAGGTCGAGAAATTCCAGATGGCGCAGGCCGAAAAGCGGCGTCATGACGAAGAACGCCGTGCGCGCAGGCACGCGGCGCGAAAGAAAGTGAAAAAGACGGAGGGGGAGGGGACGGCCGCTGCGGCGCCACCTGCGGCGGCGCCTGCGCCGGCTCCCGCTCCTTCCGGGGATGCTCCCGCACAGGCATAAATCAAGTACATCAGGCGTTCTTTTCCGGTCACAGGCCTTTCATTCGAAGGGAAGAGCTGAACAACGCCGCATGACTGCCGTCCGGCAGTCGGCGGCAACCGTTCGCGGAGGAGGTGCAGAATGAAGGAGTATCTTGAGTTCATTGCAAGGCATCTCGTAGATCATCCGGAGCAGGTGGTCCTCGAGGACCAGGTACGCGAAGATAGGATCATATTCACGCTCCACGTGGCCGAGCAGGACGTCGGAAAAGTGATTGGAAGGAAAGGAAGAACCGCGCAGGCCATGCGCATCCTCCTTGCCGCCGTTGCCGCGCGTGAGGGGAAACGAGTCATACTGGAAATCGCGGAGTGAGCACCACTCATGACCAGTTGTATGCGGTCGGCACAATAGTCAAGGCGATAGGAATAGCGGGAGAGGTCGTCGTGCAACCCATGACGGACTTTCCGGCGAAATTCCGCACCCTTCGGGTCCTCTGGATCGGATCAGACAATGTTTCCGCTTCGCGGGCTGCTGTTGAGAAGGCTGTCGTCTCTCCGCGCGGGGTGCGGCTGAAGCTGAAGGGGGTTGACGACCGGAACGCGGCGGAGGGGATCAGGGGAAAGATTCTTTTCGTCGATGAAGCGCATAGGGCCACGCTTGCCAGGGGACAGTATTTCGTCCACGATATTCTGGGGCTTACGGTCCGGGAGGAAAGCGGGAGCGAACTCGGCACAGTCGCCGACGTCCTGCGGTATCCTGCAAGCGACGTGTATGTCATCCGGGGGAACAGGGGAGAGATACTCGTCCCCGCGGTGAAAGAGTTCGTGCGCTCGGTGGACCTCGAAACGCGAACAATGACGGTCCGCCTCATCGAAGGGATGATCGAAGGGACGCCTGAAGGGATAGACGAGTGACGATGCGCATCGACGTCATCACGGGGTTCCCCGCTCTCGTTGCGGGCCCGCTGGAGGAGAGCATACTCCGAAGGGCGCGGGAGAAGGGCCTCGTCGAGATCATCGTACATGATCTCCGGGATTACACCACGGACAGGCACAGGACGATCGACGACGCTCCGTACGGCGGCGGTGCGGGCATGATCCTGAAAGCGGAGCCGGTCTTTGCAGCCGTCGAGTCCCTCATGAGGGACCGCCGGTACGACGAGATCATTTACCTGAGTGCCGACGGCGAGCGCTTCTCGCAACAATCGGCAAACGGGCTCTCCATGAAGGACTCCCTCATCCTCCTGTGCGGCCACTACAAGGGGATTGACGAGCGGATCCGTCAGAAGCTCGTCACGAAGGAGATCTCGATCGGTGATTACGTCCTCACGGGGGGTGAGCTCCCGGCGCTCGTCCTCGTCGACGCGATAGTCCGGCTGATCCCCGGAGTTCTTCACGACGGGGAATCGATGCTCACGGATTCGTTTCAGGACGGACTTCTTGATGCGCCTTCCTTCACGCGGCCGCCCGAATTCCGGGGGATGTGCGTCCCGGAAGTGCTCCTCTCGGGGAACCATGAAGAGATCGCGGCATGGCGCATGGCGCAGCGCCGCAGCCGCACAGAGGAGCGCCGCACGGATTTGATGGAACAATCATAAACGTCAGTGTACTGGAGAATGTTATGGAGAAACTGAAGCTCGTCGAGGCAACGCAGATGAAAACCGGCATCCCCCCTTTCTCCCCCGGGGACACCATCAATGTCCACGTGCGGGTCGTTGAGGGGGACAAGGAACGCATACAGCAGTTCCAGGGGGTCGTGATAGGCCGGCACGGATCCGGGATGAACGCCACGTTCACGGTCCGCAAGGTCTCCGACGGCGTCGGCGTGGAGCGCATCTTCCCGCTTCATTCCCCCCGGATCGCGAAGATCGAAAAGGTGAAAGAGGGTGCCGTGCGACGGGCAAAGCTCTACTACCTGCGCGATCTTGCGAGCAAAGCCATCCGGCAGAAGACCAACGCGTGACGGGTTGTTCTCCGTCACAGGCATTGTACTGCGCTCTTTGATATAGGCTGTACGGGGACTTGTCCCCGGTGGACGAAAAGCCGGCACCCGTCGTTCCAGTACCCATCCTCAACCCCGGAAGGAATGAGATGTCGAATCGTGCGCTCATCGCCGTCTTTACGATAGGTGCCCTTGCCGCCGTGGGACTCATGGATGCGGGCTCCGGCGGGAACAGTTCCACCGGAGACGCTTCAGAAACCGTCATCACATTCGCGGTGAAGGCTGCTGGAATGGATGACCATGCATTCGCGATCCCCCCGGCCTATGTCACAGGCAAGACTTCTGCAAATCCCGACACACACTGCAACTTCTCTCCTGCAAGCGTTACAACTCCGTACGACCTCACCGTTGTAGACGCAGCCAACAAGCGGGCCCTCATCTCTCAAGGGCTCTCCCGCCTGGGCCACGCACGTACACGTTTCGGTCTCACTTCCACCACCACCCCCCGCGGGACAAAAATCGGGAAGACCACCGGCCTTAGGACGACAGCCGCGCCGGCGGACGGAATAGCGGAACCAACAGGATTTCACAACCCAACAATCATCAATTATGCTGGAGGAAGTGTATGCTGAAACGAATATTTTCCACCGGGGGATCGGTCCTCGCGCTGGCTCTCACAGTGCTGGTCGGCGGCGGGTGCAGCAAAAGCGGCTCCACAGGGCCAGGTAGCGGAGCCGGGAGTGTCATCACCGTGACAGGCAAGGTTGTCGGACAGAACGGACAGGCTGTGGCGAGCGTTCCGGTCGTGGTTCCGGGGAAGGCGTCGACAAACACCGACGGTTCCGGCAATTTCAGCATTGCGAACGTGACGACACCCTATGATATCAGCCTCGTGAATGCGTCAAGCAAGTCGGCGATCGTGTACAAGGGGCTCACCCGGACGGACCCCACGCTCCTGTTCTTCGGTTCGTTTCCCGGGACAGCCCGCACCGGAAGCATCAGCGGCAAGATCTCCGGGGGGGAATTCACGCCCAACCAGCCGGCAACCGACGTCACGAACGTCGCCTTTGCATCCGCCGAAACGAATGGCAGTACGAGCACTGTGGCGAATGGACAATTTGGGGCCATTAATCTCAGCTG
>PMJQ01000188.1 GCA_003157485.1 Ignavibacteriota bacterium
GCAGAAGCACTGGGATGTGATGAGGAGCGACAACGGAGGAGAGTCGTGGCACGAAGTCAGCGGGAACCTTCCGAGTGACTTTGGCTTTGTGGTTGATGTTCACGCTCACGAGCCCGAGACGGTCTATGTCATCCCTATCAAGAGCGACTCGGAGCATTATCCACCGGAAGGGAAGCTGCGTGTCTATCGGAGCAAAACGGGCGGGAACGAATGGGAACCGCTTACAAATGGTCTCCCCCAGCAAGACTGTTATGTCAACGTTCTCCGTGAGGCCATGGCGGTCGATTCCTTGGACAAATGCGGAGTCTACTTTGGAACGACCGGCGGTCAAGTATACGCCTCCGCCGACGCCGGGGACACCTGGGCGCCGATCGTTCGTGATTTGCCGGCGGTATTTTCTGTCGAAGTGCAGGTGTTCTGATGGTCAGAGTAACACTGCCATACCATTTGCGAACGCTCGCGCGAGTTGGTGGTGAGGTGCAGCTCGAGGTTGCCGGCTCGGTCACCCCGCGAGCCATCCTCGAAGCACTTGAGACGGCCTATCCTATGCTGAAAGGAACGATTCGCGAGCACGTGACACTTCAGCGGCGTCCGTTCCTCCGTTTCTTTGCCTGCGGCGAAGACCTTTCCCTGGAATCGCCCGAGACTCCGCTCCCAGAGTCCGTGGCGTTGGGAAACGAGCCGTTTATGATCATCGGTGCGATCTCGGGAGGGTAATGTCCCTCCCTCCTGTCACCCGTTTCTTCACCTCGTCCCATTTCAGTTTTCATCGCGTGATTCGTTCCCTACGTTACATTGAAAGCCGGGATAACGCACCGCGGAGGGAGTTCTTTGGTTCAGCGGATGGTGATAAGGATATCGGAGGGAGACATCGCGAGGATCAAAGGACGGACTGCCTCCCCGGGACGCCGTCAGTACACGGGTCGCAGATAGTCCCAGTCGGCCGATCGGAGCTGGTTTCCTGAATAGAAGTCGTCCGGTGCCACCGGCATCGTCGTGAACATCGCGTTCGTGCACTGGTTCAGCGGGCCGGGAGTGATGTTGGCGAATCTCTTCAGGATGGTCTCAATCGTCTTCCGCTCAAAATACTGTTCCTCGCTCAGGTGCTCGGGATAATAGTCAAGCCAGCTCGCGAGCGCGGGATGGCTTGAAAGCACGACGAGCGTCGTGACGAAGTACGTCGTGTCGTCCGTGATGAACTTCGTCACGTCGCCGCTCTCCGGTGGGGCGTCGGCGAACTTCTGTATGTCGTCCACCCACGAAGCAAACTCCTTCAGTGCGACGGACGAAACAAGCGTGTAGTCCCAGACGCAATATTCGATATACGGAAGCGCCCGGGAAAGGAGGCCCGCCCCCTTCGCGGCAAGCGCGCTCTGTGCCCCCTGGTCCGTGAGTGAGGAGATCCCGGCGACGATCTCGTCAAGCTGTTTGCGGAGCGGGTCACCGGGGTACGTCGAGACCGCCGCCTGTATCGCAAAGAACGAGGCGTCCGAAGGGGTGACCCGCGTGTCGTTGAAGAGGCCGTATCGTTTCATCGTCGGCTCAGTCTCTGTTCATGATGAGAATCCCCCCGAGCGTCCCCAGCTTCCGCGTCCCGTGTTCCCGTTGTTGCAGTCCTGTCGCATGACGGAGAGCATGATCAGGAGAAACGCCCCCACGCCGACAAGCGACCGGATTGCCTCCCGTCTCCCGATGTCGACCCGTGGGCCCGCCACACTCTCCGCCTCGGCCCTCGTGGGATCCTGCTGATGGATGCCCGCCTCCTTGAACCACTCGTGCTGTGACTGCGTCGTGACGTCCGCCCGCTCCACCTGGANNTACCGGTCACGCTCCTCGTTGCTCAGTCCCGCGATGGTTTTGGGGGAGACCTCCACGTCGAGGTACTCGACCCCCCCCGCGCTGAACGAACGCAGAACCGTCCCTTTCCATCCGCCAATCGCCCCGAGTGCCCTATGGACCACGCCGGGCCTGATCTGGACGATTGTGCGCTGTGGATTCTGTGTGCCGGGATTATTCACCTGTCGGCCGTCTCCTGGTTGTACGAATATGTTGTCCCCTCGTCTCCACGCGGGAGCATGTAGGAAAACACTGTCTCTCGCCTTGTGGGCTTCCGTTCCGTCGCCTGAAGGAGCCCTGCCATGCCGCCCGGGCGGGGCGTTCCAATGGTTCGCAGGGAAGCGTAGCAGATCCGGAGTCCCGATCCGGAGTACTGGACAAAGTCCTCATTCAGGTCGTCGCTCTCGGTCTCGTCTCCGTCAGGATGCACGTAAAGCACGGTGGTGATTCCGATCTCCTCCAGGGCGCGAACGGAGGGCATATATGCCCAGTGCCGGTTGTTAAACTGTTCCGCGCCGGAGATGAGGGGACCCAGTCTTCTCCGGTCGAGTATGATCGCCGCCGGCCGTCCGATCCCGTTCCGGGGAGCGTTAGCCGCGACGAGCGGTGCGAAATGGAGGAGCGCGCCGAGCGTCGCGCGGAGAGGGACGTTTTCGCGTGCATGAGCCAGGTTCTCGATCTGCAGGACGACGTCGGCCCGCGACGCAATGTGTCCCCCGAGTGCGACAGATTCGACACCGTCCAGATCGGCGATGATGAGGATCGATTTCTCGATCTCCGCCGGGGCGCATTCGATGAGCTCCGCGAGCTTTTCACCGGTCTCTGATGACGCGGACACGGATGGAGTCAACTCAAACGGGATCGGAATCTCCGGGTCCGCCGCGGAGTGCAGGATGAGGCTCATCCTGAACGGGAGCCAGCGGTCGGAGGGGGTGTACGCCCGTATCAGTTTGCGAACATTTGCGTTGCACGATAGGGCCTCGCTTCGGACTGACTGTAAGCGGGCGCTTCCCCCTGCGAGTATCGGCCGTTCGAGCGCAGGAACCACGACGGCGGTATTCGCTGTCACTCCACCCGCAAGCCGGACATAAAGCCCCGCGGGCTCCCCTCCGGCGATGTAGACACCGTAATTTTCCGTGAGCCCGGAGTCCTGCCTCTCCGCCTGAAAATAGCGCTGGACCACCCAGTGGGCCGGTTCTGCGAGCCGGAGGGCTTCACTCCATGCCTCTTCCCCAGTCAGGCGTCCGACGATAACCTCTGCGCCTTCGCAGCCGTAGTCGCTTTTCAGAACCCAGTCGTCTTTTTCCCGCTCGAGTGTTTTCCCTTCGCACACGGATAGCCTCTTCGTCACGGGGATGTACTGCCGGATCGTCTCCTGCGAAG
>PMJQ01000219.1 GCA_003157485.1 Ignavibacteriota bacterium
GGAGCCGAATGCCGTTCAGGAGGATGATATTCTGTTTTGCCTGGATGCCGCGAAGAACTACCTGATCTCCGTTCATGAGGGAGACACCCGGCAAACGGGCCAGTGCAGCCGCGGCACTTGCATCAGGGAGCTCGTGGATCTTATCCGCTGAAACGACATTGATTATCGTATTGGATGAGAGCTGCTCGTTTATCGCTCCCTGCTGGCCGCGGGCCTGGCCGGTGACGATGACCGTCTCCCCCTGGACTGCCTGAGGGATGAGCGAGAAGTTCATTTCGATCTTGTCGTCCGACTTCACTTCCACCCGAACGCGTTTTGTGACGTAACCGATGTAGCGGACGATCAGTGTGTACGTTCCCGGCGGTATTCTGGGGATGACGTATTTCCCCGAAAGGTCGGCAGACGTTCCGAGTCCCGTCCCTTCCAGCCAGAGTGTCGCTCCGGGAAGATGTTCTTTTGACAGCGAGTCCGATACGATTCCCTGAATCTGCCCGGAGGATTGCGCCGAAAGAGGCGACGACCCAATGAGAACCAGGGCAACGAGCGCGAGGAACATAGTGACAAGTCGCATGGTTGATCCCACGTTTTTGTACGGAATGAGGGAGGTTGGTGGAAATTTTCTAAAGAACTTGGAGGGCAGCCATGCTTTCGAAGATCCGGTGGCACGAGTGCCCTGCGAGCTTCACAGGCCGCGGAGAGTCGGCCCTCACAAATGGTTTGGTCCTGATCGGCGATGTTTCTGTCTGCGATTCTTCCAACGTCGAGCAGCGCAAACAGGAGCTCGTCCTGGATTCGACTTCGGTGATGGCTCCCGGCCCGGGGACTGGTGAATCTCTCCCGGGCGCGGACTCCAGATCACTGTCGCTGCTTCACGTCAGGTGACAGACCAACATTGTGCAGTGAAAGAACGGAGATGAAATTGAACACAGTGGGGGAACCGGCTGAACTGGTTTAGTGCGATTGAACTGGTTCAAATCTAATTACGAACAGTTCAAAAGTCAAGTGATAAATTGAATCTTCTTCCATACCTGCCTTTTCCATCGAATCACCGGGACGCCCTCCTGTTGACCTGAAACATGCCATACGCCGGACAGCTGCATCGGCCTACGACGCGGTGGCTGCCGCCCCCGCAAGCCCGTATCCTTTGCGTCGCTCCGCCAGATCGGTGGTGATCTGAATTTCCTTTTCCTTCGTGATGCCGTAAAAGAAGAGGCACACAATGCAGATGCCGAACGTCACCGCCGGGAAGATGCTCATTGTCAGCCGAATGCCGTCCAGTGTCTCGGGAGTCTGTGCGGCATTGGGCACGTAGCCGTAGAGCGAGAGCACATACCCCGTGATTGCGCCCCCGAACCCGAGCCCGGCCTTCAGCGCAAACACGATCGCCGAGAAGACGATGCCGGTGGCGCGACGTCTGTTCTTCCATTCGGAATAGTCCGCCACATCCGCCATCATCGCCCAGAGCAAAGGGATTGTGAAGCCGTACGCGAACTGGCGGAGAATCTCCATTGCGAAGATCAGGACCGTGGCCCGGGGGGACAACACCGCAAAGAAGGCGGTGAAGAGTACGGTGAAGGCCAGCCCTCCGATAAAGAGATTCCGCTTTCCATACTTCATCGCCAGCCCCTTGGAGAAGAAGATGCCGATGATCGTCGCACACGTTCCCAGAACATTGAACAGACTGAAAAGGCTCTCATCCCCGACGTAATACCTGAAGTAGTACAGAACCGCGCTTCCGCGCATGGCAAGCGTGAGGAAGAGAACGAGCGTGAGGGCAAACATGGCCTTCCAGGGACCGTTCGTGAGGAGGTCGGTGAAGTGCTGCCGGATGGAGGCCTTCTGATCGGGTGCAGGCTGGATGCGCTCCCGCGTCGAAGCAAATGTGACAAAGAAGAAGATAACGGCAAGCGCGGAAAAAATGCCCATCGTCATCTGATAGCCGCGTGCGCTGTCGTTCCCTCCGAAGTAATGGACCATCGGNNGTCCGTTCGCCGAGGTCGCCGGTCATGACGCCGCTGAGCGCCGAATAGGGGAGGTTGTTTGCGGAATAGACCATCATCAGGACGATATACGTCACGTACGCGTACACAAGCTTGCCAGACGGATCAAAGTTCGGGGTGACAAACGTGAGGAAACCCATGATGCCGAAGGGAATTGCCGTCCACAGAACCCAGGGACGGAATTTCCCCCACCTGGTGTTCGTCCGGTCAGCCAGGACTCCCATGATCGGGTCGAAGATCGCATCCCATACCCGCACAACGACGAGGAGGGTGCCCGCAGCCGCCGCGGTGATGCCGAATGTATCCGTGTAGAACACCAGCTGGAACATCACCATCGTCTGGAAGATGAGGTTCGCGGCGGTGTCGCCCAGCGCGTATCCTGCTTTTTCCCGAACAGAGAGAGTATTTCCGGCTGCGGGCACGACGTTCTCCGACTTTTTCAGCGTGAAGTATGGCTCATGACATGACCACGCCGACAGTGTTCATGACTTCCCGGTTTAATGTCCTGTCACTGTCAGTTTCACCTTGCTCAGGTCCGTATCGCGGGAGGAATTCCCCACCATGATCTCGAACTGCCCCGGTTCAACGACCCACCTCTTGTGGATGTTCGTGAACGCCAGCTGATCCGGTCCGACAGTAAAGGAGACGGTCTTTGTTTCTCCGGCACGGAGATGGATGCGGGCAAAGCCCTTGAGCTCCTTCACCGGCCGTGTCACCGAGCTCACGACGTCCCGAATATACATCTGCACAACCTCGTCCCCCGCCCGTTCCCCCGCATTCGTAACGTCGACGAATGCCCGTGTCGATGCGTCTGAGGCGATCGTGTCGCATTCAAGCCGGGGGTTGCTGAACCGAAAGGTCGTATAGCTCAGACCGAATCCGAACGGGAACAATGCCGTGGGCTCACTGTCCAGATACCCGCGGCGGGCCGAAGGCTTGTGGTTGTAGAAAACAGGAATGTGGCCGGCCGAACGGGGGATCGATATGGGACACTTGCCCCCGGGGACGTCGTCACCGAAGAGCACCCCTGCGATTGCCGTACCGCATTCCTGGCCGAGGTACCAGCACTCCAGAATCGCCGGGACCATGTCCGCCAGGGAACCGATCGAGTTAGGCCGGCCGTTCAACAACACGGCGACAACGGTCTTCCCCGTGGCAACGATCTCCCGCACAAGCGCTTCCTGCCGGCCGATCAGGTCGAGGCTGGCGCGATCACCAAGGTGCGTCCTGCTCCAACTTTCCCGCGAGGTCTGTTCATTCTCACCCAAGACAAGGATGACAGCGTCCGACCTGCGAGCCGTCTCGACGGCGCCTGCGATCGCCCGTTTGTCCGACTCAGGATCGGCGAACACCACTTCATCGTTGTTCCAAGAACCGCCGACGGTGATGCCGCAACCCTCGCTGTGCAGNNGGCCTGAGCGGCAAAACTCCGCGGTCGTTCTTAAGAAGCGTGATTGTCTCTTTCGCGGCGCGCAGGGCAAGGCTTCTCTCGCCTTCCAGCCTCTGCGGGCTCGCGATCGCATTTTCGTCAACGTACGGATCCTCAAACAGGCCAAGCTGGAATTTGAGGCGAAGGAGCGCCCCGACAAGCGGATCCAACTCCGATTCCTGCAGCGATCCCTCGCGAACAGCCTGCACAAGGAGCGGATAGCAGTCGGGATCAGGGGTCTCCATGTTGACTCCGGCCCGCACGGCCAGATGCGCGGCATCCTCCCTGTCCGCCGCCACAGAGTGACTCGTCGCCTCGCCGCGACAGTGCAATTCGGCGATCGAATAGTAATCGGAGACGACGACTCCCGTAAAGCCCCATTCCTGACGAAGCACATCGCGCAGCAGCCAGGAATTCGCACTTGAGGGAACACCGTCGATCTCATTATACGAGGCCATCACGCTCAGTGCGCCTCCCCGCCGGATCGCCTCCCGAAACGGGACGAGAAACACATCGCGGAGTTCACGCTCCGACACGTTTACCGGACCGCAGTTCATGCCGGCTTCGGGCTGTCCGTGCGCGGCGAAGTGTTTAAGCGTAGCAATGA
>PMJQ01000183.1 GCA_003157485.1 Ignavibacteriota bacterium
GTTCGAATCCGGTCGTCGCCTCAATAAGTGGCGCTCGAGCAGTGCCAGAGCCGCGCTCCGCAAGGACGTCGCGGCTTTTTCATTCCGGAAATCAGGCGGGCGCTTCCACCGGGCTTTTCCGGGCCCGCANNGGGCCGGGGTGGCGAAATTGGTAGACGCACAGGACTTAAAATCCTGAGGGCCGCAAGGCCCGTGCCGGTTCGAGTCCGGCCCTCGGTACGAACAGGCCGGAATTCGGCGCGAAATCGGAGACGGGGCGGAACTGCGGCGAGAGTGTGACGGGCGGTTAGCTCAGTTGGTTAGAGCGCTACCTTGACATGGTAGAGGTCACAGGTTCGACTCCTGTATCGCCCACAGTGAAGAACGCTTGAAGCGGAGCCTGCTCCGTTTTTTTTTGTGATGTCGACGATATGGACAACATTACAATAACTCTTCCCGACGGGTCCGGAAGGGAATTCCCCCGGGGAGTCACAGGGAATGAAATCGCCGCCGCGATCGGCCGCGGTCTCGCACGGGACGCGCTCGCCATCTCCGTTGACGGAAAGGTCCGGGATCTCTTCAGACCGATCGAGAGCGATGCGTCGGTTCGGATACACACGTGGAAGGACGATGAGGCGAAGAGGACGTATTGGCACAGCTCCGCGCACCTGATGGCGGAGGCCGTGGAGGCCCTGTTTCCCGGCACCAAGTTCGGCATCGGTCCCGCGATCGAAAACGGGTTTTACTACGACATCGACATGGGGGACCACTCCCTCACAGCGGACGACCTGGTCCGGATCGAGAAGAAGATGGGGGAACTTTCCGCGCGCGACGTTCCGTACCGGCGCGAGGTCAAGCCCTGGGAGGACGCGGTTGCGTACTTCAGGAAGAAGGGGGACCAGTACAAGCTGGAGCTCCTCGACGGACTGAAGGGGGAGGAGATCACCTTCTATCACCAGGGAAATTTCACCGACCTCTGTTTCGGGCCGCATATTCCCTCGACAGGGTTGATCCGGGCGATCAAGCTCCTCAGCGTCGCAGGGGCGTACTGGCGCGGGGACGAAAAGAACAAAATGCTCCAGCGGATCTACGGCGTGACATTTCCGACGCAGAAGGAGCTTGAGGAGCATCTCGCGAGGCTGGAAGAAGCAAAGAAACGCGATCACCGGAAGATCGGGCAGGAGATGGAGCTGTTCCTGCTGACCCCGAAGGTGGGAGGGGGACTCCCGATCTGGCTTCCGAAAGGGACGATTCTGCGCGAGACCCTGGAATCCTTCCTGAAGGAAGAGCAGCGCAAGCGCGGATACCAGCCGGTGATTACGCCGCACATCGCCAATCTGAATCTGTACAGGACAAGCGGGCACTATCCCTATTACAAAGACAGCCAGTTCCCGCCGATTGTGATGGAGGGGGAGCAGTATCTCCTGAAGCCGATGAACTGTCCCCACCACCACCAGATCTACCTTGCCAGGCCGAGAAGCTACAGGGAGCTTCCGCTCCGCCTGGCGGAATTCGGTACCGTGTACCGGTACGAACAGTCGGGGGAGCTCAACGGTCTCACCCGGGTCCGTTCGTTCACCGTGGACGATTCGCACATGTACGTGCGGCAGGATCAGTTGAAAGACGAGTTGTGCGATGTCATCGATCTCATCCAGCTCGTGTTCAGCACGCTCGGATTCAAGGATTTCAAGACCCGCCTGTCGTTCCGCGATCCGAAGAACACGGAGAAATACGGCGGGAACGACGAGCAGTGGGAGCAGGGGGAGCACGAGATCCGCGAAGCCGCCGACGCGATGAAGCTCGACTATTTCGTCGGCATCGGCGAGGCGGCGTTCTACGGACCGAAGATCGATTTCATGGTCCTCGACGCGCTCCGGAGGACCTGGCAGCTCGGCACCGTACAGGTCGACCACGTCATGCCCGAGAGGTTCAACCTGGAGTATACCGGGAGCGACGGGGCGAAGCACAGGCCCGTCATCATCCACCGCGCGCCGTTCGGATCGATGGAACGGTTCATCGGCGTCCTCATCGAACACTACGCCGGTGAATTTCCTCTCTGGCTTGCACCGGTCCAGTGTGCGGTTCTCCCCATCACCGACGCGTCGCTTGATTATGCAAGAAAAGTTCACGAAGATTTGAAGGCTGCCGGAGTACGCGCGGAGCTCGACGACAGGAACGAGAAGATCGGCTACAAGATCCGGGAGTGGGAGGTAAAGAAGGCTCCCTACATGCTCATCGTCGGAGAGAAGGAGCGAAGCGCGGACACGGTGGCCGTCCGCCAGCACAGGAAAGGAGACCTCGGCCCCATGCCGCGTGGAGAGGTGCTCCGGAAACTGACAGGCGAAATCGCAGGCAAAGGACTCACCACCTAGGAGGCATATCCATTAGCAAAGAAAAACGTGCTCGCATCAACGATGAGATCCGCGTGCCGGAAGTGCGCGTGATCGACCAGCACGGCGGGCAGCTCGGCGTGATGACGCCGGCGGCCGCCATAGGCCTTGCTAAGGAACGCGACGCGGATCTCGTCGAGATTGTGCCGACGGCCGTTCCACCGGTCTGCAAGATCATCAATTTCGGCAAGTTCAAATACGAGCTCGCCAAGAAGGACAAGATCCAGAAGAAGCACCAGCACGTCTCGCTTCTCAAGGAGCTCCGGTTCCACCCGAACACCGACGTGCACGATTTTGATTTCAAGGTGCGGCACGCCCGGCGGTTCCTCGGCGAGGGGCACAAAGTGAAGGCGACGGTCGTGTTCAAGGGGCGGGAGATCACGTACAAGGAAAAAGGGGAGGTGCTTCTCGCGAGGCTCGTGCAGCAGCTCACCGATATCTCGAAAGTCGATCAGGCAGCACACATGGAGGGGAGGAGCATGATCATGATCCTCACTCCCGAGAAGAAAAAAATCGCCAAACCCGACGCCAAACCCGAAGAAAAGGCGGCGGAAGCATAACGAAGGGAAAGCGCTCCATGCCGAAAATGAAGACGAAAAGCAGCGCAAAAAAAAGGTTCAGGCTCACCGCCTCAGGGATGGTGAAGCGCGGGACCGCGTACCGCAGCCACATCCTGACATCCAAGACCACAAAGCGGAAGCGAAAGCTGCGCAAAGGTCACTACGTGTCAAAGCAGGACACGCCCGCGGTCAAGATGATGCTGAACGTCTGAGTCTGTACACTCACGCCGGCGCCTCCCTCCGGGGGGGGAACGTCCGGGCATTCATAATCCACATCAGGGACAAGAGCAACTATGCCTCGATCGCAGAACAAGGTTGCCTCCCACCGCCGCCGCAAACGCATACTTGCGAGTGCGAAAGGCTACTGGGGTGCGAGAAGCAAAGTCCTGACGGTTGCGAAGCACCACATCGACAAGGGGCTTCAGTACGCCTACCGCGACCGCAAGACCAAGAAAAGGACATTCCGTCAGCTCTGGATAACGCGCATCAACGCCGCGGCCCGGCTGCACGGCACGACGTATTCCCGGCTTATCGCCGGACTGGACAAGAAACAGGTCGGGATCAACCGCAAGATCCTCGCGGAGCTGGCTGTCAGCAACCCCGACGCCTTTGCCGAGGTTGTGAAGTTCGCCCTCGCATAACCCAATCAACGTCTTCCCATTCACGGCACGGGCGTCCACGGGCGCTCCGTTCCGGGGATGGGAAGTCCTATTTTCCGGCACATCCATGCACTCCGAAATAACCTCGCTTCGCGAAGAAGCGGAAAACGCCATTCGCACCGTGACGGACGCGCGCGGGATCGACGAATTCCGCGTCAGGTTCCTTGCGCGCAAAGGTTCCATCGCGGCCCTCTTTGACAGGCTCAAGACCGCCGCTCCGGAGGACCGTCCCGCGCTCGGCAAGATGCTGAACGAACTGCGTTCCGCGGTCCAGCAGATGCTCGACGAGAAATCCGGCGCCATTCAGGCCCCCGCCTCCGGCGAAGCCGCTCCTGCGGACCTTTCGCTTCCGGGACGGCGGGGGTTCATCGGCTCGAAACATCCGCTCACGCAAACGCTTGACGAGATCAGGGCGATATTCGTGTCCATGGGGTTCGGCGTTGCCGACGGCCCGGAGATCGAGGACGACTATCACAACTTCGAGGCCCTGAATTTCCCGCCCGACCATCCCGCGCGCGACATGCAGGACACATTCTTCCTGGGTCCCCGGGCGCTCCTTCGCACGCATACCTCCCCCGTCCAGATTCGCGTCATGGAGGAGCATCAGCCTCCGCTCCGCGTCATCATGCCGGGGAAAGTGTACCGGAACGAAGCCATCAGCGCGCGGAGCTACTGCATGTTTCACCAGGTGGAGGGGCTCTGCGTGGACAGGGGGGTCACGTTCGCCGAGCTGAAGGGGACCCTGATCGAGTTCATTACCCGCTACTACGGCGCAGGGCTGAAGTTCCGGTTTCGGCCCACATTTTTCCCGTTCACGGAGCCGAGCGCGGACATCTATATAAGCTGTTTTATCTGCGGCGGGAAGGGGTGCCGGCTCTGCAAGCAGAGCGGGTGGCTTGAAATTCTGGGGTGCGGGATGGTGGACCCGAACGTGTTCCGCTCGGTCGGATACGATCCCGAGGTGTACACCGGTTACGCGTTCGGCATGGGGATAGACAGGATCGCCATGCTCAGGCACGGCATCGACGACATACGGCTTTTTTTCGACAACGATATCCGTTTCCTCAATCAGTTCCGACAATGAGAATCCTCGAACGGTGGCTGAAGCAGTACGGTGATTTTTCGATCGACCCCCATGAGCTTGCAGAGCGTCTGACGATGCTGGGGCTTGAATTTGAGAGCGTCCAGAGGCTCGATACGCGGTACAACGGGTTCGTCGTCGGGGAGGTCCTCACAAAGGAGAAACACCCCAGAGCCGACCGGCTGTCCGTCTGCACGGTGGGGACGGGGAGAGAAACGCTCCAGGTCGTCTGCGGCGCCCCGAATGTCGCCCCGGGACAGAAAGTCGTCGTCGGTCTTGTCGGTGCGACGGTTCCACGCAATCAGCACGATCCGTCGGGGGCCCCCTTCGTCCTCTCACGCGTGGCGATACGGGGAGTGGAATCTTCGGGGATGATCTGCTCCGAGTCCGAGCTTGACATGGGGAAAGACTCCGCCGGGATCATGGTCCTCGACAGGGACGCGAAGCCGGGGGAGACACTCGCCTCGTACTTCGGACTCGACGACGTTGCGTTCGATCTCGAGATCACGCCGAACCGGCCCGACTGGCTGAGCCACATGGGGGTTGCGCGGGAAATCGCGGTCCTCACCGGGACGCTCCCCAGGCTCCCCCGTGTGAAACTGAAAGAGTCCGCCGAACCGGTCGGAAAACACCTCTCGGTCACGGTGGAGGAGGGCGAGAACTGTCCGAGGTTTGCGGCC
This sequence comes from Ignavibacteriota bacterium, assembly GCA_003157485.1. Classification (GTDB taxonomy): domain Bacteria; phylum Bacteroidota; class Ignavibacteria; order UBA10030; family UBA6906; genus Fen-1273. Next base: position 5,350 of record PMJQ01000183.1, read on the forward strand.
CGGATGATCAGGGGGGTGAAGATCGGCCCTTCGCCGCGGTGGCTCCAGAATGCCCTGCGCAACGCGGGACTGAGGCCGAGGAACAACATCGTCGACATCACGAACTACGTCATGTACGAGTGCGGGCAGCCCCTGCATGCCTTCGATCACGCGCTCCTGCGCGGAGGCCGGATCGTCGTCCGCGGTGCGAAGGAGGGAACGCCGTTTACGACGCTGGACGGGAAAGAGCATACACTTCCCGCCGGCGCGGTCATGGTGTGCGACGGAGAGAGGGAAGTCTCGATCGCCGGGATCATGGGAGGCGCAAACTCCGAGATCAGCGATGCGACCGCCGATATCGTTATCGAAGCGGCCTACTGGAAGCCGTCAAGCATACGGAAGACGGCGAAGCTTCTCGGCATAAGCACGGACGCATCACAGAGATTCGAAAGGGGCGCGGACCCCGGGGGCGTCCGGTACGCGCTTGACCGGACAGCCGGGCTTGTCATGGAACTGGCGGGTGGAGTCCTCCTGAAAGGGGTCATCGACGTGTACCCGCGGAAAATCCGGGAGCGCACCGTCCCCCTGCGCGTCGCGCGCGTGAACCACGTCCTCGGGACGAAGCTGAAAAAACCGGAGATCGTCCGCTCTCTCGGGCTGATCGGCATCAGCGAGTCGGGGGTGAAAGGGGACACGGTGAAATTCCGCGTGCCGACGTTCCGCGTCGACGTGGAGCGCGAAATCGACATTATCGAAGAGGTCGCGCGCGTGTACGGATACGACAGGATCGAATCCGGTTCAGGCGCCACGTTCAGCTTCAGACAGCCGTTCCCGGCCGTCTCACGCGAGCAGACGTTGCAGGAGGCGATGGCGGGGAGAGGGTACCAGGAGGCGATCACCAACTCCATGCAGCAGCCGAAGAAGGCCGCGATGGGAGGAGCCACGCCCGTCCGGATACTGAACCCCCAGAATCAGGACATGGCGGCACTCCGGACGAGTCTGGTGCCGGGGCTCCTGGAAACCGCGGCGCGGAACCACAACGCGGGGAATCTCACACTGAGGCTGTTCGAGATCGGGCATGTATTCCGCATTGATGACGGCCCCGCCCCGAAACTCGTTCAGAATTACCTCGAAGAAGAGAGGCTTTGTCTCCTGCTGACAGGGAGTTCCGCCCCTGTCCATTGGAGCAGTCCGGGAAGGGACGTCGACCTGTTTGATATGAAGGGGGATATCGAGTTCCTCCTCGCCAAGTTTGCCCTTGACAAAAGTCGGTTTATTTCTTATTCTACCAGCAAAGGTTTAACTGATAACACGCTAGGCATTGAAATTCAAGGAAGTTACGCGGGTTATCTTGGCGGTATATCGAAGGAAGTTCGGGGATTGTTCGGCCTCGAGAGGCCGGTCTTTGTTGCTGAAATCGGGGTAGAAGGATTCCGCAGGGACATTCGTAAGGCGTATGTCCCGCTTCCCCGCTATCCTAAAGTGAAGCGCGACGTCGCATTCACGGTCGACGCAGGGATCCCGGCGGCGAGTCTTGAAGCAACTATCCGGGAATCAGCGACTGAACTTCTCCAGTCCGTGGAAGTGTTCGATGTGTACCAAGGAGAACAGCTCCCGGGAGGGAAAAAGAGCGTCGCGTTTACTCTCGAGTTCATGTCGCTGGAAAGAACGCTGACCGACGCTGAAACCGAGGCTGCGGTCGGCCGCGTGGTTGCGGGAGTCGAAAAAGCTCACGGCGCCGCGCTGCGAAGCATGCGCTAACGATCCGGGGTCTCAAGTGAACAGCAGCGTGGATCCTCAAGCTGTCGACGAGAGCACGCTCCCAGCGGGAGACGTCAGATCCGTTGAAAGCAACATCAAGGCGTTGTGGGATAGTGCGCGCAGGGCCGCCGAGGTCATTGCCGGCCTGCGCGGGGAAAAGCAGTCCCTGCAGGCGCATGTGGCCCGGCTGGAACGCGAGCTCCAGCAGATCCGGGCGGACGCGGCCCAGATGAGAAAACAGGCCGCAGACAATGCCCAGGAGGGGGGCACAAGTTTCGCCGGAGGGGAACGCGACCTCCTCGCGGCGAAAGTGAAAGACCTGATCGCGAAACTGGACGCGCATCTCTGATAAAGGACCCGCGCGTCCGGAGTGTGTGAGACGGGATGCAGTGACGGATGAACCACGGCTTACGGCAGATGAACACAGACAAGAAGAGTATCAAGGTACGCATATTCGGCTCTGAGTACCCGCTTCGGGGAGAGAGCGAGGACTTCACGCGCAGGGTTGCGACGTACGTGGATGAGATGATCAATACGATCCACGCCAAGCTTCCGGAGCAGCCCACGCTCACCGTGGCGGTACTTTCGGCATTGAACATAACAGAAGATCTCTTCAAGGAGCGGGAAAAGGTCCGCAGCATGTCCGCTCTCGTTGAGGGGGAAATCGGGAAGATCACGCACTACCTGGACAACTCGCTCAGGGAGGTGTGAGGTATCCCTTGACCGGCTGCCGTTCTTTGCATCTCGATACATGACGCGTTCGGAAAATTCCGCACCGT
>PMJQ01000208.1 GCA_003157485.1 Ignavibacteriota bacterium
GCGCAGCCCGGCTAGCGCGCCTGGTTCGGGACCAGGAGGTCCCGGGTTCGAATCCCGGCGCCCCGACATCATGTACGTGTACATTCTGCAGAGCAGGACTACCCTCCTCTACTACGTAGGTTCCACTCAAGACGTATCCAATCGATTGAACGAGCATAACTCAGGGGAATGTCTGTCAACCCGACACGGCATTCCCTGGGATATTGTTCACGTCGAGAAGTTCGACTCCCGGTCCGAGGCAGTGAGGCAGGAACGCCGAATCAAGTCAAGAGGGATTGCCCGGTACTTAAAGAGTTTGACCGCGGTTCGCTCCAATGTTTAGCAATCACGAATTATTGCCAAGACATTCCACCTAAGGCAGACTATGAATCGTCGTACTGTCCTTGAGCTTCTCGGCGCATCCGCAGGCGCATTTGCGTTCCTTCCGCGGTCACTGGAATTTCCTGAATTGCTGAACGTCGATCAGGAAGGCGAACGTGAGATTGAATCCGCCTTCGCTCCTCTGCGGGGTGAGAAAAAATGCCGCGCACAGATCCGTGTCGAACGGGGAGGGCCGAGGCTCTTCGTCAACGACCGTGAAACGTATCCTTTTCTTGCTCTCAGCGACGAGCTCCTTAAGACGGCGGAGGGGTACCGCGACTCGGGCATATCCACGTTTACCCCCATACTCGGGCTCAACGCCGCATGGAAGGCCCCGGGAACGTATGACTGGGACGCGTTCGATCTGTTCTTCGCCCGCATGCTTGCCATCCAGCCTGCTTCGTACTTCCTCCCGAGACTCCACCTCAATCCACCCGCATGGTGGAAAGAGGCGCACCCCGCTGAGCTCGTCAAATGCGGATTGACCCCCGATCCTTCGCTTTATCGCCTTCCGGAACGGCTCGGCGAAACTGGGCTCAACTGGAACGGTCTCTCGGATCCGAATGACGCCTCGTGGGCCTCGAAAATCTGGCGTGCGGAGATGAAGGATGTGCTCGTCTCATTCCTCCGGCATATGGAGTCCTCTCCGCTTGCCTCGAGGATGATCGGCTACCAGGTGGCCTACGGGCACACGGGAGAATGGCACTACACGGGGATGCGGTTCCTCCCCGACTACAGCGATCCGATGAAGGAAGCAATCGGTCCCATTCCTGAGCCGGCCGCGCGCATGACGACAAAAGCGGGACTCCTGCGCGATCCCGAACTCGAACGTGATGTCATTGCCTTCTACGGCCGCCATCATGATTACATCGCCGATACGCTCCTTCACTTTGCAGCAATTACGAAAGAAGCGACGGAGCGCAGAATTCTCTGCGGAGCGTTCTTCGGATACCTTCTCGAGAATGTCCATATCCAGGAAGGGGGACACCTCTCACCCGAACGGGTGCTCGCGAGCGGCGACATCGATTTTCTCGCATCTCCTTACTCGTACCAGCATACGAACATGCTGCCGTCCAAGGAACGCTGGGAGAGCGACATGGTGGACGACGCGGGGAACTGGCTGGGGCGCGCCCGAGGCGTCGGAGCCGACGGGGGATACCGCGTCCTCGTCGAATCCATACACAGGCACGGAAAGCTCTTCTTCGTTGAGATTGACCCGACAACGTACATCGAACCGAAGAAAGCGGGTGAGGGGGGATCGGGGCATGATTCGGTGGCAGGATCGGTGAGGATTATCCGGAGGGACCTCGGGCAGATGTTCGCGCGGGGTATCGGCGGGTGGTTTTTCGACTTCGGTCATCTCGTTCCCCCCTACAAGGCCGAACACGGCTGGTATGATGATCCTCCCTTGATCGAAGCTATCCGGCCGTTCGTGACGCTGGGGGAGAAAAGGGCCCGCATGGATACCTCCAGCATAGCGAAGATCGCCGCTGTGTACGATCCCAAGGCCTTCTTTGCAACCGAACACTGGAAGGCGGAGGAACCGTGGACCGGCTACGGCATCACCGTGTGCGACCACGTTAACCACTGGTTCATCAACAGCCAGCAGAGAACATTCTCGCGCATGGCCGCTCCGTTCGATTCCATCTACCGATTCGATCTCACGGCCGCCGATATGAAACGTTTCCGGCTTCTCTTCATGGTGAACCTTTTCACGATGGATGGCGCCGAAGTCGAACGGATCGGGAAAATGCTGGAAGGGAGCGGGGTGACCGCCGTCTGGTACTACGCTCCCGGATTCATTACGCCGGAGAAACTCGACCTGTCTCAGATGGAACGACTGACCGGGTTCCGGTTTGACGTCTTCCGCGAGCCCGGCCCGATGCAGATACGGGTCGGGAAGCCTGACGGAGGATACACCTCCGTTTTCGGAACGAAAAAGCCGCAGTGGCCCCGTTTTGCCGTGATCGACTCTGACGTGCAAGTGTTAGGCAACTGGATCGACAACGGCCGTCCCGCGTTCGTCCGGAAGGTGCAGAACGGATGGACGTCGGTCTATGTCGGCGCTGCACCGCTTACTGTAGAGATTCTCCGGGGACTCGCCCTTGACGCCGGGGTGGCGCTCTGGAGCGACAGGCCGGATATTGTCTACGGGACGCATGATGCGGCAACCGTTATCGCCACGGCGGCCGGGGCTCGCACGCTGACGTTTCCTTCCCCGATGCGGCCGGTCGAAGGCGGGCCTGCCTCGCTGACTCACCATGTCGACATGGAATTCGGCGACGTCAGGATATTTATCGCTGCGGGAGTATGACGCTCTGCCCTTGACAGGCCGGTTGTCCGCTTTGGCGGGCCTTCGCCCTCATCGGTTTCCATTGCCTGGAAGAGAAGACGTTTCCGAACTGAACATGCTGCTCCGTGGATTCCCTTGGTGATATGCAGATATTGCTCGAGCGGATGGCTGAAATGGTGCGTAAATATTGCCTTTGACAATGAGCGGGGGTATCTTGATGCATTGACAACCGCAGTGTTCATTGAGAAAGGCCTCTCTTCCCTCGTGGATTGGAGGCCTTGTCATTTTCTGGACTCTCCGTCCGCTATTAAGGTGCACAAAGAGAAGGCGATGATATGAAACTCCGTCATTCAATGGTCTCTTTACTGCTCGCGACGCTCACGCTTCCCCGAATTGTCAGTGCCCAGCCCGGCACAACCGTCATAACCGGACTGACAGTTACCACATCCCCGAGGGCGAACGGAATGGGGGGAACAGCTGCAACGCTTCCTTCCCTGGATCCAGCAGCCACGATTGCGAATCCCGGACAGCTCGGACTCTTCAGCCTGGACAATCTCTTCAGCGCGTCCACATTTACTCCGAAAACAGAATGGGCGCCTGCTCTGTTTTCTACGCCTGAGAACGGGTTTTCGATAACTACGAGTGCAATGAACGCGGGGATCAACCTGAAAGACGTTCTGTCTCTTCCATTCGGTGCAAGTGTGGGATTCGGCTACTCACGCACATACTGGGATTTGGGGACTTGGCCCGTTTTTGATTCCTACGGCAACCCGTTAGGGGCAATTACGATGAACGACACGTACCTGCAATATTCGGTCGGGATAGGGTTGGAATACGTCGTCAGGTTCGGCATCGGAATGAATTTCAAGCGAATCACGTCAAGAATGCCGACCGTAGGACCTGCCGGCCAATTCGTTGATAACACTATCACCCCCTCTGCAACGGATTTCGGGATGATGATTAATATACCACTGGTAGAAGTCGTATCTAGAACCACCGGAAGGTCTTATCCCATCGCGCACGTGATCAAACCATTTGTAGACTTCACTGCGGTATACGTGAAGTCCAATGTTGGAGATATGGTGTCGTATGCTGGCTCACTGCAGTCAGATCCGCTCCCGAGAACGGCATTACTTGGGCTTGGCGTTGAGGGGGGGCTCACTGCAAAAGCCGGAAACACAGATTGGAGGATTCTCTCGCTTGCGCTGGTGCACCAGGCGGAGGATGTGCTCGTCATCCGGCACAACGACGGCACGTCAGAGTACAAGGGGGCGCTTGGTGATCTCTCCATCGGCGAGAACCTCCTTATCGGGAGGGTCACAGGAAACGTGTTGATCAGGAAAGGATGGGAAATCGGTGCCGGTGAGTTCCTGTCGATACGTGGCGGGTCCGTCGAGGGATACGGCTATGACTACTCGACGTCGGGATACAGCATTTGTCTTGGAGGGCTTGTCAGGTTCCTTGAGTTTGCCAGCCCCGAGATTGCCGGCAACCCATGGGCTGCGTTTGTCGGAGACCATATCGACATACAGTATCACTCGGCAACGTACGGCTCGACGGATTCTCCCCTGAATGGAACGACATTCAAAGAGTTGAACCTGGTCCTCCGCGGATTCCCGTGGTGACATGCAATGAAATCGGGGGACCGGAAATGCCGGAGAGGAGGGATCAAACGCCCCGGGGGTTCAGGCAAGCGTGGGGATGTCGCCGGAACCCTGGCGGATGATTTCGGGTTGATCACCGGTGAGGTCGATCACCGTCGACGGGCCGGTGTGGAACGAGCCGGCGTCGATGATCATGTCCACCCTGTTGTTGAAGTGACCTGCGATTTCGTCGGGATCGTTGAGAATCGTCCCGTCGTCCACCGTCACGCTCGTGCTCAATACCGGATGGCCCAGCCCCCTGACAAGGGCGAGCGCGATGGGGCTGTCCGGAACGCGGATGCCCACCGTCCGCCGCCGTGA
>PMJQ01000085.1:0-1670 GCA_003157485.1 Ignavibacteriota bacterium
GAGATAAAGGATATACTGTCCTATTTGAGCGTCATTGCTAATCCTGCAGATACGGAGAGCCTCCTTCGCATCATCAATGTCCCGGGCAGAGGGATCGGCGATACTACCGTCGGGAAGATCCGTTCCCTCGCCGAAGAGCACCGCACGCCTCTTCTGGAATTCCTCCCCTCCGCGCACATCGAGAGGGTCATCGCGGACCGCACATTGAAGGCGGTGCGACAGTTCCACTCCCTCCTGATGAAGTATATTGGTCTCAAGGGGGAAATGTCCGTGGGGGAGCTTGCGCGGGCGCTTGTGGACGAGATCGGCGTGCTCCAGGACTTGAAAGAGGAGAACACAGCCGAGTCACTGAACAGGAGAGAGAATATTCAGGAGCTCGTTTCCGCCCTGACGGAATTCAGCGACAAGCAGCCCGAGGCAAGGCTCGAGGATTTCCTTGCGGAAGTCTCACTGGTCTCGGATGTGGATACGGCGGATTTCGGCCGCAACGCCGTCACGCTTATGACGTTGCATGCGGCAAAGGGATTGGAATTTCCCGTCGTGTTCATCACGGGGCTCGAGGAGGGTCTCTTCCCGCTGGGAGGCGCCGAAAGCGACCGTAAGGAACTGGAGGAGGAGCGCCGGCTGATGTATGTCGGCGTCACGCGNNTATTCGTCAAAATCCCGGTTCCTCGATGAGATCGACTCCACCCTCCTCCGTCCGGAGGGGGGAAAAGGGGCAGCGACCCGTCCGTACCGCCGGCCGGGGGTTGCGGCGGCGGGTGTGATCTCTGCCCGCCGGCAGAAGATCGCTTCCGACGATACCGACAAATATTTCTCCGACGTAACCCCGGGATACGAGAACGAATCGCAGGACACGTTCCACGCGAAGGTCGGTTCGCGCGTCGTCCATGAATCCTTCGGCAAAGGGCGGATCCTTGCGCTCGACGGCACCGGGGAGAATGCCCGCGCCGTCGTGGAGTTTGAGAGCATTGGACGCAAGAACCTCATGCTGAAATATGCAAACCTCCGTCCCCAGTAGCACCCCGGCAGCCTGATGATCGAACTCATCATCCGCGCCGCCCAGGTCACCGTCAGACAGGTTGAGAACCTTTACTATTACGCTCAGCTGATCTGGCGAAAGCTGAAACAGGACGACATCCTCTTCCTTGCCTCCGGACTGGCGTTCAACGGCATACTGACGCTCCTCCCCATGCTGTTCCTCTCGGCGGCCATCGTGGGTACGCTTCTCCACTCGGACGCCACCAGCCTTGACCGCGTGAATGATTTTCTGGACGCCATTTTTCCGCAGCAACCCTATTCGGAGGAGATCAAGTCGTCGATCCGGTCCGTTGTTTCGGAGATCATCACGTACCGCAGGTCGATCGGCGCGGTCGGTCTCACGGTGCTCTTCTGGACCGTCACGTCGATATTCNNAGCCTCCTCTCGAGCCTCACACGGGACATCGGGTTCATTATTCTGGCGTTCATCCTCTTCGTCGCCACGAACTTCGCCATCTGGATGTACACGCTCCTCAGGCCCCTGGCCATGGGTGTCCCCGCACTCAAGTCATTTCTTGATGCGGGCTACACCCGGGCGCTTCCGACGCTGACGATCGTCGTTCTCACCGCGATCATGTTTTACATCGTGTACAGGTACATCACCGACGTGCGCCCGCCGCACATGGCGGC
>PMJQ01000085.1:1748-3479 GCA_003157485.1 Ignavibacteriota bacterium
CTGGGAACGGAGCAAGCTCGTCGCTGCGGGTATCCTGAAAAAGAGGCGCTGAAACCACTATTGCCAGGCAGGGGGTCCCCATGTCAAGGAATTCCATCGAGTATCTGCGCGGGCTCCGCGAACAGGCGTTGCTCGGCGGCGGCCGGGAACGGATTGAGGACCAGCACAGAAAGGGGAAGCTCACGGCCCGTGAGCGCCTGACGATTCTCCTCGACGAGGGGAGCTTTGAGGAGATGGATATGTTCGCCGAACACCGGACGAGCGATTTTGGGCTTGACAAGCAGAAGTACCTGGGAGACGGGGTCGTCACCGGAACAGGAACGATCGGCGGGAGGCTTGTCTGTGTTTTCAGCCAGGACTTCACGGTCTTCGGCGGGTCGCTCTCGGAGGTCCACGCGGAGAAGATCGCAAAAGTGATGGATCTCGCGATGAAAGTCGGCTGTCCGGTGATCGGACTGAACGACTCCGGCGGCGCGCGCATTCAGGAGGGGGTTGTCAGCCTCGGCGGGTATGCCGGAATATTCCTCAGGAATACGCTCGCGTCGGGGGTTGTGCCCCAGATTTCCGCGGTCCTCGGCCCCTGTGCGGGGGGAGCTGTGTATTCCCCCGCCATTACGGATTTTACGCTGATGGTAAAAGAGACGAGCTATATGTTCGTCACGGGACCCAATGTCGTGAAGACCGTTACCCATGAAGAGGTCAGCGCCGAAGAGCTTGGTGGCGCCGTCACGCATGCAAGCCGGAGCGGCGTCGCGCATTTTGCGTGCGAAAACGAGGTCGAATGTCTCCAGACGATCCGGAATCTCCTGGCGTACATGCCTTCCAACAACATGGATGATCCGCCGTCAATCCCGGCGACAGATGAAAGCAACCGCCGCGACCCGGAACTCGANNGCCTTTCTCGAGGTGCACGAGGCATATGCCGGGAACATCGTCGTCGGATTTGCGCGCCTGGCCGGGAAATCCGTCGGGATCGTTGCAAACCAGCCGGCAGTCCTTGCCGGAGTTCTGGATATCGACGCTTCCCGGAAAGGGGCGAGGTTTGTCCGGTTCTGCGACGCCTTCAACATCCCGCTTGTCGTGTTCGAGGATGTCCCGGGTTTTCTCCCCGGGACGGACCAGGAATGGAGGGGGATAATCACAAACGGCGCGAAGCTCCTTTATGCCTTTTGCGAGGCCACCGTCCCCAGGCTGACGGTCATAACCCGGAAAGCCTACGGCGGGGCATATGACGTCATGAACTCGAAGCATATCCGGGGTGACTTCAACTTTGCATGGCCTGGGGCGGAGATCGCCGTCATGGGCCCGAAGGGGGCGGCGGAAATCATATTCAAACGGGAAATCGAGGCATCGCGCGACAGGGAGAAAGCCCTCGCCCAGAAGGAATCCGAATACCGGGAAAAATTTGCCAACCCATACCTTGCGGCGAGCAGGGGATACATCGATGCCGTGATAGAGCCGTCTGAGACAAGGCCCCGTCTCATCAGGGCGCTGGAGAGACTGCGGGACAAAGTGGACGGGAATCCAAAAAAGAAGCACGGAAACATCCCCCTGTAAGCCGGAACAGGCACTCTTTCATATTTCTCTTGAAATTCCCGCAATAACTTCATATATTACATACGTATATTCTCAAAGTGGATGGTGGGAGGAATGGACCAGAGCGTTCTCCGGGGAACTGTTTTTTGTCTGTGCATCATTCTCGCGGGTTGCTCGTCCGAACAGGCGAGCCAC
>PMJQ01000123.1 GCA_003157485.1 Ignavibacteriota bacterium
ATCGAGCCGCCGCTCTGGACCCTTATTTGTACTCCTGCTACAGAGCCCACCCCGACGACCCTTTGGCTGCAGCCATCGCAGCATAACGCATCTGAGTCGAGACACGAACGCGACTTATGTTCTCCCCGTAGGAGGATCCGATGAGAAGCACCCCACTTCACGTCGCAATCGTCACGGTACTTCTGTGCCCCTTTGCCGTCGCCCAATGGATTCAAACAAACGGACCTTACGGCGGAACCGTCACGACACAAGCCGTTTCAGGTCCGAATCTCTTCGCCGGAACGGACGGCAGCGGCATTTTTGTTTCAACCAATAATGGTACAAGCTGGGCTGCAGTGAACGCGGGCCTGACGTACAAGGGAATCTCGTCCATAGCGGTCACCGGAACCACCGTTGTCGCTGCAACTAGTGGGGGCGGTATCTTCCGTTCAACGAATAATGGTTCCGCCTGGGCGGAAAGCAACGTTGGGCTGACAAGTTTCAACACCACGTGTCTTGCCGTCTCCGGCGCAAACCTCTTTGCCGGAACATCGAATGGTGGCATCTTTCTCTCCACCGACAATGGAGCTCATTGGATGCCTGCCGATACCGGCCTGACCATGAGCTATGTCGCGAGTCTTGCTGTCTCAGGTTCGACGGTCTTTGCCGGCACGCTCGGCGGTAACTTTCTCTCGACCAACAACGGTGCGAACTGGATTCCAGCCGGCACCGGCCTACCGAGCGTTGCGGTCAATAGCTTTGCCGTCGGCGGCGCGAATATCTATGCCGGCACAAGCGGCCACGGGGTCTATCTGTCAACCGACAATGGCAGCAGCTGGAAGTGGATAAGCAGCGGCACATCTCTGCAGTATGTCTGGCGTCTTGCCATCTGCCCCGATGGGTTGGGGGGGACCGATCTTTTTGCCTGTGAGTCTGCCAGAGGCATCTATCGTTCGACAAACAATGGCACAACGTGGACCCCGGTGAACACCGGGTTGCTGAACCTGTACGTTAATTCATTCGCTGTCAGTGACACAAAGATCTTCGCAGGGATGTTTGGAGCAGGCGTGTTTCTGTCGACAAACCAGGGAGCGAGCTGGACTTCAGCCAGCGCTGGCATGACGGGCATTCATTCGACGAGCCTCGCTGTCGACGGGACATACCTTTATGATGGTACATACGGCGGTGGAGTGTTTCTCTCCACCAACAATGGGACCAGCTGGGCGGCGGTCGACTCCGGTTTGGGAAACGTCTTTATTTATTCCCTTGCGATCTCCCCCCCAAACCTCTTTGCCGGCACCGGCTATGGAGGTGTCTTCCGTTCGACAGACAATGGAACGACGTGGATGCAGGTTGGCGCAGCCCTGGTAAGCACCAACGTCGTTTCCCTTGCCGTCTCCGGCACGACTCTCTTCGCCGGGACGGACAATGGTCTCTTCCGCACCACCGACAACGGGACCAGCTGGGCGGAGACGGACACCGGTTTGACGGACAAGGCCGGCGTGGCTGTCGCGTTCGCCGGGAGCAATCTTCTTGCCGGGACGGGCGCCGGGGTTTTCCGTTCCACCAACAATGGTGCGAACTGGACTGCAGTCGATTCCGGCCTGACTGCCAGCACCATCTACGCGCTTGCGGTGAGTGGCACCGATGTGTTCGTAGGGACAAACGGCGGGGTCTTCGTGTCGACGAACTACGGCACTCGATGGACCGCAGTCGATTCCGGTCTGACGAACCTAGGTGTCTTGTCCTTCGCCGTGTTTGGTACAAACGTGTTTGCGGGGACGGACGGCAGCGGTGTTTTCGTTTCGACCAACAACGGCACGAAGTGGTCCGCGGTCACGACTGGCATGACAAACGCTGTCTGCAATACGCTTGCGGTTTGCGGTTCGTATCTTGTTTCCGGCAATGATGCCAGCGTTGTATGGCGGCGGCCGCTCAACGAGATGGTGACCTCGGTGAAAGCGAATGCCGCGGATGTCCCATTTCGTCCTGTGCTCTCCCAGAACTACCCTAACCCCTTCAACCCGAGCACGACAATCAAGTTCGAGTTGCCCAAATCTTCGGTAGTCAGGCTAAGTGTGTACGACTTGCTTGGTCGTGAGGTGTCAGTGCTGGTGAATGAAAGGACGGATGCCGGAGTCTATGAGGTGAAATTCGATGGATCGGCATTGGCAAGCGGGGTGTATTTTTACAGGATGCAGGCTGGAAGCTTTGTCCAGACGAAGACATTCTTATTGTTGCGGTAGTTTGCTCACTGTGGGAGAGTTTGATGAAGTGGGACCTGAGCTTGTCCGGAGCTATGCGGCCCAAATCCCGAAGTCGCAGTTTGCACAGTTTGCGGGCTCAGCCCACACAACTATCTCGTGAGCAGGTCTGGAAGAGGGTCTTCTCTTGTCTGATCACATAAACAATTTGGCTGCTAAAGAGATTTCGGAAAAGGATGGAAAAATGCCGCGGGACGAAAGTCCCGGAGACACCGCCTTGGCAAGACTTCAGTGTGCCGGGCAGAATCTAAAATACGAGGTGCGAGTCTCCGATTCTCAATGCTGCGCCGAGAAAACCAGGAATAGCACGAGACCAACAACGACAACACCGCCCCCCGCCAGGAGTGCAGTTGCGGGACCGGCGGTCTGCCAGAGATATCCCCCGCCCACCCCAGCCGTTAGGGCTCCCAGGCCGACCGCAGCATTCAGGAGCCCCATCGCCCCGCCCCGAAGGTCCTCGGTGGAAAGTTGCGCAGCGAGCGATCGCTCGACGCCGTCCGTCAGCGCCGGGAAAAGACCGAGGATGAAGAAACCCCCGGCTAGCGCCCACGGCGAGTGCGCGCCGTTCAGGAAAATGTAGCCGATGAGGAGCGTTGCGTACCCCAGACACATGACGACCCGGGCGCCGAATTTGTCGCTCATCTTCCCCGCCGACATCGAGAACCCCGCGTAGGAGAGGTTGTAAACCATGTAAAACAGCGGGATGTCGGCGATGATGAGTCCCAGGGATTGAGTTGTGAGGAGCAGGACCGCGATAGGGAGGCTCCCGACGGAGAGCACGAAAACAGAAAGAGCATAGAGCTTGAACTGGGGCGAGAGCCGGGCGAACGCGGCCCAAATCGTCGCCCGCTCCTTTTTCAGCTTGAGCGTGACATCGGAGATGAAGAAAAGCGTGAGAATGGTGATTATCCCCACGACGAATGC
>PMJQ01000128.1 GCA_003157485.1 Ignavibacteriota bacterium
GACGACGTTGAGCGCAAGCGCGGGGTCCGCCTTCATCAGTTTCGCGATCTCCGCGAGCGCCCCCTCCGAACCGGGCTTTATCTGCCACTTCCCCGTGTCGAAGTAGATGCCGTACACGGCAGCGTGCCCCGTCGTCTTTATGTCGCCGGAGAAGGCTTCCGCGTTCGCGGCGATATCCTGCGCCATCGATTTCTTCTCCACGACGGTCACCTTGAACTCCGTCGTAATATACGCGTCGACGTGGACCCAGATTTCCTTTCCGTCCTTCACAACTTTCAGAAACGAGCTGCCGTCCCAATCGCTCTTCAGGACGGTCCCGCCGATCTTCGTCACCGCGTTCTCGTAATTCCGGAGGACCTGGAGACGGCTCGCCTCTTTCGCACCCGATTTGAGCGCATAGACGATCGACACGACGTGCCCTTCGACATTCAGCTCGTTCAGGTTCGCGTCGCGGAACGAGTGCGTGTCAAACTCCTTCTCATCGTACTGCTGGATGTAGTATCCGGGCATCCGGTTAAACAGCAGGGGGTCCTTCGAGCCTTCGACATCCTGCTCCTGAGCGCACAGGCGCGCGGGCGCCACGAGCGCGAGACACATTGTACTGAGAACAATCAAGCCGGTGTTTTTCATGACGTAGATTCTCCCATGTGCGGACTCCGGGCCCGCGAAGCAAAAACGCCTTCTCCTCCGGACGGACGAAAAGGCGCTTTTCAATGAACCCGCAGATCATTGCCAAATTTATCATTCGGCAGATGCAAAGGCAAACGCAGTATTGAAATTGGCGGCAGGGTCAGGTAGATTGATATAATCCTCATTTTTCCATTTCGCATCGCACATGAAACGCAGCATACTCCCTCTGCTTCTCATTGCCCCTCCGGCCCTGATTCCGTTCATCGCGTGCACATCCGCCGGTCCCCCGGCGCGGGAGGATGCGCCCTTCGCGGTCATCGCCTATTCACTCGGCCGGGGGAGACTCGTCGAACACCCGCCTGCCGGGAAACTGACACATATCATCCACAGCTTCCTCCACCTGAAGGGGAAAACGCTCGCCATCGACAGCCCGCGGGACAGCGCGGCAATCGCGTCTCTTGTGTCACTCAAAACACAGAATCCCGCGCTCAAGGTCATACTGTCACTCGGGGGCTGGGGGGGATGCGCGAGCTGTTCGGAGGTTTTCGCGACAGACGGAGGCCGGAGGGAGTTTGCAGAGTCGGCGCTCCGCATACTCAGGGAGACACGCACGGACGGGATCGACATCGACTGGGAATATCCCTCCATAGATGGCTACCCCGGACACCGGTATTCCCCGGATGACAGGGAGAACTTCACGCTGCTCATGAAGGTCCTGAGGGAAACGCTGGGGAGGGGATACGAGGTGAGCTTTGCCGCCGGCGGGTTCACGCAGTGCATACTCGCTTCCGTCGACTGGAAACAGGTGATGCTCTACGCGGACAGGGTGAACCTGATGACGTACGACCTTGTCAACGCCAACAGCAAGGTAACGGGACACCAGACGGCGCTCCTCTCCGGCCCCGGGCAGCGGGAATCCGTGGACAATGCCGTCCGACTTCTCGACTCGCTGGGCGTCGCGCCGGAACAGATCGTCATCGGGGCGGCATTTTACGCGCGCGTCTGGGGAGGAGTCCGCGACACGAACAACGGCCTCTTCCAGCCGGGGCGGTTCGTGCGTTACATCCCCTACAGGGATATCGACGGCTATTTCCGGGAGACCGGAGGGTTCAGGAAGTTCCGGGATTCGACGTCGGAGGCCCCGTTCAGCTACTCGGCGTCACGGGGGCTCTTCGCCACATACGACGATCCCCTCTCCGTTGCAGAAAAAACGGAGTACGCACTCGAGCACAGGCTGGGGGGAATCATGTTCTGGGAGCTTTCCGGGGACGCGCCGTCCAACGGTCTCCTCGACGCGATCGACAGCGTTCTCACCACAGCCTCGCACCGGCCCTAGCGCTTTGCTTCTCCGGCACGCCCCTGCGTTTTTCGCGTTCGCTCAAATGTGATGATCTGTATCGAATTCCAGGGATTGTGATAGAGAACATACCACTTCGGACCGAGCGCGATTTGAAGGATTTACCGCCAAGGGGTCATAAATACCCCCGCCAATCATTCGGGCGACAAAAGATCTGTCAATCGGCCCACACCGGTATTGGCATGCGCATTGAACAATCCGGGATGAGTACTTACACCGAACCGGAGGGACGACCCTGTGGGACAACAGCAGCTCATGCTTATCATCCTCAGCGTCATCGTGGTCGGGATTGCAGTCACACTGGGTATCACGATGTTCTCGGACAGCGCGCTCAATGCCAACAGGGACGCTCTCACGAACGACCTGTCGAATCTCGCATCCCGCGCGCACCAGTACTACCGCCGTCCTACTTATCTCGAGGGAGGGGGAGATTCATTCTCCGGACTGACGGCGGACGCCGCCGGGATGGCAAAACTGACAAACACTCCCCGGAACGACAACGGTGTCTATACGGTCGTATCCGCCGGCACGGGGACGGGAGTCAACGCCAACGTCGAGCTTCTCGGCGTCGGCAACGAGACGTACGGCGGGTCATATGTCGCCGTCCGCGTCCGCGTCTACCCTGACCGGGACAGCGTCTGGGTTGTGAACTGAACCGGCCTCAGGGCTGAAGGACCCGTCTTTCAAACGTTGGAGTCTTCCCCGCCATCGCGAGAAACACGTCAAGCGGGACCACCTGGAATTCCGGTCCCAGACGGTCAAGTATCCCTTTTACCCGTTTGACATCGCTCCATTCCCTGACGTGCACCAGAAGGAAGTACGGGCGCTTCGCATTAATCGCGGCAAGCTCCTGCAGGTCCGCAACGGCATCGGCTTCGGGGCGCACGGGGGAAAGATAATAGTCATACGAAACAAACGCCCTCCCGTTCCTCGCCGTGAACGTGTGCCCGGGGCCGTACCCGTTGACGAATCCTATCGCTTCGGGCATTCCCTCGAAATACCTGTCGATCACCTCCTCCGGAAGATCCGTATTCCCTTCGAATTCCGATCCCGCAGACCAGTCCATCGTCTCGAATGCATTCAGGTCAAGCTCCTTCATCTGCTCTCGCGCCTTCGCAATCAGGGGAGGGAGAAGATCCGGCGGGACAGCCTTCGGATAGAGATATCCCGGCCCTGAGAGGCAGCCGATGAAATAGTCGTTGGGGGTCGCCATAGAGTAGAAGTATTCCGCCATCCCCGGCGCCATCCACGTGTAGTTCATGAGCACTTCCCACGCGTAAGGGATCTCTCCCCTCCCCGGCTTCAGCCATGCCCCCAGCCCGATACC
Organism: Ignavibacteriota bacterium; assembly: GCA_003157485.1. Taxonomy (GTDB): domain Bacteria; phylum Bacteroidota; class Ignavibacteria; order UBA10030; family UBA6906; genus Fen-1273. Next base: position 3,315 of record PMJQ01000128.1, read on the forward strand.
GTCCGTCTGTATGCATGAGACATATACCTTCTTTCCCTCCTTCAGGGGGACTCCCGGCACAACGTGGTGATTGTTCCGGAACACGAACCCGGGGGAGACGGGGATGCCGGCGCTGAACGTGAGATTCGGAAGTGTGTTTAACCCCTCGACCCGGTGGCCGTACGAGGAGGTCAGCGTCACGAACTCCTCCTCGAGATCCTTCGCATACGAGTGCCACCCCATGACCATCGACATAGGTTTCATCTCTGCGAGGAGCCTCCGGGAAAGGGCGTACTCTGCGGTATCGGACGGACGGCAGGAAAGATCGCTGAAGAACACCTTCCTGCTCACACCCCAGTCGGCCACCGCCGGCTTCATGACGCTCCCGTGTTCGCCCCCCAGCCAGACGATGAATTCCCTGCTGCAGCGTTTCCAGTACTTCTCATATGCCCAGGCATATATGCGGGCGTCGTTCATCCCCGCGAACTTCCCCCGGAAGTCCTCCAGCACCTTCAATCCAGCCTGCTCGGCGTCCGGGATCTCCCGGGCGCTGACAACAACCGCGTCTTCAAGTCCCGCCGCTGTAAATGCCACAATGAGGGACGTCCGCACCGCCGTATCCCAGACGACGTACCCCCTGACATTCTCACCGAGCGCCCGGAGGGCTTCCGAAGGAGTTTTCAGTCCCGTAAACGTGAAGAACCGCTTCGTTTCATAAAACTCCCGGACCGAATTCACGTACGTGAACGGCCAATCATCCGGGTAGAGCAGATAGAGCCGTGGACCGGACCGGTTCGCGAGACCCTGGAGGCTTATCATCATCGCGTTCACGGAGAGCCCGCCGGAAACGGACCAGTCATCCCCGAGCCGGTACACAAACGCGCTGCGGGCCCCCCTCCTCTTCAGCACGTACCGCATTTCCGGGCCGGACTTCCTGCTCGAGCGTTCCATCGTGTACACGAGCACGTCTCCGCCCTCGGTCACCTCGTACCTGTGCACCGCGGTCACAGGCACCACCCCCTGGGAGCCGCGCACGGGGAATCGCTCGTCGACCCTGAGCCGGTTTTCACCCTCCCACGCCGCGGAGACTCTCCGGGACTCGCCCGGCGGGATCCTGAGACCCATGAATATATTAGCGGGGAACACCCAGCTCCTCAGCACGAGGCTGACGGGGGGAGCCCCCGGCACGACCGTGAGGGAGTCCCTGAACGTCCGTCCCCGCCCCCAGACACGCAGGACCGTCAGGCTGTCCCCGGATTCATTCACGACAACAGTCAGCGCCCCGAAGTGATCGATGTCGGTGCTCCGGCCGGGGATGAGATCCCACGTCCCCGCAAGCGGATGCGATCCCTGACTTTGCGCAGTTCCCGAAATGGCAAGGCAGAAAAACAGCGTGCAGAGCATGCATATCCATGTGCGTTTCATCGGAGCTATCTCCCCTCGTCGATTTGAATTCGCCTCGTTATTGTATAACGGACGGGGGGGCCGCACCGCGTCAGGGAGGAGTCCCTGCATTCGCGCTCCATCACATCCACGTTGTTGTCAAGCGCCGCCGTAAGGACTCTCCCGTCCACGAGACTCAGGCGGATTGTAGCGACAAATGTCTCTTTCCCGACGGAGGCGACGTATCCCCCGCTGTCTGTTTTTGCAACCTGTACCCAGTTGTTCGGCGTTTCCTCCACCGGCGCATGCATCCACGGCGCACGGGAGGCAATCGCCGGATGGGCGGGGGGAACGTGCCTGACGACGAGCGTGACGACCGAATCCCGGAGGTCCACGTCGGAGAGCGTGATATCGTAATCGATGGCATCCTCGCCCGTCAGGATGCGCCTGCCGTCGGCCCACGAATTGACGCCGCCGTCGTTCACGTAGATGTGATCCCCCTGCTGCGCGAGAGAGGGATCGCGCATCGCCAGCTGGACGTCTGCGTAAAACGTGAGAAAGTCGACGACCGGGCCGACGAGCGCGGGGTGGATCCCGCCCAGGTCAGGAATCGCGAGCCTGTATGCCGGCGACAGTGAGAGCCTCTGGCGGAAATTCCGGCTCGAGGTCGGGAGGGCGACCCGGCGGTCATTGATCCTCAGGTTCGACCAGGTATACTCTTCGAAGAACGTGCCGCCGGTGTCCGTCTTCACCACACCCGAGGCCCGGGCCTCGTAATGCGTGCGCGTGTTCTTTTCCTGATTGGTGGCGGTCATGTTGTACTGCAGCGTCTCGCCGGGACGGTAACGCCGTACGAGCCACGGGGAACCCGATTGGGGCAGGCAGCGAGGGGGGGACGACATCATCGCGGCACAGCAGACAATGGACAACAGAAATCCTCGCGGGCGCATCGTCAGACCGCGGTCCGCGGAGCGTCGAAGATTCTGATTGTCTCGTCGTTCAGGAGGACCCAGATCGTATAGCCGCCAAGGAGCGTTCCGACCGGGATCCTGAGGAGATTGAAAAACGACACCACGAGCATCAGCACCCTCCCCCATTTTCTCTTCCCGAGCATGCCGGCGGCGGCAACGATGGCGACGACGGATACGGCGGACATCAGGACCGCCACGATCACGAGGACCGCGGGAACGATGTCGATGAGGCCGGGCGGGATGTCGCGAACGTCCGCGGACGTCAGCCGGACGACCATCTCAAAGAAACCCCTGAAGCACGCCGCAATGAGGAGGAGAAGGAGTGCGACGAGAATGAGCACCGAACGGTAGACGATGTTCAATATGCCTGCGAGCTGTATGTGCTTTTCCATGAGGGACTCTCCTTTGGATGCCGGCCCCCCCGGAAGGCGCGGCGGGTCATTGCTGCTGCGTTCAGACCGTTCTCCGGATGAGCGGGAGTCCGGACTCCCGCGCGATCGAGGCGGCGAGCTCATCGCCGGCCCCGCTGAACCCCCAGTAGAACAGGTGTCTGATCGGATGATCAGCGCGGATCGCCGATATCGCCCGAAGGGCAAGGCGCCGGGCGAGACCTTTTCTCCTCTGTTCGGGGAGGACAAGCGCCGAACAGAGGTACAGCGCGTCATACGTCCCGCCCGGTTCCGTCAAGGCAAGAAGCTCCCTTTCGTTGATTTCGACGGACGTGAACCGGTCCATGAGCGCGTGCGTGGTCGGAATCACCAGGAGCCACGCGAGCGGGCCGTCAATGTCACTCTCTTCCGACATGGTGGCGTGATGGATCGCTTTGAGCTTCGCCATCGTGTCGCCGTCGACGGCAAGCTGATCCGGGTCGTTCTTCATGTCGAAGAACTCCTCCGCGAGCCTGACCATCCGCTCGAGATTGCCCCCTGCCATCATTTGACCCGTGAAATGAGACGAGAATTGTGTTGTATGGTACGAAATTATTCGCTATGTAGTATAGCGAGATGGATCTCGCCAGGGAGTGCTTTGCCCTCCGGCGACCTGTTCTTTGCGGGTCAACCGTGCGAAGCGTTATTCATAAAGGAACCATCTATGAAGAGGCTTCGCATCGGCGTTATTGATCTCGTCGCCCCCCGGCCGGGCGGCTCGATGTGGTCGAAGCTCATGAACGCAAGCTTCGCAAGCGTCATGCCGCAGGCGATTTCCGTGTGGTGCGAGAATCAGGGACACAGCGTCACGTACGTCTGCTACACCGGCCGCGAAGATCTCGCAACCTGCCTCCCTCACGACATCGACCTCGCGTTTATCGGAGCTTTCACGGAAGCCTCACACCTTGCTTACGCACTGAGCGCGTATCTCCGGTCGCGGGGGGCAGTCACCGCGCTCGGAGGACCCCACGCCCGCTGCTTTCCCCAGGATGCGCAACGCTACTTCGATTACGTGTTCGGGTTCACCGACCGCGGGACGGTGAACGCGGTCCTTGAGGATTGCTCCCGGCACCGCCCCATGGGAGTCCGCGTGTCCGCGGCTGCGCAGCCCCCATCGCTTCCGGGCGTGCAGGAGAGGTGGAAGTTCATCGACGCCACGCTCCGCAAGGCACCCATCATCAAGATCGTCCCCGTCATCGGCAGCCTCGGGTGCCCGTACCGCTGTTCGTTCTGCATCGATTCCACGGTGCCGTACCAGCAGCTTTCGTTCGACCTCCTGAAGAGCGACCTGACGTTTCTCCGCGGGAAGTTCCGCCGCCCCCTCGTGGGATGGCATGACCCGAATTTCGGCGTGCAGTTCAACGAAACGATGGATGCGATCGAAGAAGCGGTCCCACCGGGGAGCATCGACTTCGTCGCCGAGAGCAGCCTTTCGCTCCTGACGGAACCGCATCTGCTCCGCCTGAAACGGAACAGCTTCAAGATGCTCCTCCCGGGGATCGAATCCTGGTTCGCGCTGGGAGAGAAATCACGGACAATGAGAATCACGGGAATGGACAAGGTCCGCGAGGTCTCGGCGCACGTCAACACGCTGCTGCGCTACGTGCCGCTTGTCCAGACAAATTTCGTGCTCGGACTCGATACCGACGAAGGGGACGAGCCCTTCGAGCTGACGAAGCGGTTCGTCGACATGGCGCCCGGGGCATTCCCCGGGTATTCGCTCCTGACCGCGTTCGGGCAGGCGGCGCCGCTCAATCTCGAGTACCAGCGCGCCGGTCGCGTGATCCCCTTCCCGTTCCATTTCCTGAACAACAACGGCGCAATGAACCTGAAGCCGAGGAACTACTCCTGGCCCGACTTTTACGACAAGGTGATCAGCCTGACGGAATATACGTGCTCTCCCCGCGCCATCGCGCGGCGAGCCGCGGCGACCACCGGGTTCACGCCCCGCTGGCTCAACACGCTCCGCGCCGTCTCCTCTGAAGGGTACGGACGGATCCGGTACTTCAAAGAGATCCGGCGGAGGCTCGATACGGACATGGGTTTCAGGGATTTCTTCGAGCAGCGCACCACAACGGTCCCCCGGTTCTACATCGACGCGATCCAGCGCGAGCTGGGCGACATGTGGCAGTGGCTCCCCGCAGGAGGGACGGACCATGATCCCTATGCGTACATGAAGGACGAGGAGGAAAAGGCGGCCCGGGAAGAGACCGTGGTCCGGCCCCTCCAGGTCGCGGCAATGTAAAGCAGGCGGGCGATTAGGTTTTAATCTTATAGTTTCGCATATTGTTGCAGGTTCTTTCTGAAGTCCCTTTCATCGTTCCGGTGAAAGGGACTTTTTTTTGCATGAACGCGTTCCCGACACAAAGGATGATGACATGAAGAACAAACTTGCACGGATCCTGTTTTTCCTCACGGGGCTTGCATCCCTCGTCTGGATGCTTTTCAGGGTCGTACCCAAACCGAGCCGGGTGGAATACCCCTGCATGAAGGTCGCCGCGCCGCTCGCCGGGAGCTTCGTCGCGTATATCGGCGGGATGGCACTTGCCCTGTTTTCGATGAAAAGGGCGGCCGCCCTGTTCAGAAACCGGCGGGCAATCCCGGCGCTCGTTCTCGTGTTCTGCGGGATCTTCGTGGGGATGTTCACGCTCCTCAAGACCGATTCCGAGTCCAACGCCGCGATACTCGCCACGGATTCGCTCTTCGTCCCGGGCGAACCGCCGAACAGCCCCATGGGGGCCGCACGGGGAATTTTCCCGGGACGGGTCGTGTGGGCGTGGGATTCCACCGCAACGACGTGGAACGGAACAACGGGAAACTGGTGGAATGACAACGTGACACACCAG
>PMJQ01000185.1 GCA_003157485.1 Ignavibacteriota bacterium
CTGCTGGATGATCCAGTTTGTGTTTGACGTCGCCCCGTAGAGATCCACGTTGATCCGCGTCGGGTCGGTCTCCGTCGTCGAGGAGTACGGGAGCCGGAGAGGAAGACCGACCGTCACATAGTCGTACTTGTCGTCGCCGTAGACGGTCCATTTGTCCGTGAGAGCCGCGGGGAGACGCGCACCCTTCGGGATAAGGTCGACGTTGTCGGAGGCAATCCAGGCCTCGTGGCCCGCAGCCAGCGCCACGCGGTACGCGTTTCCGTGCTTCCCCGTTATGGCAAGGCGTATGCCGGGATTGATGAACGACATCTTTGCGCCCCCGAGGCGATCGTCGCCCAGACCGTAGGAGAGGGCAGGCCGTTCACCTTTCGTGATGCCGATATACGGGAAGTCGGCGGGCCTCATCGTCACGGCTCCCTTCGAAACCGCCTCCACGGCGACGCCCGCGGCATTCTCGAGCCTGAACCTTACCTGATGGGAAGAAAGCGTATCGTCATCCCGCACCGTGTACACGCCCCTGTAGATGCCCCCCAGGCCGTGCGCATACGCGGGCTTCACTTCAGTCATCGGGATCCCCAGGTCACACGAAGCCCTGCATCCCGGCGTCCCCTTGAATTGCACCTCCAGCCGGTCGTCTTCGTTCAACCAGACGTCTTCGGCGGGCTCCGCCATAATCGTGTCTATGGCCAGGACGGAATCCGGTGAGGTCTCCGTCGGCGCATCGCGGATGACGACGAACGACTTTGAAACAGAATCTCCTCTCGGGCCCGTTGCGGTGAGCGTGAAACGGTTCTCGCCGAGATTCAGATTGAGGATACCGGCCGCGGCACCCGAGGGATACACCTTCAGAGGCGCGCCGTTGATCGTGAGCCTGTTTCCCGGCACAGTCCCCGCGGAAAGCCTGTACGTGCCCGAACCGGCCCGGACGGTGTCTGATTCGGGAACCACAAGGCGGACGACATTGGGCCGGGAGGGAGCGCCCTGCGGCAACGCCGCTCCGGCGGGCACAAGGTTCATCGCAAGAAGCAGAATCGACGCCGGGCCGAACCACAGCGCATGGGGGTTTCTCATATGATCCTCTCTGTTGATAGCGATAGACACGTCGATGCGCGATTCAGTACAGTTTCGCGATGGATGTGCCGCGAAAATAATGAGCAAGTATGGCTGCGGGCGAATACCCCAGAGTGCCCATCACCGCGGCTCCGATCTGGCAGAGCCCCACACCGTGGCCCCACCCTGCCCCGGTGAGGACGAACCTCCCGGGGATTTTGCCTTCGATATCGAGCCTGTCAACGACGAACGCCGAGCTGTAAAGATGCGACGGCGAAAGCGTCCGCCGTATCTCGAGTTCCTTCCCGACGATCATCGTCCTTTTTTCACCGACAATCTTCAGGAGCGACACGCGTCCCGAGGGACCGCGCTCGACGGGGACAAGGTCATGGATCGCACCGAAATCGACGCCGCTTTTTTCCCGCACAAGCGCCGAGAGATACTCCTGCGCATACCCGACACTCCAGCGATAAAAATCCTTCGTTTCCCCGTCGACCCCCGTGAGCACCCGGGACAGTATGCCCGGGTCCGTCGTATTACAGAATGCGGCCGGTGCGCTCCTTATCCACCGGCCTGCCAGCTCTTCGCCCCCCACATCCGGCCCGGAGAGATACGCGGGGAGCCGGTCGCCCGGTGGAATATCCGCCACGTTCCTCAGGTACGGCACGTCGACGGGCTGCCAGACCTTCCCGAAAGGCTCGGTGATCCCCCCGCAGGATTTCGAGAATCTCGCGTCGCAAATCCGGTCGTTGTACATCAGGACCTGTCCGCCCGTCTGCGCCACTGCCTCGCTGACGGCGGGAACCGCCGATTGTGTGATCCCGTGGTACCGCTGGCAGTGATCGTCGGCGCATACATCGAACAGGTCATGCTCTTCCCTGTCGTACCATCTGATGAGACTTCCATCCCCCCGTATCGTCGACGGGGAGCGCATCCTCCGTTCGCCCGGACCTCCCCAGGTGTCGAGCTGCGCCAGGAGCCAGCTCCGGGATGCAATTGCGTGCGCCCGTAGGAAGTTCGCGGAGCTCCCGGGTCCCATCTCCGACGAGATGACGCTTGCGAGATAGTCTTCGAGGGGAACGACGTTGATCGCGACGACGGCATCGCCTTTCGCCACAAGCCGAAGAGAGCCGGTGAACCGCTGGTCCTCTTTCCGTTCCCAGTGGAACCTGACGCCGATCGTGACGCCGCGGATGAGGAACGAGCCGCTCCCTGTTCCTGCCCGGGTCAGCAGGACGCCCGAGGGGTGGACGGATCGCTTCCCCCCGCATTCAATGAGTATGGAGGGACCGGACGCCGATGCGCTGGCGGGTCCCCGCACGGTCTCCCCGGATCCCGCGACGTCGAACTCCCCTTCAAAATCCACTCCGTGCGCGGTAAGAATGCCGACAGTGATCACGGGCGCGGCGGTCATGTCACTGTCCGTTCCCCGTCACGCCCAGCGCGCGCATGACGGCATCATGGACCGCACGGCGGACCTTCATGATCCTGAGATTTGCGCGCGTCGGGTACACACGGTTCGTAAGAAATATGACGGCGAGATTCCGGGCCGGGTCGGCCCATATGGAGGTGCCGGTGAATCCGGTGTGGCCGAATGACGCCGGGGAGAAGAACTCTCCCGAGGAGGACCCCGGCGCCGACTTCATTTCCCATCCGAGCCACCGGTCCTGCTCCGGAGCCCGTTTCCCGATAAATTCCGCAATTGTCTTCTCGCTCAGATATCGCCTCCCCGCATAGAGCCCCCTGTTGAACAGCATCTGCATGTACACGGCCAGATCCCCCGCGGTGGAAAAGAGTCCGGCGTTCCCGGAGACGCCGCCGAGGAATGCGGCATTCTCGTCGTGGACCGTCCCCTGCACGACGGTCTTCCGCCATACCGTATCCCGTTCCGTCGGCGCACAGCGTGCGCGGAGGGATTCCGGCGGGACGTACATCGTGCTGCGCATGTGCAGCGGGATAAAGAACTCTCTCTTCACAAACGCGTCGAGCGGGAACCCGGAGACCTTTTCCACAATTTTCCCGAGCGTGATGAACCCGAGATCGCTGTAGATGGTGGAGTCGCCCGGGACCGCGACAAGGCGCGTCGCGGCGATCGTATCGATCGCGGCCGCCGGATCGGGACACTCGAGCCAGAGCCTCCGGAACGGCGGCAGCCCTCCACGGTGGAGCAGAAGCCGGCGAATCGTGATCGCAGCTTTTTCCCCCGCTCCGAAGCCCGGGAGATACTTCGCGACGGGATCATCAAGGCCGATCTTTCCCGTGTCAACAAGTTTCATGACCGCAGACGTCGTCGCGATGACCTTCGTCACCGACGCGAGATCATACAGCGTCCCCTCCGCGACCGGCGGCGACGCGGGGTCGTACGTCAGATGCCCGAACGACCGGTTATAGACAAGCAGCCCGTCCCTGACGATCGCGAGCTGTGCGCCGGGGAACGCCGAATCCGCGATGGCCGCCGTGACGACGCCGTCCACGCGCTGCAGATCATCGGGATCGAATCCCGCCACCGCGGGATCGTCGCGCCTGAGCTGTGTCTGGGCGAGCTCCAGCCCGCTTCCAAACGGGTACTTGCCGGGAATGGCGACCGGGAGCTGACCGTGCACCGGGATCTCCCCGAAGAGCGCCTCGACCGCGGCTTCGCTCGTCGGTTCGTCGTCACCGTACAGACAGACGATCGACTCCGCGTCCGGGATGTTCCCGGCAATGTACGGATTGCCGAACACCATCACGACAAGCGGCGTGTTCGATTCCGCGAGCCGGACGGAAAACGACTGCACGTAGTCCGGAAGGGCGATCTTCCCCGCGGCGGCGCGCACACGAGCATAGAGACAGAGTACCGCAACGTCCGCCTTCCGGACGCGCGTTACCGCATCATTCAGGTCGCGTACGTCGCTCTCCGGGGTGAGGCGGAGTATTTCGGTCCCCGGCAACCGGCGGCGGAGAAGCTGCGAAAAGTACGCCCCGAAAGGTTCGCTTGTCGCCGGGCTCGAGGGCCTGTCCACCTCCGACCTGTCGTCTTCCGCGTCCCCGGCAAGGACGGCGGCGATCCGCAGGTGCCCGTCGGGCGACAGCGGCAGCAGGCTGTTCCTGTTTTTCAGGAGCGTTACCGCGTCCCGTGCAATCTCGCGGGCGAGATGCCTGCTCGTTCTCGTGCCGATCCGCGACGCGATCGCGTCGATGTCGACGGTGCGCCGCCTGTCGAGCCCGATCCAGTGCTTCAGCGCGAGTATCCGCCGGACGGACTCATTCACCCGCTCCACGGAAATCACCCCCTTCCTGACCGCGTCCACGACAGCGTTCACCGCAAGGTCGGGGTCCGGCGGCTCGAGGAGAATGTCCGCTCCGGCGCGCACGGCGAGGACCGCAACGGTGTCCGCCGAATAATCGCGCGTGAGCGCGCGCATCTCCAGGCCGTCGGTCACGACAAGTCCCCCGAACCCGAGCTTGTTCCTGAGGAGACTCGTCACCATCCGGGCGGAAAGCGTGGCGGGGAGACCAAGGGAATCGAGAACGGGAACGGCAAGATGACCGATCATCACGGACTGTACGCCGGCGTCGACCGCGGCGCGGAACGCCGCAAGGTCCACCGTATCGAGGCGCGCGCGGGAGAGATCCAGAACGGGGAGGTCGAGGTGCGAATCGGTCCCCGTGTCGCCGTGCCCCGGGAAGTGCTTTGCGGTCGCGATGCAGCCGCCGTCGATCGTTCCGCGGATAAACGCCCCCACCATCGTGCTGACGAGCATCGGATCGTCGCCGAACGAGCGGGTGTTGATGACCGGGTTGAGGGGATTGTCGTTGACATCCGCGACGGGCGCGTAGTTCTGCTGTATGCCGATCGCGCGCGCTTCCACGGCCACCGCCTTCCCCATCCGGTAGGCATACTCCGCGTTGCGGGTCGCCCCGAGCGCCATGGCGTCGGGAAAACGGGTCCCCCGCCTGACGCGCATGGCGATCCCGCGTTCGAAGTCCGACGCGACGAGGAGCGGTATCCGCGCCAGCGACTGGAGCCGGTTGAGGAGAACGGCCTCAGCGTAGACATCCCCCTGCGCCATGATGATGCCGCCGACCCTCCGGACGGCGACAAGCCGTGCAAGGCGCTCGAAGATGTCGCTGTCGGTGCTGTAATAGTGCCCGTAGGCGTGCACCATGATCATCTGCGACACTTTTTCTTCGAGCGTCATTGACGCCAGAAGAGAATCAACGGCGCCGGGCGAGTACCAGCCGGCGGGAGGGCGCTTTGTTGATTGCGTCGCCGGCGAGCCCGGAGGGGGGGTGCAGGAGACCTGCAGGAGAAGAAGCGCCGCCGCAACGCCCGCGAGAGCTGAGTGTCGTTTCACCCGTCAGTCCCCCTTCAGGCGGGCAAGCGCCAAAAGAAGCGCGCCGTGTTCAGGGCCGTTCAACGGAGGGCGTATGTCGACAGCAAGGGAGGACTTCGTAATCTCCCCGGCGAGAATCCGTGCATAAATCGTGTTGTTGTCGATAAGGCCCCCTGCCATCACGATCCCCGTTCCTCCGCTCAGTCCAAGCCGGACGACGGCGGCGATAATCTGCGCTGAAAATTCCCGGGCCCCCGCCTCCAGTATTCCCAGGGCAACGGCGTCCCCCCCTTCCGCCGCATCGAGAACAGCGGGGGCGATCGACGGGATATCGAATTTTTCCCTGTAGACGGCAGCAATGATTCGCTCGCGCGTTTCCAGACCGAACCTGGACGAGAGTGAAACCCGCAGGCGGCCGGCCTTCCCGCCTCCGTCGATCTCCCTGGAAACCGCCTTGAGCGCCTCAAGTCCGATGTAGTACCCGCTCCCCTCGTCCCCGATGACTCTCCCCCATCCGCCGATCGAAATCGTCGACCCGTCCGGCGATTTTCCCATGACGACGGATCCGGTTCCGGCAACGGCAACGACGCCCGGCCCCCCGTTGAACGCCCCCTCGAGAGCGATCCGGCCGTCGGAGACTATTGAAAGAGGGACGGGGGGATGACCCATCGCATGCAGGCGGACCTGTATCGCCTGCGCGAGCACCTGACGGTCCTTTGCGGATCCCGCACCTGCCAGGCCGAGGACGGCGGATCCGATTCCGGAGACCGACCTTCCGGCTGTCTGTGCGAGGTTCATGATGAGCCCGGCAAGATTCAGCGCGGCGTTGTCGGTCCCGATCACGTTCTGGTTCGACCCTTCCCCCATGCCCCGGGCAAGCACGACTCCGGAGCGGTCAGCAAGGAGTCCGAGTGTCTTTGTCCCGCCGCCGTCCGCACCGAGAACGAGAGTCTGATCTGACGCTGGGTTCATTTATTTCATGAGTCCGACTTTTACGGTCCCGACATACCGTATCCCACCTCCCGGGTCCGAGGCGACAAGCCGCGCAAAGTACACGCCGCTTGCGCACGATGACGCATTCCACGTCACCGCATGCGACCCGGCGGGGACGAACCCCTCCACAAGCGTCGCAAGGAGGCGTCCCAGAACGTCGTAGACGTTGATTGTGACGCGAGAATCCGCGGGAAGCCGGTAGACAAACACCGTCGACGGGTTGAACGGATTCGGGAAGTTCTGATCAAGCCCATAGCGGACAGGGACCCCCGCAGGGGGCGGCGTAACGGAAACGATGACCTCCTTGGCGATCTGGAGCTGGTCGACATCGACGGTCCCGCGCCGCGCGCTTTTCCCGGGAAGATACCGGAGCTGAAAGCTGTCGAACCGGATCTGACCGCCGAGCGTGGGGCTGCCCAGCCATACGCCGACAGTGTCGTTTGCGAGGTCCCATTCGAGGAGCCGCCAACCGACCCAGGTGAGCGGATACCAGCGGCTCACTTTATGATTCCGGGGCCTTCCTTCAGGATAGATGTCGACGCTGTCCTCGACGCCAAACCGGAACTGGCTCGCCCCTCCGTCGCCAAAGACGTATGCCTCGAGCACGGTTCCCAGCTTCTGCCAGACGAGGGTTTTCTGCGGAGCGAGGGTGTCGAGAGGGACCCGCAGCAGCCAGGAAGAGGCCGACGTGTCCCATATGAACGCAATTGCAGCCGCGCCAGGATTGCCCTGGATTGCGGGGGCGCCGTGGCCCGGCATGAATGAAAACGAGGCGGAGTCGACTCCCGTCGTGTTCCGGTCCGTCATCGGCTGTTTCCACGAGAACGGAGGCGCGTTGAACGGATCGATCACCGACGTTACGCGGGCGGGGGCCTGTATCGAAAATGTCCATGTCACCGGGAGGGAGTCCGGCATCGCATTACCGGAGGTATCCCTTACGCCGCTCACGCGCACGGTGTACGAGGCACCGGTTTCAAGCGGCGGCGTGAAATCGATGTTCACACCCCCCATCCCGGAGCCTTCATAATAATGGAGCGATTCCTGCAATGCTCCTCCTCCGGCTTTCACGACCGAAAAATGCTGAGTCGTTATCGATGCGGAATCCAGCGTCTCGTCAAACGTCATGTTCACCGTCTGCCACGGCGTCGCGACCGTCGCCGCGGAGTCGGGGAACCGACCGATGACCCTCGGGGGACCAACGCGAGTTTCCCGGACCGGACGATCCGTATCCGTGCGGCCCGCGGGCCGCGCATCCGGCGGAGGAGCGAAGAGCGCCCCCAGAGAGAGGAGGAAGAGGAGCCGGTTCACCGCGACGCCTCGCTGTATGTGATCACGAGAACTTCACCCTGCCGTGTGCAGCAGACGATTTCATCGGCGACGGGGGAGACACGCGGATACATCGCGCCTCCGCGTGCGGGGAAAGAGAGGATCCCGTGCATCTTACCATCGGGCGAGACATACCCGATCCCGGTTGCATGCTTCCCGCGGCCGTCGTTATCATCAGCCATATAGATGAGCCACCTCCCGTCACGGGTCCAATCCGGTGCATCGCGCCTCCCGATCCGGACAGGGTAACCGCCGTCGGCGGAGGCAACAAACGTCCCCCGTTCCGATTCGCAGGCGACGAGCCGTGCAGCGTCGGGAGAAAGGGAGGGCCAGAGATAATTCCCGTTGCCCAGGGGATCGATGAGCAATTTGACTCCTCCGCGGAGGAGGGCGATCTTCGAGTCCTCGATTCCGAGAACCGTGACGGGTCCCGCTTCCCGGTCTCCGGGATACACACCCTGCAGTTGACCGCCGACGGAAAATACAACATCGGACCGGATAAAGACAGGAACGGTGATCGATGCCCCGGTGGCGAGAACGGACGGGGCACCGCCGGCGACATCCCTGACGACCGCCTCCTGGAGAACCTCGCCGGGGAGCGCTCCCGGGAGCATGCGGCGATAGGCGACACGGGCCCCGTCATCGGAAATGCTGAAGCCGCTGCCTGATCCCCGGTCCGACGTAACCCGGACCGGGCTCCCGCCCCCCACAGTGTACGCCCAGATGCCGTTAAAATCGGCGCTCGTATAAAAGACCATCCTCCCGTCCGGGGACCAGCGCGGCATCGACCATGCATGTATCTTCCCCAGGGGGAGCGTTTCGGTTCTGACCGCCCTCGGCTGGGCGCGGGCCGTCAGCGCAGGAAGAAGGCTGACGGCAAGGGCAATTGTCCATGCAAAACGCATTACGTTCTCTCCCCCCGCGGATAGCCCGTACCTGTCAGCCCCTGTCCTCCGTAAGTTTCTTGAGCTCACGGACCATCTCATAGAATTCGGCGAGCGGCATTTCGCGCAGGAAGATCATGCCGCGGGCGGCACGGAGGCGAGGATGGCCGTTCTTGAGAAAGAAATCCTTCCCCAGCGACGTCTTGATCATGCCGTATTGCCCCACCTGGATCTTCTGCGCAAGTTCGGAGAACGGGCCGTCGTGTTCGTAGCTCGGGAACGACGCCGCGCTCTGAGAACCGAAGCAGTTCATAAACGCGGTATGCAGCATCGTTATCGAGTTGATCGAGACGGGAACGAACAGATTCGCTTCCGCGGGACGGTACCGGTACCACACGTTCCGGTACCCCCAGACACGGAGCGACGAGTCGCCGCTTTCTTTTTCATAAAGCTTCAGGGCCTCAGCCACCGCCTGGAGCGCCTTGTAGTGCGTGTCCGGCCCGCTCCCTTCGGGGTCGAACGCGACGGAGACGACGTTGGGGCGCACCTGTGTGATGAGCTCGAAAATCGGAACGACGTCCCTGTGAACTTCGGGCTCCGGCGAAAAAATATCTCCCGTGTAAAAGCCGAGACGAAGGGGATGAATGGCGTACGACTCGATCCCGAAATACGCCCAGAGGAGCTCGACCTCCCACTCCCGGGTCATTCCCTTGAGAAGCTGAACCTGCTGCGGGTCCTTGGCCCCGCTGTATTGCGTCCGGCAGTACCCGATCAGCTCCTGAACCCGGTTGCGCAGCGTATGAAGGTCATGCGTCTGAAAGAGCCCGACGAGGTTCCGGAGCAGCCGCCGCGCTTCCGCTTCGTCCTTCATCTCCTTGCTGTTCGCCGCGGCGCCGTCAAGATACAGGTAGACGTCCTCCATGCGCGCGGCGTTTTCGTGCGTGTCGAAGTATCCCTGCGCCAGGAGGGAGAACAACGACCCGGTCTCCAGGTGGCCCTCGAGCTTCTCAAGAATCGAGAGAAAATAGGGATTCGATACCGACGTGAATCCCGACGTGAGGTTCGCAAAAAAGTGCTTGTTGCTGGGATCACGCACAAGGTGATAGATGTGCGCAAGGTACGCCAGCATGATGTCGTCGTGGTGGGGTTCGGTATGCAGGAACGTGGTGTCCGAGACGTGTTCAAGGCCCCGTTCGATCTTGCCGATGATCCTGCTCCGCGCTTCGGTTGTGAGTTCGACCGGGTTCTTTCCGGTCTTGCGGAGAAGCTCCGCCGCAAACCTGTCCCCGTCGAAATCCTCCTTTGTAAGCTGCACGAGCGGCTTGTTCCGGGAGAGCGCGAGTCCCGTCACCACGTCCTCCGCGCGTTCGGGGGTAACCGCGGTCTCTTTGCAGAAGTCCTCGAACTGGCGTTCGGTGAGCAGGCTTGCCGCCCCCCTCGTAAGATAGAACCGGGCGTTCGGAAGGTCCTGCAGGACGGACGCCGGGTACTGCGGCCCCTTCTCATTCTCCACCGCCAGCTTGACGATTGCCGCTTTCGCGTCGCCGGCGGCGATGATTATCGCGACGGTCGTGGGGTTGTACGTTATCGTCGCAAGCCCGATCGTGATCACCAGGCGGGTCCGGGATATTTCGATGCCGCCGAGATCCGTCGCGGCGGCGGCCTGCGTTTCGTAATTCGTTCCGGTGAGGCGGGTGACGGAATAGACGCTGGACCCTCTCACGTTGAAGGCGATGTGGCCGTCGGGTCCGATGCCGCCGAGGAAGAACCCGATCCCTCCCATGTCGCGGATCTTCGTTTCATACTCCATGCAGAATTCATCGACGCGGTTTATCACGTCCTTCTGGAGCAGCTCCTGGTCCGAACGGCACTGCCTGACGCGCAGCGAAAGATCGACGACGCTCCCGGGGAACACCTCCTCCATCGTCCTTCCGGGGGGGAGCCCCAGCGAGCTCGAGTTTATGAGAAGCGCCCGCCCGGGCGAAAGCCCGAATCCCTTGATGTAGAACTCGTTGACGTACCAGTGAAAGCTGTTATGCTGCGATGCGTTTATCGGGTAAAACTCGTCGATCTGGACAAAGCTGAGGGAGCGCATGTCGGGCGGCGTGCCCCCGTCGATGCCGGCCTCCTCCAGGAGCGACTGAACGTCGCGCGTCTCCCACCGCTCAAGGATGCGCGTCACCCACCTGATAAAGTGCTCGGGCGTCTTTCCCGTGGGGAGCGATATGACGCCCCCGGGATTCTTCGTCACCCATTCAATGAACCTGAGCGCAGCAAGCTTCCCGAGCATAGGGAAGTTCGGCACTTCGACAATGCCGATCTTTTCGGTGGGAGCATAGAGAGGCTTGCGCCCGCTTCGCTGCCGTTCGATCTCTTCGATCCGGGATGTCCCGTCATACTTCCTGAGGTCTGCCATAGAATCCGCTGTTGTTGTTCTTTCCAGTGATTTCAACTCCGGCCGCGCGTGCGGCCCCGTCACACTCTTATAAACACTTTCCTGCGCCACAGGATCCATACAACAACGTACATTGCAAGGACGAACGCCGCCGCGATGAAGAACCGTTTGTCGTCATGGTTGCGGGAGTAGTTGTCAGAGTCTCGTTGCCCCTATGCCCGGTCCTTCCGCCGGCATGATTCTTCCGCCG
Source organism: Ignavibacteriota bacterium (assembly GCA_003157485.1). Lineage (GTDB taxonomy): Bacteria > Bacteroidota > Ignavibacteria > UBA10030 > UBA6906 > Fen-1273. The sequence continues at coordinate 11,215 of PMJQ01000185.1, forward strand.
GCGAATGCCGCGCCGGTAAACGGGTCGTTCCGTATCAGAAGAGCGCCGTCGAGGTCAGCGTAGTCGGCAAGGGGAGAGAGCTGCGCCGCGGCGGAAACGGCGCAGGAGGTTTCCGTCATGCATCCGACCATCACCTTCATCCCGAGCGCCCTGGCGGCCGTCATCATCCTGTACGCTTCGCCCAGTCCCGTCGATTTCATAAGCTTGATGTTGACGCCGTCGAACACTCCCAGTGCCCGGGGGAGATCCGCGAGGCGGACCACGCTTTCGTCCGCAATGAGAGGGAGCGGGCTTCTCGCGCGGAGCCAGGCAGTGTCCCCGGGCCGGTCCTTCGGCAGCGGCTGCTCAACAAATTCAACCCCCTTCGTCGAAAGCCATTCAATCATTCTGAGAGCTGATTCGCGATCCTTCCATCCCTGGTTGACATCCACGCGGATCGGAATGTCCGTGACCTCACGAACGGATTCTATCATCCCCCTGTCGTTTTCGCCCCCCAGCTTCACTTTCAGGACATTGAAGCCGACGGCATCCTCCACGCTGCGCCGGACGGCCTCTCTTGTGCCTATCCCGATCGTCATCGACGTCGCCGGGATCGTCGAAAGACTCAGCCCCCAGAGCCGGTACAGGGGGGCTCCCCGTTTCTTCCCGAACCAGTCGTGGAGCGCGATGTCCACCGCAGTCTTGGCCGCGTTATTTCCCGGGGCGACGCCGTCGACATACCTCAGCATGGTTTCCAGCGCGACGGGAGAAGAATATGCCGTGAGGTCGATCTTCGAGAGGAAATTCGCGGCTGTCTCTGCTGTCTCGCCCAGATACGGCGGCATGGAAGCCTCGCCGTACCCGACTGTCCCTTCGAGCTCCACCTCCACCATCATTGCAGGCGTCGTAGTCCGGGAGCCCGCAGAGAGCGCGAAAGGGCGCTTCAGTTCCAGCGTGTAGGGATAGAACCTGATATTCACGGCATTTCCCCGATTTCCCCCCCGACGAGGGGCCAGCCGGAACGCCTTGCCGGGGAGTCAGTTCCGACGCTACGCAGAAGAATGTACTGATTTTCCCCGAAAAAATGAACTGTCCCCGAATCAACCTGCGGCCATCGCGAGACAATTGGTTGTGCGTCCGTTCACGACGCAAAAGAAGAGAGTCTTCAACCGGGGATCCGGGCGGGGAATCGGGCCGAGAGATTCCCCGCAAGAATTGTCGCGGTGCAACCGATCATCGTGTGCCAGACGTAGTCGATATTCGTACACGAGATCACTCCGGCCATTGTGCCGAGACCGGCGATGAACCCCACGAGCGCGTCCCGCCCGTTTGTACGTGCGAAGAAGAAGCCGAGGAGAAACGTCCCGAGGAGACCCCCGTAGGTGAAGGAGGCAATCCTGAGGCCGATCTCCACGACGGGATTCCTTGTGTCGGTGAAGAGCATCGCGCCGCCGATCAGGGCGATCCCCCAGAAGAGCGTCAGGAGCCGGGAAGTCCGGAGCTCTCCCCGCGTTTCAAGCGATCGACCCTTCGCGGTGAGGCGGAAGAGATCAAGGTACGTCGACGAGGCGAGGGAGCTTATCGATGAGGAGAGGGTCCCCATCGCGGAGGCGAGGACGCCGGCGACGAGGAGCCCTGCCAGCCCTGACGGAAGACTCTCGACGATGAACCGCGGAAAGACCTCGTCGGAGGAGTTCAGACCGAGGGCCGCGTACGAGACGCCGCCGTAGAATGCATACAGACAGAGCCCCAGAACGAGAAAGAACGCAAACTGCAAGACGATGAACGCAGCGTCGAGCATCAGGGCCTTCTGGCTTTCACGCGCCGAACGGCACGCGAGAAGGCGCTGGACGAGGAGCTGATCCGTACCATGGGAAGCCATCGTGAGAAACGTCCCCCCGAGGAGACTTCCCGCGAGCGTGTAGGGCGAGCACAGGTAGCCCATCAGCCCGGGCCCTCCCCCGAAGTTGAGGACACTGAACTTGTTCGCACCGCCGCGCGACGCACATGAGACCACGTCTCCCCATCCCCCCGGGAGCGCGTGCAGGATGAGAGCCATGCAAGCCGCAGCGCCGCTGCAGTAGACGACGAGCTGCACGACGTCCATTGCAACGACCGCCTTCAGTCCGCCTGCAAGCGTGTAGATCAGCGTGAATGCCCCGATCAGAACGATGCTCTCCCCGTAGCCGAGGCCGGTGATGAGGTGGACGGGGATCGCGGTGGCGAAGAGACGGACACCCGAGGCGAGGAGACGGGTGACGATGAATACGGACGAGGTGAACCTGCGCAGGGGAAGCCCGAAACGACGCCCGATGAAGTCATACGCCGTGTCAAGATCCCCCCTGTAGTAGGCGGGAATGAACAGCACGCTGACGATCAGCCTCCCGGCGAAGTAACCGAAGACAAGCTGAAGGAAATGCATGTCCGAGGCGAAGGCAAGCCCCGGGATGCTTATGAACGTCAGCGCGCTCGTCTCGCTTGCAACGATCGAAAAGCCCACGGACCACCAGGACATCCGCTTGCCGGCGAGAAAATAATCGCGCGCATCCTTCTGCCTCCCCGCGATCATCACCCCCGCGACGGTGACGCCGGCGAGGTACACAATGACGATGGCGAAATCGAGCGTTGAGAAGCCCATTGCCGCTCCGCTGGTTTGAGTATCAGACGGGGGGTGCGGCCGCACAGGAACGCCAATACGAGTATACGCGGACGCTTCATGGCCGGAAAAATATCGCAGAGACGACTGAAAGGCAAGGATCGATTCACCGGATCAATTATCCGGACCGAACACGAGCGCGCCGATCGTGGAAAGATCCCACCAGGACTGGTTCTGCAGGTACCCGGCCCAGATGTGCTGATTCTTCCTGAAGCTCGTGCCATCGTTGTCGTTGATGGCGACGTCAAATCCTATCTTGTAACCGGGCTTTGCCATTATCCCCGGAATTCCGGCGAGCGGGAACCTGGCGATGATTGTGTAGCCCCCTTTCACACGGTGGAAATACGTCTCGCCTCCCGGGATGAGGTTCGGTTTCGGGAGGTCGGGTGCGCCGGCACCCTGCCACGCAATCGAAGAGAAATCGGTCTGCCGATATTCCGGGAGGCACAGGTGCCTGTACGTCCCGGGTGTGGGAGGATCGCACCCCTGGAGAGAGTTATCACGTGCGTCGATGACGACCTCCATGCAGTCCGTATCCCACGGATATCCCATGCGCGGAAAATCCCAGTGCGACACGACGCTGTCGTCGGTCACATCGGCACCAACGTAGAGGTACGCGCGGTCGTACATCGCATATATCCGCGCAGAGAGGTCATTTACCCCGTGCCAGGGTTGATTGCCGAAGAGGAGCCTCCCGATCTGCGAGGGGCGGTCGATTGTCATCGGGTCATCGCAATTCCAGCCGTTCCAGGAGCCGTCAAGTGAAGGAGGAGTTTTCGCAAAATGAGAGACGCCGACGTAGAAATCGTGCGTGATTTCTGAAGTGAATCCTCCTGATTTCAGGGCGAGCCCGACGGGATAGAGCTGGTTCTCCTTCGTATATCCGGATAGCTGCAGAGGGAGTTGCACACGCTTCGATTCAAGCGGCTTGAGTGTGACTTCCAGCTCCGGGGTCCTGACAGGAACGGGGAGCGGATTGCGGCCGCGTGTTCGGCTCGTGATCCCGGGCGCCTTCCAGGATGGATCAGCTTTGATCTGCGCTGACACGGAGATCGAGTCGGGTGTCTCATTTTTGAATTCGACACAAAGCGACTCTTTCCTGTCGTTCGGAAGAGAGAGCGTCGCCGTCACCGGAGGACGGACAACGAACGACTCGCGAACTGTATCTTTCCCACGTGAGAAGAGCGCAGCGTAGCTGCCCGGGAAAGCATCGGAGGGAACATCAAGGCTGAACTGAAAGGTCCTGGATCCCCCCCGGGCCCCCGACCCGGATTCTGACACGATCCCATCAATCCACGATGCATCCCTCCGATATCCGGAGGGAAGTGTCCGCCGCTCTACCGGCCCCTTGTTGCTCGGAACGAGATTCACTATCCCACCCCACCATGTATTCTGACTCTGGAGCCGTTCCTCCCAATCAGAAGTGAGCGAAGCAGTGACACCTCCCTCTGAAATCCCGTTCGCATATAAGAAGGAGACACTGAAGGATTTTTTCATTCCGAGGAAAAGGGCACTGTCTGAGAGATGGACTGCTTCCCAATTCTTCAAGGGATCGCTGAAACTCGAAGTCGTGGATTGGAAACCACTTCCGATATCGACATAATCTCTGATTCTTTTGAAGTGACGCGGCATCCCATTAACCAAAACCGAGTCCGTGTTAGGCGCAAATACCATGAGCGCCAGGTCGGCATCATTGACGGCACCGCCGAACCCGCCGTCGTCGAGCAGGATTGAAGTTGTCCGACCCTTATTCGTGCACTGGAATGAATTGAATTTACGCAGAGAATTGAACGGGGAATCTTCAACTTTCCCGATGCCCGATGTGTTGTAAGCGGCGGTAAAAGCGGGAATACCGTTCTTCTCTCTTACGATAGAGTAGACCGAATTGCCAACGTCGGCGCGGACAACGTCTTTCTCATTGCCGCGCTCGACGATATACGAATTCGGCTCCGGCCCCTTCCTGAACGACGTTACCGGCGCATCGTTTCCGACGGTCTGTATGAGGCTGGCGAACCTCGTCGCGCGGCAGATCCGCCGTGTAATGAGAACCGGCACCGGAACACGATCCGCGCCCATCTGTTTGTAGAACCCCCCCATCGGGGGGGTCAACGCCCTGATGACCTGAGTTCCGGGCTCTCCAATGACGCGGACAGACAGCCGGTCACCTCTGTCCGTAAAGACCCCGCGGAACGAGCTGTCGGTTTCACATTTATCTATGTCGGTGAACTGATCGTATCCCGGTATGCCGGGCCTGTGTCCGAACAGGTCGACAGGCTGGCGCTCCATGTCCAGTCCGTCGAGCGTGAGAGCCCCGAAGCTGTGGAGGGGGAGATCATACGTGTGAACGTCGGGAGACCCGGCATCAAAAAGATCCAGAAAATAATCGCCAACCTGTATGAGAGTTCGCGTGAGTTTGACGCCGCGATACTCGGTCGTCGACCCGCCCGATGCGACCTGGAACGAAGGGAGCGCGCCGAAAAAATTCCCGTACCCGTTTGTCCAGGCCTGGTCGGTCTGATCGACGACAAGCGTGTTGTGAGCGATCGACCGCCTGTACCAGAGCTGGAGACTCGGGTACATGTACGATTCGTTCAGGGGGTCGACGATCCAGTTTCTTCCCCCCGCGTAGTATCCCATCTGGAGCCGGTCCGGGTGCCCGTGCTCGCCCCCCAGTATTCCATAATCCAGGTACAGGTATGTCCGGAGCGTGCTGTCCCTCAGTATCGCGAATCCATTCCCCGCAAGATTGACGCTCCCCTCGGTGTACACTGGCACTGAATCCCGCGGAATGTCGGGATCGATATCGAACATCGAAACGGGTTCGGGGGCTTTCCCCAGCGCGGAGGTCTCGCCAACAACCTGCGTTCCCCGCCTGAGGTACGTCATGTTGAGGAGGCTCGCGTACTTCCTGTCGCGGTATACCGCGTAGCCCACTTCATACAACGGCGCGTATTCCAGCAGAGACCCCCCTCCGCTGTCTTTGCTCCGCGGGAACTCGAAATTCGGCTGCGCGAGGAGAAACGGCGCATCAAACATGCTCTTCATCGTACGCCCTGCGACCTCCATATGATAGAGATCGTAGCCGTTGTGACGCGCCATCTCTGCAAGACAGATCATCCCGCGAAGAGCGACGAAGTGATACCCCGACCACTCCGGCCAGAATCCGCTCCCGGGAAGCGCGGAGCCGATCTGCCAGCGGAAACCATATCTCCCCTTTATCGCAAAGTCAATCAACGCACTGTCGCCGTACAGAAATCCGACGGCGGCGGAGACGTTATTGTACCAGAGCTGGCGGTTGGAGGCGGTCTCGGGAAATTTCTGTGTGATCGCAGCAAGCGGGTAAAAGAGCTTTTCCTTCAGCGACTTCCGATCGGCCGCGGTGAACCCGCGGTAATTATAGAGGAGATCATACCCGCAGGCCATGTCGACTCCCCAGAATGATTCGGAGAGCGTGCCGAAAAATACGTGTGCGGGTCCGAGTATCGTGTTATCGGTCGTATAGGAGAGGTAGAGATCCGCAAAGTTCGTCAGAATGGCGCGCCCAGCAACGGCATACTTCTCGTCCCCGTAAATATTGTAGAGTATGCCCATCCAGACAAGATCGGTGCCGAGCAGCCTGTTATACCACCCCGCCCATGCCATGTCGTACTTCCCCCTGGAATACACTTCACTCGTGTCGGCGGGACAGCGATGCGAGAACGGACGGAACTGCTCATACAGCAACTCTATGCCGTGGTTCGGGCACGTGTACATCTGATAGACGTATGACTGCTTTATCGGCGAGACGTAGACGGGCCCGTGCGCGATGAACGCGTCGATTTCGTTCTTATGCTCCGTGACGATGCTCCGGTACCACGGATACTCCGTGATCCACTTTTTTGCGCTGTCGATCCCGGCCGCACTAGTCAGGAGCCGGGGATGCGCCCCGTCCTGCGCAGGCGCGAGATGAGAAGCACACGAGGCAGCAAAGAGAAGCACCGGCACGAGGAGAAGCCTTCGTGCCGTTTCACCTGATGACCGGCGCAGGGTTGATTCTGTTTGCATATATCCCTTCCTTTCGTGACCTGAATATACAGAAACCGTTTCATCATATGCACAGGCGGGACATTTCCATCCCGGGGACGACATGAGCGATCGCATCTACATCGATTCCTACGCGTACGTGGGAAAAAGGGGTCCGAAGGACGTTGAGGCGCAGTACGAAACCGAAGTGCTTCTTGATGAAATGGAATGGGCCGGGATTCACGGCGCGCTCATCACGCACTCGGCGGCGAAAGAGTACGACCCGCTCTACGGCAACAGGATGCTCGCGAGGGAGTTGAAGAAAAGCCCGCGCCTCTTCGGCGTCTGGGCCGTCATGCCCCACCAGACGGGGGAATTCCCCCCGCCGCGGGATCTCCTCACGGAACTCCGCGACAACAACATCAAAGCCGTGCGGATGTGCCCCCGGTCGCACCGCTTTCCGTTCCACGTTGATTTCTGCGGGGAACTTCTGAGCGCACTCGAGGACGAGGGAATACTGCTCATGGTCGAGGGGGGACACCTGTACGGCAATGACGTCCTCGAGCCGACAAACCAGGTCCTCGTGAGCGAACTCGACGCAGTCCTCACCCGGTTTCCAAGGCTGAACGTGCTCCTCCAGGGAGGACGCTGGGACGCCACGCGTTTCATCCACTGGCTCATGACAAAGCATCGGAATCTCCACATCGAGCTCTCCGCGCACCAGGGGAACCGCGCCATGGAGGTCTTCGCGGAGTGGTTCGGGGCAGGCAGGATCCTCTTCGGCACGGGCGCTCTCGAGAAATCCCCCGGGGCAGCCAGGTCGTTCGTCGATTACTGCACGCTCGGCAACGAAGAGAAAGCAAGCGTCGCCGGCCTGAACATCGCACGGCTCTCGGGGATCGACGAGCTTCCTCCCCCCTACCGGGCATCGAAGAGAGGCGATCCGATACTCAGGCTCGCGAAAGAAGGGAAGCCCCTGAAGGACATACTCGTCATCGATTCACACGCACACCTGATGCACAGGGATGCCGGCGGGACGGGATTCATCCACATTCCTTACGGCGATGATAAGGGCATAGTCGGGCGCGCGAAGGTGATGGGGATGGACGCGGCGTGCATCAGCGGTTTCCTCGCGGTCTGGACGGATTACGATGAGGGGAACAAGATCGTCCACGAGGCGATGAAGGCCTATCCCCGGTTCTACCACGGGTACGCAGCCCTCCAGCCCCAGTACGTGAAGGACTGGCCGAGGGAGCTGAAGAAGGTCCACGTCACCTACGGGATGGAGGGAATCAAAGCGTACAACCCGCGCACATTCATCCCGTACAACGACAAACTGTGGGAACCGTGGTTTGAGTACGGCAACAGGATGAACGCGTACGCGCTCATCCATCCCTCGCCGAACATCGTGCCGGAAATGATGGATCTCGCCCCCCGCTATCCCAACGTCGCGTTCATCATGGCGCATTCGGGAGGGTCGTTCAAGGACGCACGGCTCGCGATCGAAATCGCGCTCGCGAACCCGAACGTGTACCTGGAGATCACGCTCACCTCCGTGACATACCAGGTCATCGAATACATGGTTGCACACGTCGGGGCGGACCGTGTCCTCTTCGGGACGGACCAGCCGATGCGCGACCCCATCCCGCAATTCGGCTGGATGGTGTACTCGCACTGCACGTTCGAAGAGAAGAAGAAGATGCTCGGGCTCAACATGAAGACAATCATCAGGCGCGTCAGAAAATAAGGGGAACCCACAAATGCAGGATCCAGCTCCGGCCCCGGCGGGCGAGACCCTCTCCATCGCCCGGCAGACGATCAGGGAGATTACGCAACCCTTTATCGACCTCTTCCACGCGTCGCAGGCGCTCTGGGGAATCAACCTCTCGTATCTCCTTGAAGGCCTGACCTATTTCGGCGTTGTCGGGCTTCTCGCGATATTCTTCAACGACTATATCGGACTCGACGACATCAGCGCCGGGCAGATGGTCGGGTTCCTGACGGCGGGGATCACGCTCGGGATGCTCTTCATGGGAGCGACTGTCGATCTCTTCGGGCCGCGGCGATCGCTCCTCATCTCTCTCGGATTGATGCTCGTCGGCCGCACGCTCCTCACACTGAGCCCCGATCTCGGGACGAAGGGGCTCTGGTCCTCCTCCCACTGGATGGCGATGGGGGGCCTCCTGGGGATCATTTTCGGGTACGGCATCTATCAGCCCGCATGCTACGCCGCGGTCCGGCAGTTCACCTCCGAGAAGACCGCGGCGATGGGGTATGCGATGCTCTACGCGATCATGAACCTGGGAGGGTTCCTCCCCGGGCTCCTCTCGCCTCCCGTGCGGAGGGCGTACGGGATCACGGGGGTCTTCTGGGTCTACGTTGCACTGACCGTGGCAGGGATGGCCGTCATCGCGGTGTTCCTCACGCGCAAGGCAATCGCAAAGGCGACGGCGGACGCCGAAGCGGAGCGGAAGGAGAAGACGGTTCCCGAAGAAAAAAAGCCGATGAAGGAACAGATCCTCTTCTATCTCCGGAATTTTCCCGTCCGTGATTCCCGGTTCATGTTCTTCATATTCATCCTGATACCGGTCCAGACGCTCTTCGCGCACAACTGGCTGACGCTCCCCCAGTACTGCAGCCGTGCCTTCACCGGGGTCGTGAGCGACAATTACGAGTTCTTCGTCAACTTCAGCCCCCTCCTGATATTCGTCCTCACCCCCGTCGTTACCGCGCTGACGTTCAAGAAAAACACGTACACGATGATGATCGTCGGCACGTTCGTCATGGGCGCGCCGACGTTCATACTCGCACTCGGGCCGAACATCGTCGGGCTCTTCGCCTACCTGATACTCGCGACGCTCGGAGAAGCCACATGGTCCGCCAGGTTTCTTCAGTGGGTCGCAGAAATCGCTCCGAAGAGCATGACCGGGATATACATGGGTATAGGCCAATTCCCCTGGTTCCTGACGAAGGTCATCACGAGCCTGTACAGCGGCTGGTTCCTCATGCACTACTGTCCCGCGGGGGTGCCCCCGGAACAGATGCACACGGGAACCATGTGGTTCATTTACGGCGTCATCGCGATGATGACCCCCCTGGGACTCCTCATGGCCTCAAGATGGATGAGAAAGGGGTTCAAAGAGCGGGCAGAATCCCCGCAAATCCAAGAAAATGAATGACATCGCAGATTTCGGTTAAAATCGGCAAAAAAGGCTTGCAATTCTCAAACGGGGTTTGTAGGTTTATGAGGCAAATCTAGCGTACACCGTTCTTGCGCCATCAAGAGCTTGCTGATGTACCGCTTTAGCCTGTTAAGGTGAGAGTCGCCAGCAGTCGGATCGCAGACAATGGTGAAGGGAGTTGGCCATTGAGTGCGATTTTTTTTTGCCCTGAAGAGCCAGGCCGACCGAGACGATGTACACAATCCACTAATATATTCACAGAAAGGGATTTGTTCCATGGAGAAGGGAACAGTCAAGTGGTTCAACAGCGCTAAAGGGTACGGCTTCATCTCCCGCCCAGGTGGTGAAGATGTGTTCGTGCACTTCAAGGCGATCAACGGCGAAGGCTACAAAACTCTGAACGAAGGCGACACCGTCGAGTTCGAGGTCGAACGCGGACCGAAGGGTCTCCAGGCAGCCAACGTCACGAAGGTCTAAGGGAACATTTGGTACCATGATGTCCGCATCCTCTCCAGCGCGGGGAGGATGCGGTTTTTTTTCAGTTCTTCGATATGACAAGGAAGACGTTCATGAGCCCCCTCGATTCCAGGAGTTCCGCATTGTCTTCCAAGCTCGAGGTGCTCGCCGATCTCGAGGATACCGTCCGCCAGTTCATGGCGAAGCACGAAGAGAAAAGAGATCTCTGGTATCCGTCCGAGTTCCTTCCCGCAAACCCCGATGACCTGAACGACGCGGTCATCACCGAACTTCGCGACAGGGCACGGGGACTCCCCGATTCCGCCCGCGTCGCGTTCACGATCAACATCCTCACCGAAGAAGGACTCCCCCACTTTCACCGCCTGATCGCGGAAGCGCTGGGGACCCAGACGTTCTGGGCTCTCTGGAACAGGCTCTGGACGGCAGAGGAAGACCGCCACGGCAACATCCTCAGGGACTACGCGCGCGACGCGCGGTTTCTGAATTTCTCCGCGCTCGAAGAGCTTCAGTTCAAATACATCCGGAACGGCTTCTCTCCGCAGTGGGCGGGGGATCCGTACAAGCTCTTCATCTACACGACGTGCCAGGAGCGCGCGACGCAGATCTCGCACCTCAACACGGGTAGACTCGCCGAGGGGCGGGAGCCCCTCCTCGTTGCGGTCACGCAGAAGATCGCCCAGGACGAATCGCGGCATTACGCATTTTACATGAACGTATTCCGCGAGATCCTCGCGCGCGACCCCAACCAGGCGCTCGAGGCCGCCTCCTCGATCATGCCCGCCATCGACATGCCGGGGATCTCCATCTCGAACTTCAACGACTATGCCGACGTTATCCGGCGCGCGGGGATCTACGGACCGCGGGACTACAAGGCGATCATCGAGAATCTGATACACAACTGGAACATCGACGTGATGACGTACCTGAACGAGATCGGCCGGAAGGCCCAGGAAAAAATCATGACGATCCCCAGCCGGCTCGACAAGCTCTCGCAGTACATCGAGACGCGAAGCAAGGCGAAAAGCTTCACATTCGAGGTGATCTACGGCAGGATCCTCGAAATGGCATAGGCNNGAAATGTCCATACGGATTTTTGTGACCGGCGGAACGTTCGACAAGGAATACAACGAGATCGACGGCAAGCTCTATTTCAAGGACACCCACCTCCACGAAATGCTCGCGCTGGGCCGCTGCAAGGCGAACGTCGCCATGCGGACGCTCATGATGGTGGACAGCCTCGAGATGACGGACGCGGATCTCGAGATCATCACGAAGCAGTGCCTGAAAACCCCCGAGGAGCGGATCGTGATCACGCACGGCACGGACACCATGGAGGTTACGGCGCGCGTGCTCGGGGAAAAAGTGAAGGGGAAAACGATCGTGCTGACGGGTGCGATGATCCCGTACAAATTCGGGAGCTCCGACGGCCTCTTCAACCTGGGGAGCGCCCTCGCGTTCGTCCAGACGCTCCCCCACGGGGTGTACATCGCGATGAACGGGCGGTGCTTCCCGTGCGACAACGTGCGGAAGAACCGGAGGACCGGGGAATTCGAGGAACTCCACAGGAGCGGAGAGTAAGAGCGGGCCCCGCAGGTCTACGCGATATGGATGACGAGTATCGGGACCTGTTTCAACGCGAAGAGCGCGACAAGGGCGAGCACCCACATGATGATCCCCGTCCTCGTCGCCTTCGTCTCGGCAACGCTGAGGAACGAGTCGGCGATAAGAAGGAAGAAGCTCGAGACGCACCCGTTTTCCATCACGCGGTAGACAAGGCCGGTTGCCGTCGGGTCAAACCGGCCCAGAACCATGGCGACGAACATCAGTGACGGCACCCAGAGGAAGAGCCTGTGTTTCACGGAAATGAGCATCGGGGCACCGTTCAGTAGCGTACGACTTTGAGGCTGGACACGCCCGCCTTGAAGCTCAGGTGAATCCTCTTCGCCGCCGCGTCAAAATTCGCCGTCCTGAACTCCCCGTCCCCCCGATCATCGAACCCGCTGAAGCTCTTCGACGTGAGCCCGCTTTCCGATGTGATTTCGCAGCCCGCGGATTCGGGCACCGCGACGCTTATCGAAGAGACGCCCGCCTGGATCCTCACGCGGCAATCGTCCGCCCTGTCCCCCAGCCGCAACCGGACATCCGCCGCTCCCGTCCTGATGTCGACGTTCTCCGCGTCAAACGAGGAGAGGTCGGCGTCGAGCTTTGCGGCACCCAGCTCGAGATTCAGCGACCACGCGGGACCCGGATGGAGCTTCATCGTCACCGTGTTTCGTCCACCCGCCCTGAGCGAAATATGACGGTTTTCCATGCGGAACGTCAGGTCCTTCCCGTCGTTCTCCGTCCTGCTATCGATGTCGTATTTCCCGTAGTCCGACCACGTCTCCGCCCGGAAGAGATCCGCACACGTGTCACGAAGGGTGAACGTCCCCGCACCCGAGACAAATCTGAGCGACGCGCGGTGGAGCGCCGGATCGTACCGTTCCAGAAACGTCTGGCTCGTCATCTCGCGGGGCTCACCCCCGTATCCCCACTCCTCCCATACCCCGTAGATGATCAGGGCCAGGAGAACCGCCGCCAGGACGGCAAGGAGCGCACGGACCGATTTCGCTCCCGTGAGGACGCTTATTCCCCAGAGGACGAAGACGAGGGGCCAGAACTTCCAGAGGGTTCCGATCTGAAACGTCATGACGTCGAGCTTCGCAAGAAGAATGAGTATACCCGCGACGATCCAGAGTGTTCCCCAGAAGATCCTCGAGGTATGCATCGGCCGCTGTGTCGTTGTCGTGTCCATTGTCGGGTGAGGTTTGTTATTTATTCAGAATGAGCGTGTCAAGAGGCACCCCGTGCTCGTTGTAAACAAACAGACTGAGCGAAGAAGGGGTCACATCGGCAACCGCCCAGTTGTATTCTTTCAGGGTTTTCTGCGTGTACCATGCGCGCGCCGTGTCGTACAGCGGGGCTCCCGCCGAACCGATGACCATGTGATGGATGCCGTTCACGACGTTGTGCTGGTAGAAATGCGAATGTCCGGAGAGAACGATATCAACGCCCGACTTTTCAAAAACGCCGGACGTGAGCGCGATGACGGAGGAGTCCTCCCCGTGCCCTCCCGCACAGTAGCCGGGCTTGTGGAGCATGACGGCCTTCCAGATGCGGTTTGATCCGCGCAGGTCCGATTCGGCAAAGGCGTACTGCGGGGAGCCGGATCCCACCGGGATCTCCGTGTTGAGAACGAGGACGTGCAGATCGCCGCAGTCGAACGAAAAATACTCCTGCGTGGCGGACTCCGCGGGACCGTGCGTGAATGCCTGTGTGTTCGTCGTCCACTTTTCGTGGTTCCCGGGGGTGTTGACCCAGGGGACCGATGCGCCGAAATCCACCTGGGGAGGGCGGAAGAATCCGCTCTTCCATGCCGCATACCCGGGCCTGACACAGAGATCGCCGCCGAAAAGGCCCATGAGCGGGTGCGCCGCGGCAGCACGGACCATGACGCTGTCGAAAACATCGGGGCCGTCCCGGTCATCGGCCACCCAGGTGAACCGGAACGGGGTGCCGGGAAGCACGCCGGTCCGGAACTGCGACAGGAGCGTGAACGCGTCACCCTCCCCCGCCCTGTAGTAGTATTCCGTCCCGGGAGCGAGGCCCCGGAGCGGGATGCGGTGAACGTACGTGACCGGAGAGGCGGTCGTGAGCGCGACGCTCTCCGTCTTCGCCGTGAGCCCGCAGTCAGGCGTCGTCCCGTATTGCACGGTAATCGTCCCCGGCACGTCGGACTCGACAAGGACTTCGACACTCGTCGGGGTGAGCGCCTGCAGGTACGGCCTCATCAGTATGTTCGCCGCCCCAAGCTGGAGCGACGCGAGAACGAGAAGCACCGTGAAGGAAAAGCGCACAGGGTTCCTTTCTGTCACTACGTTGGAAGGCTGGGCGTTCAATGACGCAGCCAGAGAGGACGCGGATGCAATCGCTGTGATCACGAGGCGCCAGGTCTCGAGTGTCAGTTTCGTTCAATCACCCCAATTGTAGACGAGTCGAATCGCCGGGTTGTTTCGGCGGAGCGCCGAGCGCGCGCCCCGACCCGTCACGGTAGAATATACAACACTCGCGTGAAAAACCCACTATTTCCCCACCCGGAGACGCCCCCCCCCGCTTGCGGAACGATAGTCTGCGTTGTACATCGCCTCCGCCACGATAGGGGCGTACTGGAACGAGCCCTGGGTCACCGCGCGGACGGCATAATAGAACTGCATCTGCCTCGTGCCGCCCCTGAATCCGGCGTACAAGTTTATCCGGTCGTCGCGAATGTCCATGTAGTCCGCTGTCGCCGGGTTCTTGATGAAGGCGTAATTCGTCGCCTCCGTGATGCGCGGGTTTTCGATTTCGAACCCCGCGGGAAGAAGGTCAGTGATTGCAATATTGTCGATGCCACTCACCGAGGAGGTCAGCGTGATGCGCACAACGATGAGATCATTCTGCCTGACGCCGCCCGGGTTCACCGGGTTCCCGTTCCTGTCCAGGAGCTCCCGGCGCACCTGCAGATTCTTATCTTCAATCTTCACCGCGCCGTCCGAGCGGATCCCCTCCGTCACGAGAGAATAGTAGATCCTTCCGTCGCCCCTCATCGCAATCGTCACATTCTTGCCGAAGGGCTCGATGTCGATCTTCTGATTTCCTCCTTTGTAGGAGTACTCCTTGCCGCCGACGCTGACGGTTCCTTCGACCTTTGTCGCCGTCGCCATCCGGGCGGCCTTCCCGAAGGCAAGGAGCGTGAACGCGTCATCCTGCGTGCTGTACCACCATCCGCTGTGGTAATGCGACGAGAGGTACTCCATGAGGCGCGGAATGTTCGGATTGTTGAGATCGGTCTCGAGAAGCACGTTCAGCATGAGCGCGTTCGCCCTGATGGGGGAGTCGAAATTCCAGCCGGATTCACGGACCGCCTCTTCGGGCGAGAACTGTGACGGAAGGATTTCATTGTACGCCCCCCTGTCGCCCGCAATCGCGTATGCGCCGGCGAGGAGGTATTTTGTGTCCGTCGTCAGGAGGGCCTTCTCCCCCCTGTAGAAATCCATCACCGCTTTCTCCGGCGCCCCTCCGACCGCCAGGACATACAGGGCATACACCGTGCTCTTGTCGGCGATCCGGCGCACCGTCGTCTGATTGTTCGAGAAAGAATAGTAGTCCTCCGTCAGCTTGCTCCGCGCGATACCGGCCACCGCCGCAAGAGCCGATTTCAGGGTCTGTTCGGAGACCGAGAACCCCGCTTTGCGCGATTCAAGGAGGAAATGGGTGGCGTAGACAGTCGCCCACCGGTTCGTCGCCGTCTCCCCCGGCCAGTAGGAAAATGAGCCGTCGTAGAGCTGCATCGAAGTGATCTTGGTTATCGCTTCATTGACATAATAGATCGGGCTTCCCGTGTTGAGCGTCGACGGCGCGAGTATCATGGCGATGTCACGCAGGTAGATCTGGGGAAACGCCTTCGATACCGTCTGCTCCAGGCAGCCGTGCGGGTAGCCTATCAGGTAGGCAAGCTCCTTCGCGAAATTCGCCACGGGATAAGGGCTGAGCGTCACGTACGCCCTGCGGCCGTACGAGAGATAGGCATCGGGGATATCGTGAGAAACGGACTTTCCCCCGTCCACAATCCCCGTCACCGCATCCGACGAGAACGGGGCGGCGGGCCGCACCGGAAGATCCGTCGACGACGTCAGCGTCTCGCCGAACGCATCCGTCTTCACTCTGACCGTGGCCTTCCCTACCTGTGCGGCACCGCGGAGGGCCAGGTTCGTGAACCGTTCCTGGTTGGCACCGACGTCGAGAGACGCCCCTTTCGATACCGCCGTCACGGGACCCTCGGTCTGGAGGGAGAATTCAAGCGTGACCGGCTTTCCCGTCGTGTTGAACGCCGTCACCGGCAAGACGATCGAATCGCCGGGGCTGAGGAACCGGGGAAGCGCCGGCGTGATCACAACGGGATCCGAGACCTTCATCGGAACCTGGGCGGAACCGAACCGGTCACCCTTGTATGCAAGAGCCATGAGACGGAGTTCGCCGTTGAACTCCGGAATATCGAGAGTCACCTCCGCTTCGCCGTTTCCGTTCGTTTTCAGCATGCCGGACCAGAGCGCGAGCGGCTTGAAACGCTGGACGCCGAGCGGGTTCGCCCGCTTTGCCATCTCCGCTTCGCTTCCCCCCGTGCTGCTCGCTTTGGCAAGCTTCGCCTCCGGGATCAGGTGCTTGAAGAAGTCAAACGTCTCCGTCTCGAGCGTCTTCCGCGCGTAAAAATACCCGTACGGATCGGGCGTTTTGTAGTTCTTTACCTGGCAGATTCCCTCGTCGACCGCGGCAAGCGTGACGTACACGTTCTTTTCGCCCCCGGCGACAACGGTGATCTTCTGCTTCCCGCGGGGGCGTATCCTCTCGGGCGCTTTGATCGCGACGTCAAGCCGGTTCGACTTTCGTTCCACAAAGAGCGGCGCGAACCCGTGACCGGCAAGGAGGGGAATATCCTCATCCTTGATCCGGCGGAAAAGAACGGCGGTGACGTACGCATTCGGAAGGAACTTTTCGTCCACCGTCAGGTCCATCGACGCGGCGTTGTTCGTCACGTCGAGGTACCTGTAGCTGAACTCCCTGTTGCGTTCGACGGTGACAAGCATCCGCCCGCTGAACGGCGTCTGGAAGAGCACACGCGCCTTCTCCCCCGGAGCGTAGACGGGTTTGTCGAACACGATATCCACGCGGGCTTCAGGGTTCACCTCAAACGACGTCACATCCGTCGTTCCCCAGCTGTAGGAATAGAACGAGAATTGATTGTATCCCGCGTCCCCGTCCTTTGACACGCGGATGACGTAATCACCCGAGCGGGGGGTCATGTACGTGTACACGTAGGAAGTATCGGGAAGCCTGACATGATCGGTCTTCTCGACGATCTCGATCCGTTCCGAAACGTACCGGAGCGTGTTCGTCCCTTCATGCTGGCGGAGGACGGAGTGCCATTCGTGACGGATCAGCTCGATCTTCGCGGGAAAACCCGCGACCGGTTTGTCGGCGGGATCCACCGCGACAATCTCCACCTTCTGCGGGGTATTCGGGCTGACATAATACGCCCCCAGATTCCGTACACCGATGAAATAGTCCTTCGGATACACGATCGTCTGGGCAAGCTGGTAGACGGGGCGGCCCGACTCGTCGAAGACGGCAACGCGCCCCTTCCCCCGCAGGAGCCCGCTCGACGTGAGGTCCGACGGCATCGCGAATTCAATTTCGGCTTTCCCCTGCTCATCGGTCTTCCCCGTGACCACCCCGGGGTTGGCCGAGTAATTCTTTGCCGCGTCATCGTAGAACCGGAACGCGGGGAAACGCTTCGAGACATAGGGAATGACGTCGAACGACCCTTCGAATTCCCAGTTCCTCCCGGCCGCGGGGGGGCCGAAGAAATTCACCGCCAGCAGGCTGTAGCGTATCGTTTCGCCGGGGCGCGCGCTCTCCTGCGACGCGGCAAGCGTGAGGCGGAGCCTGTCGGGGACAAAGTCCTCCACGCTCACCTTGTAGCTCGAGAGAAACGTGTTGTTCCCCGTGTAGAGCTCGAGCCGGTATTCGCCGGTGGCGGCTGTCGACTGTGTCTGGTAGGACGTCTCAAACGAACCCTCATCGGTGAGCGAATACTGCTGTTCCGACACCACCGTCCCCTGCGGGCTGTAGATCTTCACCCTGACCGGCATGCCGGCGGGGAGCGCTTCATTCAGATTGCGCACGATCCCGGAAGCGATGATCTTCTCGCCGGGGCGATAGATGTTCCGGTCCCCGTACAGAAACGCGTCGTATACCCCCTGCGCGTCCCGTTTCCCTCCGACGTCGAACCGGGAGTTCTCGACCCGATAATCCGCCAGATTGATGAAGTTGAAGTCGTTCTCCGCTTCAGCCGTCACGACCTTCAGGGCAAAATCCTTCGCCGTCTTCCTGTAATCGCTGAACTTCACTTCACCGTCGCTCCCGGATTTCCCGGAAGCGATGACCTGGTTATTCGTGGAAACGAGCGTCACGAGCGCACCCGGCACCGGCCGGTTCGTCACGAGACTCACGACGAAAACCATCACCTCGTCGGGGCTCTGTTTCACGATCAGCCCCATATCGGATATCGAGACGAGCTTCGACGTGGTCCGCCAGGGCTCGGCGGGATTCGCGATCTCCACGAGATAGAAGCCCTTGTACCCGTTGTTCAGGAACGGATTCAGGTCGATTCCCGACGTCGCCTCCTGGTTGGATCCGCCCCCGGTCACGATCGTGTCGACGGCGAGCTGCCGCCCGTAGTTTCCCAGAGAGTAACGGAATTTCGACCGCCAGTTTCCTCCGTCATCGTCGTCGCCGCCGTAATCGCCTTCCTCGTAGTCATACGACCGCCCCTCGTCGAGGAAGAACACGAGGTTGTTCTGGAACACCTGGCTCACCCTCACGAACAGTTTGGGCATGTTGACCGTTTTGACCTCGAGTGTGCGCTTTCCGCCCATGAGCATGTAGATGCCGGAGGAGGAGCTGAAACGGAACGACGGGGCGATATTGCCGATCACGATATCCGCCGGATAGTCGTTCTGCGTCTTTCCGCCGAGGACGCTCTCCATTCCCTTCTTTATGAGAAGCCTGAACGCAGTGCCCGGCTCGAACTTTCCTTTTATCGTAAAGCCCATTCCGTCATCCGTCACGGTAATCTCCCGGACGGGGTCTATCGCAATGTTCGATTTCGCGACCGCTGCATCGACCTCCTGTGACGTCCTGACCTTGATCCAGCTCGTCACGCCGTCAAACCCGACTTCATGGCCGTAGATCTTCAGCTCGGCCAGCGGTGGAAGCTGGTAGGTGAACGGACGTTCCATCCAGATGCGGGTCGTCGTCTCCGGGGAGACGAGATTCTCGTCGAACGTGATCGCGATGTTGCGAGGCTTCTCGAGCTGCGTCACGGTCGCGACTTCAAGCGCGATGACCCGGTTTTTCTCCTGCGTGACGATGCGCGCAATCTGCCCTGGGACGTCATCGACGGTCAGCCTGATGCTCGAGGCGATGTCCTGCGGATTGACAAGGTACGTGAACTCCAGGTTGGCCCTGATGCCGACCTGCCGCTTCTCGCCGATCCTGTCATAGAAGAACTCGGCGGTTTTGAGCGTGAACCTGGCGGTCGAGAACGTGAACTCATCTCCCCCTTTGTACGACGTCGCGCGGGCCATCCCTTTCAGGAGCGCGGTGTTCACCCTACCGCTGAACTTCGCGTCACCGGCAAACGGCTGATCGGGGCTGAAGACGAGCCGCGAAGTGTCCTGCCAGACGAACTTCCCGGCAACGGCAGGGGTGAAGTCGATGTACGGCGTACTCGTCCAGAGGTTGACGGAGTCCGGGGGAACCACGCCCCGCGAAAACGTGAGCGTGATGACCGCGTCCCTGGGGAGGACGCCCGACGGGAGCTCCGAGGTGAGGCGGAGCGCCTGGGAATCCGGTCCGGCGCAGGATACGAGAATGATCCCCAGGAGGAGGATCAGGACGAGAGCATTCAGTGACTTCATTGCGGTTCCCTTCCGGGTAAGAGTTAGAGGACGTATTTGACTTTGATATGAACGGAGGCTGCCCTCCCCCTGTCGTCGATGCATGTTACTGTGTGCTCCCCCGCTGCGATGGGAATGAAGAGTTTCTCCCCGGCTCTTTTTTTGCCGAGATACGTATCGTTCACATACCAGGCGTGCTCGCGCACATCGATTCCCGACGTCGCCTGGAGGACGAGCCTCTGCTTCGTTGCAACAAAGAAGTACGTCATGTCGTCCGACGGGCTGACGATTGACGGGCCGTCGCCGGTATACAGCCTGGAGCAAAGCGGATAGTGCGGAGGCGCCGCGTCGTACGGCGTCCCCGATTTCCGCCAGAAATCGAGCAGCTCCGGAGGATATTCCGCCGCCGTCACCGTCCTGTACGGATGATCGGCGACGCAGGACGGACAGTAGGAAAGCCGCCCGTCGGGGGACACAAGGACCTCCCGGCAGACATCGCAGACGCGCCGGGACGTGAGGGATTCCGAACAGACGTCGTCAATCAGGTTCTCGCACCTCGGCCCGGGAGCGAGACCGCTCCTGGCGCAGACCAGCCGCGCGCGGATGTCCTTCGGCTGCGGGAGTATCGTCTTCTGGCTTCCCCGTGATATCGAATTGAGGATATCGATGAGCAGGGGCGCCGCCGTCTTTCCGCCGACAAGCTCCGGGTTTCCCTTCTGATCCACGTTGCCGATCCAGACCCCCACCGTGTAATCGGCGGAGTACCCCACCGACCAGGCGTCGCGCCTCCCGTAACTTGTACCCGTCTTGAACGCAACGGAGGGAAGGTTGAGCGCGAACTCGAAATTATTGGGCAGATCGGGGCGGTCGAGGCCGCGCAGGATCTCCGTCACCATCCAGGCTGCCGACGGGGAGAAGATCTGCCTGCCGTCCGCGTCGCTCACCCGGCCGTCATGGAGGAAACTGAGCGGGGAGTATTTTCCCCCGGCGGGGAAACTCGCGTAGGCGCAGACGAGTTCTTCGAGCGTCACGCCGCAACCTCCGAGGATCATGCTCAGGCCGAGCCGCGCGCGCTGGTCGCCGAGCGAGGCGAATCCTGCGGCGGTTGTGAAATCCAGAAACCGGCGGAGCCCGGCCTTTTTCAGCATGCGCACCATGGGAACGTTCAGAGAACGGCGAAGTGCGTCATCGGCGTACACGTAGCCCGAGTAGGTCCCGTCGTAGTTCTCGGCAAGGAACCCCTCCGCATCGTACGGCGTGTCGAGGAGCCTCGTTCGCGGCGTGAGCTCCCCCCTGTCCATCTGCATGGCGTACAAAAACGGCTTGAGCGTGGAGCCCGGTGACCGGAGGGCGCGCACCGCATCAACCTGCCCCGAGGCGGCTGCGTCCGAGAAGTCCTCGGACCCGGCGTACGCCAGAATTTCACGCGTCCCGTTCTCCACGACAAGCACGGCGCTGTTCCGGACGCCGCGCTGCTTCCACGGGCGGAGGTGATTGGAAAGTAGCTGTTCCACGGTATGCTGGACGCCGAGGTCAAGCGAGGTCCGCACGTCGCCCCCTCCGGGAGAGAGTTCCTTTATCCGGAGCGCAAAGTGAGGCGCCGAGCGCGGGAGAGAGTGGCGAAGGGCAAGGGCGGGGGTATTCCAGATGACCACAGAATCCTCCGCACTCAGGAGCCCCGCATGGATCCACTCCACTGCCTGATGCCTGCGCTCACTCAACAATCGACCCGCCTTCCGGTCAGGCTGCAATCCGTTCGGGTCACCGGGAATGAGGATCAGGTCGAAAAGCTGTGCAATATTGAGGCGCTCGAGAGGAGTGTCGTAATACAGGAGCGCAGCCGACCTCAGCCCTTCGACGTTTCCTCCCAGCGGCGCAATCGAGAGATAGATCTCGAGGATTTCCTTCTTCGAGTACCGCGACTCGATCTGCAGCGCCCTGAAGATCTCTATCGCTTTGTTCAGGTACGTGCGCTCCCCCGGCCGCAGCATGCGGGCGATCTGCATCGTGATCGTCGACGCCCCGGACACGCGGCGCCCGGAGCGTATATTCTGGATGATCGCACGGACGATCGCAACGGGGTTGACGCCGGGGTGATAATAAAACCACCTGTCTTCGCGGCGGATCAGTATTTCCTTCAGCCTGGGGGGGATCTCATCCGGCGACGTGCGCAGCCGCCACACGCCATCCGCAGCAAGAAACGCCTGAACGAACCTGCCGTTCCTATCTTCAACGACGAGCGAGTAGGGTTTCAGCGGGGGGAGGGGGGACAGGAGAGAGAGGATCAGAAACGCAACAGGAAATGCAGCCGCGACGAGTAGTCCGCGAAATATGATCGGTCGTGGCCGCTGCATAGGTGGACAAAAAATGATCGATGACGTATTCAAAGCGCCAAGGGGTAAAGCCGCGCGGCGGGATAGCGCCGATGGGAAATGTATGACGGGAATATAGAGAAGCGTGCGTCTGAAGTCAAGATTACGGATCGCGACGGACGGGGCCGGAACCCCTCCGGCGACAGCGATGGATCTCTCCCACATACGGGTTGACACCCCTCCGTTTCCGGAGTATATTGGTGCGTACGGAAAGGCTTTCCGGCGACCCCGCTGAAGAGGAGTGCCGGGAACACCTGCGTTCTTCTGTCAGGCTCGGACATGATCCATCTCGCATTGCTCGTCACGCTCGCCGTGCACCCGCCGCCCCAAACGATGAGGTTCTCTTCGATTCCGGACACGTCACGGAGACCGGACACCACGGAAGTCCACCGGGTATCACAGGCAGCACGGCCGGCGCGGGATCCCTTCGAGTGGGGACAGTTCCTGAAACAGGAAACGATTCTGGACAGGATGCTCTCCCTGGAGGAGAACGGTCTAAATCCCGCGGATTCGATCAACGCGCTTCTCAAGAGTCATCCCGAGCTGAGGGAACTCGTTCTACGCGAGCTTCTCATGCCTTCGCCCCGGCCCGGCTTTTTCGCGTCGTCACCTCCGTCACAGAGTGATGTCTGGCGTCTTACCGGCAATTACCGGATGAGTGAATTCGAAAGGAACGGGCTGATTCAGGCACGCGAGGCCGCCCTGCGCGACAGATGGACGGACGCGAGGATTTTCATAGCGCAAGTCAACATCCTCAGCGCGCTGCTGTCGCTTCTCGGACTGTTCCTGAAATAGACGCCGCTCCAATCTCCGCCGATTTATAGATTCTTTCGTGCGTTTCCTCAGGATGCTTGCGTTTGGGAGGGTCGGGAGTTAAATTCTGATACTATCAGGATCATTGAGAGGACCTCCGTTGACCGATCCGCCCGCGCGGAGAGAGCAAGGAGGTCTTCTCTTTCATAGCGGGGAGGCTTTCACGTGGACAATACTCTCAAGACAATCATCTGGCAGCAATTCGGCGCGTCCATCGACATGCTCGAGAACGCGATCGACGCCTGTCCCGCCTCACTGTGGGGAGACCGTTCGAAGGTCCCGGAGTTCTGGTACACCGCGTTTCATACGCTCTTCTATCTCGACCTGTACCTTTCCGAAACTGACGCAGGCTTCGCACCTCCCGCCCCGTTCACGCTCGGCGAAATGGATGAGCGGGGGTTGATGCCGAATCGCGTCTATACGAAAGAAGAGTTGAAGACGTACCTCGTGCACGGACGGGAGAAGTGCCGCAGAACGATTGCGGCGATGACAGCGGAGAGGGCGTACCGGCGATGCGGGTTCGAGTGGCTTGACATCAGCGTGGCGGAGACGCTGTTGTACAACATGCGCCATGTTCAGCATCACGCCGCACAGCTCAACATGATGCTGAGGCAAAACGTCGATTCCGCTCCCCGCTGGGTCAGGAAGACGAACGCTCAGCCCCTCGATTTGTAGTGCAGTTCTCACTCTCTCAGGGAGAAATCAATGAAGCAGCAATGTCATATTTCGTTTGTGTACGGAAGCTGGATCGTTCTTCTGATCGGGTTGGCGTTTTATCTGTTTCGTGGCAGCGTGGTGCAGGCCGTGGTCTGGGTCTTTTTCGTCGGCCTGTTCCTGTGGCTCTACGTGCAGTACTTCCCTTCTCTTGCAAAATTCATGGGGTACGGATCGGTGGCGGACAAGCCGGCGAACAACCCGAAGAGTTCAAAAGCCAGTGTAGTACTGTACACGGGGCTCGGGTGCCCGTTCTGCCCGATAGTGAAAAAGAGGCTTACAGACCTTCAAGCGAAGATGGGATTCGAGCTCTCCGAGATCGACGTCACGCTCAAACCTGATCTGCTTATCAAGAAAGGAATCCGCGCATTGCCGGTCATCGAGGTGGCGGACGCCCTCAGGGTCGGAAACGGCACGAGCGAGGAGATCGCAGAGTTCATACTTGCCCATTCCGCGGCACACCAGGCACCCTGACCGGGGGAATAATGCAGTTTACCATCCGTCCGACGACAAAAGCGGACTTGAGAGCGTACCGATCAGAGATGAGATCGAACTGGAAATCCAGCTGCATCCAGCGGCAATTCAGTGAATCATCCCTTAACCTGAATCATCGAGTCCCCTGACATGAACCCCACGGTCCTGTCACACCTCTGGTCTTCTCCGGATGCATGGATATTCACGATCATCCTCTCGGCGACGTTCCCTGCGGCGGGAATCTTGCTCCTCCGCAGACTCCTGTCACGGGCGCCAAAAGACGGGGGAATAAAGAAGCTGCAAGTCTATGCCTGCATCATCCTCTCGGAGTGGGCATTTGTCGCCGCCCTCCTCTGGATCACCGACCGGCACGCCCTCACGTTAGTCGATCTGGGAGAATATGCGGGGGATGCGCGCCTGACGCTTGCCGTCACACTCGCGCTCCTGATCGTCATCGCAGTCATGGCATACTTCAACTTCAGACAGATTCGCCGCTCGGCACCGGAGAAGCTTGAAGCCGAGATCGGCGCACTGAAGCACTTTTTGCCCGAGAGTAAGCCGGAGATTGCCGTCTTTGTCGTCATTGCGTTCACAGCAGGGATCTGCGAAGAGCTTCTCTACCGCGGCTGGTTGCAGAACCTGATTGCCGCCGGCACGGGATCCGTGTGGGCAGGGCTCCTCCTGGGAGCCGTCATATTCGGGTGCGGACACGCTTACCAGGGGAAGAACGGAATGATTCAGACCGGCATCATCGGATTGATATTCGGGGGGGTCTTCCTCCTCACCGGGGGCCTGCTCGCCGGCCAGATTCTTCACGTGTCGATCGACGCCGTCAACGGGATCGTCGGAGGGTATGCGCTCTCGCTCCTGAAAGCCGATGCGGCAACACGGGAAGCGCAAAAACCCGCGCAGGGGAGCAGATGACTCAGGTGTCCATGCAGCATTTTCGGACTCTCGCTGCACTTAGCATCGTCTTCTTTGCGGGATGCACATCACACTACGCGGTCGATTGTGATGCAAAGCCCTCGAGAGCGATCCTTTCATGCGCCGACGTCCAGCGCAGAATTGCAGGAGAGGAGGTGGCGCTGCTCCTCTACACGGGGGAACGGATCGACGCCGGCAATGTCCACATCTCCGCAGATTCCGTCTTTTTTCATGATCTGGAGAGCGCACGGGACAGCACGCTCCGAACGGCATGCGTCAGGACGATCGAACTCACGAACCGATATGACGGCGGGCTACTGGGATTTTTCACAGGGGGATTGGCCGGAGGCCTGGTGTTCTTCGCAGAAGGCTCGCGATCATCCGGAGGGGAGATGGGCGGCCTTCGGGAATTCTCAACTCTCACCGGCGCTTTCCTGGGAGGGGTGGCGGGATTGACTTTCGGATTCCTGCAGGGGTACAGATACGACTTTGACTTTTGCGCATTTCACTGAAAAGCGATATTATCTCCTCACATAACTATCAGGGGGACGGTCATGGAAAAAGTCACGCTTGGTTCACAGGGCGCGATCGTCTCCCGGATGGGCCTCGGGTGCATGGGGATGAGCGAATTCTCCTATGAAGTCGATTGACAGATGAACTCCATCCTCCATTGGAGCACTCCTTCGGTCACGTTCGACACCCCGGTGCGATGACGACATACATCGCGTTGCTGCGCGGCGTCAACGTCGGCGGGCACAAGAAGCTCGCAATGGCGGACCTCCGCGCACTCCTGTCGCGCATGGGTTTCGAAGATCCGCATTCCCTGCTCCAGAGCGGCAATCTTGCATTCCGGGGGAAGCAGCAGTCGATCGGAAAGCTCGAACAATCGCTGGAGTCGGAGATCAGAAAACGCCTCTCGGTCGAAACGATGGTGTTCATCCGGACCGTGAAGGAGCTGCAGATGGTCATTTCCCGCAACCCCTTTCCCGGCGAGGCAAAAAGCGATCCCAGCCACCTTGCCGTCATGTTCTTCAGGGGCGCGCCCGCTCCCGCGGACGTGAAGGCGCTGCAGAAATCCCATGCGGGACCCGAAGCCCTGCGGTCTGAGGGGAGAGAAGCGTACGTCACGTACCCCGACGGGTTCGCAAAAACCCGGCTCACGCTTCCGGTCATCGAAAGGGCGCTCAACACAAAGGGAACGGGGCGCAACTGGAACACCGTCATGAAACTCGCCGCCGCCGGTGCGGCCTGAGAAGAGGACCGGGAAAGGAGATGTCCGCAGTGCCTGATGGAACCGAGAGAGATGAACGGCCCGTAATCGTCCCGTAACAAGGGACCGGGAGGGAGGGAAAGACCATGCGACAGATGCTTGCACTTCTCTCCACACTGCTCCTCGCAGGGTGCGAGGGACATAACGAAGTGATCGAACCCGGCACGCTGTCTTCCCCGGTGTCCGTAGGCCTGCACCGCGGACAAGCATACCGCGTCACGGGAACGGGACTCACGGCAAGATTCGACAGCGTGACGTCAGACTCGCGCTGCCCGCAAGGAGCGATGTGCATCTGGGCCGGGGACGGCGCAACACGGATTTCCATATTCAGCGATTGGCATGACGCGGTCACGTGCACGCTCCACACGACGCTGTCACCGCAGCAGGTGGCGACAGACGGGTACTCGTTCCGGCTCTCGCAGCTTTTGCCGTACCCGCGCGTCGCAGGCCCGATCGACCCTTCGGCCTACATCGCAGTTCTTACAATCGCGTCAATACCCCCGAGACAATAGCCTTCACATCCGCTATTTCAGACTTGGCCAAACAGACACCCAGGGAATTTCGGACCCCCGCATCATTCCGCTCCTGGCTGAAGAAGAACCATGCCGGCAGTTCCGAGCTTATCGTGCGGCTTTACAGAGCCCACGCGGCAGGCAAGGGGATCACGTACGCCCAGGCGCTCGACGAAGCACTCTGTTTCGGTTGGATTGACGGCGTACGGCGCAGCTTCGACACAGACAGCTTTACGACCCGTTTCTCCCCGCGAAGGCCCCGGAGTATCTGGAGCAACGTGAACGTGCAACACG
Organism: Ignavibacteriota bacterium; assembly: GCA_003157485.1. Taxonomy (GTDB): domain Bacteria; phylum Bacteroidota; class Ignavibacteria; order UBA10030; family UBA6906; genus Fen-1273. Next base: position 38,420 of record PMJQ01000185.1, read on the forward strand.
TTCAAAGGCTTATCAAAGAAGGGCGGATGGCAAAGCCGGGGCTCGCCGCATTTGACGCAAGGGATAAAAAACGGACCGGCATTTACTCGTTTGAACAACGCCCGTCGGAGCTTTCTCCGGCGCTGGGGAAGAAGTTTCGCGCACAGAAGAAGGCCTGGGCGCATTTTCAGTCCAGACCCCCCTGGTACAAACGGGTGAGCATATTCTGGGTCATGAGCGCAAAGCGCGAGGAAACCCGGGATAAGCGGCTCGGCGTCCTCATCGCATGCTCGGGGCGCGGCGAACCCATCCCGGCTCTGGCGAGAGAACGGAAGCCCGCAACGTGACTTCATTGCTTAGCACATCAGACAGAGAGCATAGTGGCCGTGATTCCGGATAACACCGCACTCATCATCATAGACGTGCAGAAGGCCATTGACCACCCCTCATGGGGCGTGCGGAACAATCCCGGCGCGGAGGAAAACATCCGCCGCCTTCTCGCGCACTGGCGCCGGACATCCCGTCCCGTCGTTCATATCAGGCACGCCTCCCGGTTTCCGACCTCGACGTACAGGGAAGGACAGCCGGGCTCCGCATTCAAGGAGGAGGCGGCCCCGCTCCCCGGCGAACCGGTTCTCACGAAGCAGACGGGAAACGCGTTTGTCGGGACTACGCTTGAAGCCCTGCTGCGTGATCATGCGATCGCGGACGTGGTTCTCGCCGGAGTCATCACGAACAACTCGGTGGAATCCACGGCGAGGATGGCCGGCGACCTGGGGTTCAGGACGATTGTCGTATCCGACGCGACGTTTACATTCGGCCGGAAGGATTTCGACGGCAGGACAAGGTCGGCAGACGAAGTTCACGCGATGTCGCTCGCCAATCTCGACGGCGAGTACGCGTCAATTCTGACAACGCTCGACATTCTCGAAGGAAACCAGCGATGAGCAGCATGTTCATGGAGAAGTCACGAAAGCCGGACGATAAGGCGCTTTCCGGCGTGCTCGGGAGTTCATTCAAAACCTGGGTTGAGATAAGGGATTCGGTGCGGAAGGAGCACGGACCCGCGGTCGAAGAGTGGAAATACTACGGCGCGAAATCGGGCTGGGTGCTCAAGTTTCTTCTCAAGAAACGGAATCTCTTCTTCATGTCCGCCCAGGAGAAATATTTCAGGCTTGCGTTCATATTCGGGGACAAGGCTGTTGACGCAATCGCCGAAAGCGACATTCCTTCGGCGCTCATCCGCGAGGTGAAGGAGGCAAGACGGTACGCGGAGGGGAGGGGACTTCGCCTCGAGATCAGAAATCGCTCTTCGATGAAGGACGTGCTGACACTCGTGAACATCAAGGTTCACTCCTGAGCGCCTTGGATTCCGAACGGCGCACGGAACGACTGACGCTTGTTCCCGGCACGACGGATCACATCCGCGCGGAGATCGATTCCCCCAAAAAGCTGGGGAGCCTCCTCGGTGCGGATGTCCCCGGGGACTGGCCCCCCGGAGAGTACGACCCGAAAGCCCGTGAGTTTTTTCTCGACCGGATGGAAGCTGCGGAAGCGTCCGCACGGGGATGGTTTGTATGGTACGCTATCCTCCGTGGCGGCGCGGGAGAACGCCCCGTCGTGATCGGGACAGGGGGGTTTCTCGGACCCCCGGGGCCGAACGGAGATGTCGAGATCGGATATTCCGTATCTGAGGCTTGGCGGGGAAGAGGGCTGGGACGGGAGATCGTTGAGGGGCTCGTGCACGCAGCACTCGACGACCCGCGGGTTACCCGAATCCTCGCCCACACGGCAGTGGATAATGCCGCTTCCCGCTCGATTCTTGACGGGGCGGGGTTTTCTGCCGCCGGACCGGGGGCTGAACCCGGGACAATTCGATTTGAGCTGAACCGCAGGGGAGAGGATGTATCGTAACAGAGGGGGAGGAAACGTCACACATACATGCCCGCGGGGGAAACAATTGAAGTAATGGTCTCCATTCCCGACATTATCCGGCGTCCGGCATACGGCAATCACAGACAGAGGTGAAGCAATGAGCTCGAAGAAGCTTCCATGGAAAAAGAGTCCGGGGAAACTCGGCGTACTCGCCCCCCTTGTGGGAGCCTGGAAGGCGGAGGCGATGTCTCCCATGGGCAAAGTAAGGTGTACGCGCACATTCACCCGCGTGCTCGGAGGGAAGTACGTTCAACTCACGGCGCGATGGGAGTTCGGGAAGGGGGTGTATGAGGAGTTTGCGCTGTACGGGGTCACCGGCGGCACTGTCACTTTCTGGTCGTTCACATCCGACGGAAAACACTCGGAGGGAACCATCGCGGACGGGAGCGACATTCACGAAAAGGCAATTACGTTCGAAGCGGAGATGCCCGCCGGACGCGCCCGGATGACGTACTGGCCGGACGAGGTGGAGGGATTCCACTGGACCGTCGAAGCGAAAACGAAAAAGGGATGGAGCCGGTTCACCGATCACCACTATACCGCAGTCACCGGAACATAATCCGGCAACGCATTTACAGACGCGAACGGACTTGCGCATTCACATTCTGAGCGATCTCCACAACGAGTTCAGGGAGCTTACCGGGTACGGAGCGGAGGCGGACGTGACCGTTCTCGCCGGCGACATTGACCTCGGCGAGAGGGGTTTCGCGTGGGCCTGCTCGGCATTTGCGGAACGCCCGGTGATCTACATCGCCGGGAATCACGAGTATTACGGTCACGCGATTCCGAGCCTGACAAACAAACTCCTCCGGAAGAAGAACCCCGGGACCGTCCGGTTCCTGGAGTGTACGGGGGTCACCATCCAGGGAATGCGGTTCCTTGGATGCACGCTCTGGTCGGATTTCGAAATCGCCGGCGACATGGCCGGATCGATGCAGGCGTCGCAGGACAGAATGAACGATTACCGGAAAATCAGGGTGAGTCCCCGTTACAGGCGCCTGCAGCCGAAAGACACCGCCAAGAGAAACGCCGCGTCACGAAAGTGGCTCAGGTCAGAGGTCGAAAAGGACCCCTCCAGGACCGTCGTGGTCACACACCACGCGCCGAGCGTCCGCTCGCTCAAGGCGGAGTTCTCCGTTGACCCCGTCAGCGGCGCGTATGCCTCCGATCTTGAGGATCTCATCGCGGAATTGCAGCCTCTCCTCTGGATCCACGGGCACACGCATTACTGCGTCGATTACTCGATCGGAAAGACCCGGATCATCAGCAACCAGCGCGGCTACCCGCACATTCCCGTCACCGGCTTCGACCCGGGGTTCGTTATCGAAGCGGGACCGTAATGCGCGGAGGGGAGGCATGAGGAGGGCTCGCGGCGGGAGATCCGGAGCAAGTCAGAGGGAATTTTCGTATTTTGGGTGCGACCGGAACTCATTGCCAAAGGAGCACCGATCAGTTCTTTTCAGCGTATCCGCGATCCCTACGCCGCACTCCGGTATCCCGCATACCGGAGTTATGTCTGCGGAACGTTCCTGTTCACCGTCGCGTTTTTCATACAGGAAGTCTCGCTCGGCTACGAGCTGTACGTCATCACGCGCGATCCCCTCGCGCTCGGACTTATCGGTCTCGCCACATTCGTCCCGTTCATCGGCCTTTCGCTCTTCGGCGGCCACCTCGCAGACAGGATGAGCAGGCGGCTCATCATCATGGTGTCCGTCGGCGTCATCACGCTCGGCTCCGTTTTCCTGCACCTCTCCGCCCGGCGGGCGGAACAGGGGGACATCCCGGCTGCGACGCTCGTTCCCGTGATCTATGCGACGGTATTCATGATCGGCGTGTGCCGGGCGTTCCAGTCGCCGGCCGCGGCCTCGCTCCGCGCATTTCTCGTCCCGATCGCCGTGTATGAAAACGCCGCCACCTGGAGCAGCTCGTCATTCCAGGCCGGCGCGATACTGGGTCCCGCGGTCGCCGGGTTCCTCTTCTCCTGGCTCGGATTCTCCGGCACGCTTCTCGTGGTCATCTCGCTCTTCCTGCTGGCGCTGTTCTTCTACGCGCAGACGGGGAACAGCCGCGTGATGGCGGGACAGCCGGGGAGATCACTTCTCGCAAGCGTGAGGGAAGGGGTGAGCTTCGTCTGGGGGACAAAGGTCATACTCTACTCGCTTTCACTCGACCTTTTTTCGGTCCTGTTCGGGGGCGTCGTCGCCCTCCTCCCCATCTATGCGCAGGACATACTCAACGTCGGCGCGCGCGGGCTGGGGATACTGCGCGCAGCCCCCTCCGCGGGCGCGGTCCTCATGCTCATGGTGCTCCAGAGAGTCTCGCCGATGCGCCACGCGTGGCGCACGCTCCTGTCGGCCGTCGCGGGGTTCGGGGCATCGATCATCGTGTTCGCACTCTCCCCCTGGATGGCGCTCTCGGTCGCCGCGCTGTTCGTGAGCGGCGCATGCGACAGCATCAGCATCGTCATCCGCCAGACACTCCTCCAGCTCAGGACGCCGGATGAAATGCGCGGGCGGGTCATGTCCGTCAACGGGATTTTCGTGTCATCGTCAAACGAGCTGGGGGCGTTCGAGTCGGGGACCACCGCGCGGCTCATGGGGGTCGTTCCGTCGGCGGTGTTCGGAGGGGTGATGACGCTTCTTGTCGTGGGCTGGGTGACGCTCAGGGCGAGGGAGCTCTTCAACGTCCGGTTCGATGAAAGGGGGACCGATGGCTGATACGATCTGTCACGCCACACAAGGGGGGCTCGTGCTTCTTTCCCCGTTCATCGCCAGGATACGAAAGAAGGTCTGGCTGTGGGCGCTCTTCCTGACGGGAGCATTTTTCGGCGCGCTCCCCGATCTCTTCGGAGCGTACGGGAACATTGTCCGCGGAGACCGCTGGAGACTGTATGTCTCCGCGCATTCGGGACGCATCGGAGCGATCCTCCGGTACGTCCCGATGTACTGGCTTCACCTTTTCATCGACTCATTTACGCACGGCCCCGGCAAACGCTGGTGGATCTGGGACGAAAGGCTCTGGATCGAGACGGTGCTCTGGGGGGTCAACCTCGCCGTTATCGCGTGGTTTGTGCGGATATGGAGAAACAACCTCCCCCCGCCGGATCAGCGCCGTCTGCCCATCGCCCGGTAGCCGCCTCCTCCACCGCCGTACGACCGGTATCTGTACCCTCCGTAATACGGAGCGTACGACCGGTAATGGTAGTGCGGCCAGTAGCCCGCTCCCCAATACCCCCAGTATGACGAAAAATACCACGGGGACCACCAGGGAGAGACGCCCCACCAGTAATACGGGGGGTATGACGCATAGTATCCGCCCGGACCACCACCGCCACCGCCGGGCTCGTCCGTTCTCATCATCGCCGTTATGACAGTATCGCTCACCCCCGAATCGGCGAGCTCGATGACGTCGGGTGTCCGCAGGTGAAACACGGAGCCCGAGTTGTCTATCATGTTCATGATGACATTGTCGCCGATCCTGGATTTCGTGAGCGCGATAACGTCATCTTTCGTCATCAGCGCGAGCGAATCCCTGACCGGACGGCGGTCCCCGTAGTGATACCGCGTGTACTCGGGCGCGCACCCGGCGGCCGCGAGGGCGAAAACAATCACAGCGAGCCACGCTGTCGTTCGATTCATATCCCCTCCCTTGATCCCGACGACGTCCGGCCGGACAGATGCGGATTTGCCCGCCGGCCGGGCTCGCGGGAAATGTTGTTGGATAGTACTGCCTGTTTTTGGGTGGGGGGTGATGGTGGTAAAAGCTTGACCCCTACTCCTCGTAACCTCTAACATCTGAAACCGGGTCCGAGTGCCCGGTCCCCCATTATGCATCCACATGTTAGACGGGCCCACGGCGCTCCGGGTTTAATCTCCTCCGCTTTCGCCGCCTTTCCGGTCTGCTGAAGCGGGGGCGCTCCGCCGGGACACGCCCTTGCCGTTAAATGCTTCAACAGCAAAGTAATAGCTCTCCCCGGCATTCAGCGCCCGGATCTCAAGCGAGACCGGACGGTCATCCTTTGTGAAGAGCTCCCTTCACCCTTTCGGGCAACATCGGAAGCTCGAAGACTCTTGCGCCCACAGCGTCGTAGATCGCGTTGGCGATGACGGCGCCCATGGTGACGATGGCCGGTTCGCCGCCGCCCTGTGGAGGAGAATTCTCATCGTCCACGATATGCGTCTCGATCTTCGGGAGCCAGGAGAATCTCGGGATTTCATATGTCCCGAAATTCAGATCCGTGATCTCTCCCCCTTGGAAGTGGAGCCCCTCACGAAGAGCGTAGCCGAGCCCCATCGTGATGCATCCCTCCATCTGGAGCGCCGCTCCCTCCGGGTTGATGACAAGGCCCATGTCCTGCACGGCGAGGACCCGTTTGACCCTGACCTCCCCGGTTTTTCTGTTTACCTCAACCCCGGCGATGGCCGCCACATACGTCCCTGCGTCGATGCCGAGCGCCACGCCAAGCCCCCTCCCGCTCGGGGATTTTGCCGGCTTCCAGCCGAATTTTTCCGCGGCAGTCTGAAGGACCCGCTTCATTTTGGCGTCCGAAAGGTGCCGCAGGCGGAATTCGACCGGATCGGCGCCCGCTTTTGCCGCCATGATGTCGATCTGTGACTCGCGCGCAAACGTGTTCGTATTGTTGCCGGGGGCTCGCCACGCGCCCGTTGCAAAAGGGTGTGACCCCTCCCCCCCGACCCAGCCCGCGTTGTACGCCGTTGTCCGGTGGTTGGGGATCTCATAGAATTGTTCCGATCCGCGCTCGCCTGCGAAGTAGACGCCGTAATCCCAGAAACTTATCCCCCCCTTCCCCGTGATCCCGGACCTGATCTTCACGACGGCCGCAGGGCGGAACGTATCGTAGAAGAACTCTTCAGCCCGGGTCCACGCCACCTGGACAGGGCTTCCGCTCATCCGGGCGAGACGGGCCGCTTCGACGACCTGCCCGTGGGCGGTTTTCCCTCCGAATCCCCCGCCGACGAACGGCGTGATCACCCTGACGTCTTCGGTCCTGAATCCGAGTTCTTTCGCGACCTCCTCCCTCGCCCCGAAGGGCGCCTGAGTCGAGGCCCAGACAGTCGCCTTCTTCCCCTCGATCTTCACGACCGCCGTATGGGGCTCCACCGGGGCATGCGCGACGTATGCGTTATAATACGTCTCCTCATGGACCGAAGCGGATGACTTTTCACCGGCGGAGAGATCTCCACCCGAGGCAACGACTTTTCCCGCCGGTGCGGCTTTGAGGAGATGGTCGTAAATGGACCGGTCGTCGACGGCGGGCGCGGGGATGTCGAATTTCGACTTGATCTTTGCGAGCGCGGACTGTGCGACATCCGGATACTTGTGCAGGACCGCGACGAAGTCGCCATCCCGGATAACCCGGGCGCCCTCCACGTTCGCCGCCTCCCGCGTATCGGCGTCAATCAGTTTCGCGCCGTGCGCGGGGGGGCGGAGTATCTTCGCGTAGAGCATCCCCGGGAGCTGTATGTCGCCCGCGTATTTCGCTTTGCCGGTGACCTTCTCATGCGCATCCCTCCGGGTGAGGGGTTTGCTCATGAGTTTGAATTCCGAGGGCTTCTTCACAACGACAGGGTCGGTGAGAGTGCGCTCGATCTTCTTCCCCTTCGCCAGCGCGGCATAGGCGATGCGTGTCTTCGCATTCGACTTGTCGAACACGACGCCTCCCCCGGTCGCCAGATCATTCACCGGAATGTTGAGCTTCTCGGAGGCCATCTCCATGAGGACTCTCCTTGCCTCGGCCCCCGCGGTCCTGAGCGACGGCCCGAATGCGCGCGTGCTCAGGGAGCCAAACGTCCCCCTGTCGAAGGGGCAGAGGTCGGTGTCCCCCATGACCATGTCGACGTCGTCGATGTTCACGTCAAGCTCGTCGGCAAGCATCTGGGCGAGAGACGTGACGATACCCTGTCCCATCTCGATCTTGCCGGTGTAGCAGGAGACGCGGCCGTCCTCCCCGATCTTCAGATAGGCGTTGAAATCCGACGGGCCGCCCTTCAGATTGGGCCGCCCGGGACCCTCCTGCGTGAAGAAGGAAAAGTCGCGGATCCTGAAGAAGAGAAAAATGCCGCTCCCGGTTGTTTTGAGAAACCGACGGCGGTCCATCGTGAATGCCGTCTCTTCAGCGTCGTTCGTCCAGTATTCGAATTCGTTCATGTCAGAGCCCCCCGTGCATTTCTTTCGCGGCCGCCTGGATCGCCCGGACGATGCGGTTGTGCGCTCCGCACCGGCAGAGTCCGTCCTCCATCCCTTCGAGAATATCCGCTTCGGACGGCCGGGGATTCTTCCGCAGGAGTGCATACGCGTTCATTATCATCCCCGGCGTGCAGTACCCGCACTGGAGCGCATCGTTTTCCACGAACGCCTTCTGGACGGGATGCAGCGGACCGTCGCCGGCGAGCCCTTCGATCGTCACGACATCTTTCGCTTTGACCTCTTTCACGGCGGTCTGGCAGGAGCGGACGGCCTCGCCGTTGACGATCACCGTACACGCGCCGCAAAAGCTCTCGCCGCAGCCGTACTTTGTTCCGGTCAGGCCGAGGTCCGTCCGGAGAACCCAGAGGAGCAACCGGTCGCTGTCGACAGTAACAACCGCGGGTTTCCCGTTTAGCGTGAAACGAAGGGTTTCTACCATGGAGAGCACTCCTTCCATCGTTCCTGGAAAGTCATCCTATCCTGAAGGATGTCATCGAAATCGCGCCGAGTTCGGTCCTGTCGTTGAAGAACGAGAGGCTCTCCCCTCCCTCCCTGAGCCCCAGCGCGTAGAGCAGAGGGATGTAATGTTCGGGGGTGGGGACGCCCATCTGCACCTCTCTGCCGAGGGATCGGTAATCGATGAGGCGCTCGCCGTTCTCACCCGCGATCAGCTTCTTCAGCGTCTCGTTCGCTTCCCTGGCCCAGTCGAAACCCTCCTTCGCCTGCCAGTCGATCATCCCGAGGTTATGCACCATGTTGCCGCTGCCGGCGATGAGTACTCCCTTTCTCCTCAGCGGGGCAAGCTCTTTCGCAAGGTCGTAATGCCAGCGGGGAGGCTTTGTGCTGTCGAGGCTGAGTTCAATCACCGGAATATCACCGCCCGGGAAAATGTGGCGGAACACGCTCCAGCATCCGTGATCGAGCCCCCATTCGAAGTCCAGCCCGACATCCGCCGACCTCACATTGCTCTTCGTCTCACCGGCAAGCTCCGGGCTTCCGGGGGCCGGGTACTGCACCTCATAGAGTTCCGGAGGGAACCCGCCGAAATCGTGAATTGTCGGCGGCTTCTCCATCGCCGTCACGTATGTTCCTCTCGTTTCCCAGTGTGCCGAGACGCACAGGACGGCCATCGGTTTCGGGAGGGCTTTCCCTGCTTCACGCCAGCCGCGGGAAAACTCGTTGTCGGTGATGGCATTCATCGGGTTGCCGTGGCCGACGAAGAGGACGGGCATCGGTTCGGCCGCGCCGGGCGGGGAAGCCAGATCCCTGAGACCGGAGCCGATATCAGTAATGTTCATGAGAGAAGGTCACTCCAGACCGTAGAATTTTCTGCATTCCGATTCCCTTCCCCGAATCACGCGCTTTCCTTTCATCGGGCCCCGGCTTTCGGTCACCACGGTGCACTGGTTCTCACCCTTCCCGCTCTCATAATAGGCAACCACCCAGTCGGCTGTTTTGCCGAGATTGTGCGCCGTCGCGGTGTTTGAGAACATGACGGTGAACTTCCATCCCTTCCGGGACGTCGCGAGTATCGGGAGCCAGGCCTTCTTCCCGGGGTTGAGGAGCTTCGGCGCGATGAGCTTGAGCCTGCGGGCGGCGGCTTTCTCCCTGTACTCCGCGTCGATCTCAAGTATGAGGGGGACAGGAATAAGGGGTGAGGAAGAGGGAGCCGGAGGATGCTCTTTCCTCGCCGCGTTCACCTTCTCCAGATCTTCCGGTTTGACCTCTTTCCGGAGGGATTCAAGGAGCTCTACCTGTCCCGATTTCACGTACTCTTCAATCAGGCCCGCGAGCCGATCCCCAACACCGGGGATCCCCTTGAGCGCGGCGGCACCTTTGTCCTTCACGAGTCTCCCGACGGGAGTCTTCGACAATCGGACGGATGAGGCGGCGTTTCTGTAGCTCCGCACGCGGAAGGGGTTCTCGTCCATGGCCGCCAGGTGATCTGCGATCAGGTCAAACAGTCCGGCGATCTGTGCGTTTGTCGGAGGAGGAGAGGGCATGGGGTCTTACCCAACGTGGGGGAATGCCCTTATAATAGGAATTGACGCCGGGAGATTCAATCCCAGGCGTTTTTCCCCCTGTTTACGCCGTACTTCCCACCACCCAGGAAGAAGAGGGCAAGCGCGCCAAACAGGACGAGGGCCGGCAGCTCGATTGCCCACCCTCCGCCTGCCGGATTGATTGTGAATATCTGGAGCCTGTGCACGAGAAGGAGCGCCACGACCATGTTGATGACGATTATCGCCGCTCCGATCCGGGCCCGGAATCCGAGGATCACCATTATCGGACCGACAACCTCGCCGATAAACACTCCGTAGGCGAGAAACCCGGGCAAGCCGAATTGCGCGAGAGGTCCTTTAAGCCAGTCGACGCCGGCGTGAATCTTGAAAATTCCATGCAAAACGAGCACAAATCCAATTGATAACCGCAGGACCAACTTTCCGAGGTCTTCAGATTTTCCGGCAGCCATATGGGTCCCTCCGGGGGAGGTGAGTGAATAGAGGTGCAACCGACACATCATTACACATGGAACAACAGACCGTTGCTTTGGCGAGTTCCTTCAAAACTGCCCGCCGCGCGGAATCCAAATCCGGATCCCATGCACACTGATGCGGCACTACCGGGGCGGAGGAAATTCGATTGAAAGCGAATATGCGCTGTCGGTAATGCACGGGAGAGAGACTTCGAGACGCGAGAGATCCCGGTCAAACCGGTATGCGGGGACGCCGGGACGATCGACCCGGGCAGACTCCAGGACGGCATTTCCGTTCAACCGGACAAAAGACGGCTCCCGCGCAGCCCCGTGAATCTCGACATCGTACGTGCGGTTCCTGAGCTTACCGGCAAACCACCCCTCTGAAGGGCCGATGGCGACACTCAGTCGCTCCCTTCCTTTCGATTCCGATATCGACTGCGTGAATTCCGTCAGTGCGAACGACCCTTTCTGGTACGCCGTTGTGTATCCGTCGTCTTCATAGAGAAACGCGGAATCGGGCTTCCCTCCCCCGGGATACACGCTGAGTGTCAGTGTGTCAAGATCCTTTTCGTCCGAATACTCCATCGGGGGGGCCATCGGAATAATGCTACCGGATCTGACAAAGAGGGGTATCCGTCCGAGCGGGGCTGCAACTTCATAAGAACTCCCCCCATGCACTACCTCGTCCGTCCAGAAATTCACCCAGTCCCCTTCGGGGAGATTCACCCGCTTCGTCCTCTCTCCCGCATTCACGACAGGGGAGACGAGAATATCTTCCCCCCACATATACGTGGAGCTCTCGTCCGCGAATCTGCCGTCATGCGGGTACATCATGATAAGCGGGCGGGCGATCGGAAGACCCGACTCGTAGTTCCTGAATGACATCGTGTAATTATAGGGAAGAAGCCTGTACCGGAGCATGAGCAACTCCCTGCAAATCCCCTCCGCTTCAGGTCCGAATCGCCACGGCTCTGTCGGAGCACCGTGGACAGATTCACCCGCTCCATGGGCCCGGGTAACGGGTGAAAACACCCCGAATTCCATCCATCGGACGTAGAGCTCGGCTGTCGTGGGGTTTCTCGCATACCCGCCGATGTCCGAGTTCTGGTACGCGAGGCCGGACATCCCCATGTTCAGGAGCATCGGGAGCTGAACCTGAAGCCCGCCGAAGCTCCGGGAGACGTCCCCCGACCATGTTATCACTCCGTAGCGCTGTATTCCTGCAAATCCGGACCGGGTGAGATTGAAGACACGCTGCCCCGGACGGAACCGGCTCATCCCCTCAAAGACAGTCTTCGCCCAGAGGAGATCGAAGATGTTATGGACTTTTTCGGCCGGCCCCACGAAATGTCTCATGTCCGCGGGGTGACGCTCGGGCTCCCCGAGATCGGTCCAGAGTCCCGCCACATATTTCCCGAGGAACGGGGGGTGCTTCTCCCACCACCACTCACGTGCAGCGGGATTCGTCATATCGAAGAGCGAAGCGTTGCAGCCACCGCACGACCACCACCTGTCGAGCATGTACGTATGACCGAGCGAGTCCATCGCCAGATAGCCGAGCCGGGACGCCGCGTCGAAGTTGACGGACGTCTGGACGACGTACGGCTCCGTGATCAGTATCGTCTTTATGCCGGTTCCAAGAAAATCTGACATCATCCTCTCAGGATCACGCCAGGCCGCCGTGTCCCAGCGGAGATCTCCCATGCGGGCAAACCACTGAAGATCGAGGACGATCGCGTCGCAGGGGAATGACCTCCTGCGCAGCGTGTCCACAATCGCGCGCGCCTCCGATTCATTCCTGTAGCGGTTTTTCGATTGGATGAACCCGAAGGCCCACCGCGGCGGCAGGGGCTGTCTCCCCGTGAGCCACGTGTACCGCTCGAGCTCCCCGGCGAGCGTCGGGGAAGCGATCACGTAATACGTGAGGACGCCGTCCCCGGCAGTGTACGACAAAACAGTGCTGTCGGATGCGCCGACGTCGAACCGGCCCCTGTACGTGTTATCGAAGTAGATGGCGTACCCCCGGGTCGATGCGATGAACGGAACGTTGATGTTCATCGTCGGGAGCGGAGTCGAATACCCGCCTGTCTGCGTGTTGTAGGAGTCGAACGCCTGACCACGCCTGTCAAGCCGGGTCCCACGCTCACCTGTCCCGTAGAAATGCTCATCAGGCCGGATCGTAAACCTCGCGATCTTCTCTCCATTATGCGAGGCCATTCCCCCGGGGGAGGGCTCCCGCGTAAGCTCACGTCCCGTAGAGTCGTAAAACGCCAGGCGGAGGGGGAATTTCCGGCACATGATGCGAAGCGCGGCCGACGAGACCGTGATCGTCGAATCGGTCTCGCCGACGCTGACCGGGACAGAGGGGGATGCCTCCCTGATGACCGCGAACGAGGAATCGGGGCGGCTCCCGGACGAAACGAGCATGTCAATCCTGACCAGGTCCGGCGCATAAAAGGAGACTGATACAGAGGAGGGGCCGGCGCTGATCGTGACGGTGGCCCCGGTGCGGCGGGATGCGGTGAAATTGCCGGGGGGAACCTGCGCGCGGCCAGGAGGCGGGACAAGCAGAGAACACGCAACGGCGAAGAGGCTCGCGATCACCGCGCATTCCGACCATACGCTGATGTTTTTTGCCGGCACAGGAAGAGATTCAGAAATGATAATTCAGCAGGGGAAGGATTTTCAATCCCGCGGGATTGTTCTCCGCGAAATTGAGAAGTCCGATCTGGAGACCATGCAGGCTGCCGGCATGGTTGAATATGCCGATCGAGATACCATTCTGTGTTTCGTACACCCGGTTGTACAGCCCCGTGATGATCCCGCTGGAGTTCTCAACCTGCGTCGTGATGACGTTCAGGTCGAGGCCGGACACGCTCTCCGCCCTTGTGCGAAATCCCGCAACCGTCAGGCCGGAGATCTCCTTTGTGCCTTCAACGGCCCCGGCAGTGATCGTCAATCCCGAGATCTCGTTCTTTGAGACTACCGCGGCGCCGGCGATTGTCACTCCCTGGATTCCCCCCACGCCGACGACGGCCAGTCCGGAGACCGTGATGCACTGTATCTGTCCCGGAGATACAACGGCGAGCCCGCCGAAGTTGACGCCGGCAATCCCCCTCGTGCCCACAAGCCCCAGCCCTCCGATGTTGATCCCGAGGAAACTTCCGGCGGACACGAGGCCGAGGCCGCCGAAGCTGATTCCGGTGACGTCGCCGTTTGATATCGTGCCGAGTCCGCCGAGAGAAATCCCCGTCATACCCTTCTGGCCGACAAGCCCCAGCGGCCCGATGGAGATTCCGGTCATCGCTCCGTTGCAGACGCACCCCAAACCGCCGAAATTCAGACCCGTGAGATCCCCCGTGACCACGGTCCCCATCCCGGAGAACGTGATGCCCGCAGCGTCACCAGAGGCCACCACCGCAAAGCCCCCGATGGAAACCCCGTTCAGGTTCCTGCCCCCGAACACGCCCCCCAGACCGAACGCCACGCCGTTGATCTCATCCCCCCCCGCGGCACCGAGACCAATTGCGAGCCCGTTTATCGTGCCGGTCATCTGTTCCCCCGGGACCCACAGAGTGAAATTGAGGCCGTTCACCTCGTCCAAGCAATCATCGCTCCAGTTGAACCGGAGACCGTCGTGGCGCGCCGAATTGCCGAAGCTGATGCCGTATCCGCTCGCGGGGATATCGAGAGACCAGTGCGAGCAGGGGGAGCCTGTCCCGGCGGCAACAATCGACGGGAAGAGAAGAAGCGAAAGGGCACAATGCCTGAAATGCGACATGAGGAGGACCCGGGGATTCGAATTTGGAAACGCAGGACACATGAACCAGCAACGCAGATTCACCTTCTTAACCTACCGAACTCCGCGGACAGACACAAGAGAAGCCCGAAAGGTCCTCCCGCGTCATATTTGTTATTTTCCCGTGTCAGCATCATACACGAGCCCCATCTCTTTCCGCGTTCTGTCAAGCAGCCGGATGAGCCGGAGACTGAAGTCCAGCGGCATCAACTCGCTCTCCTTCATTCCCTCCCGAAGGCAGCGCGTCACTTCTTCCGCTTCGTAGTTGTACCCGTTGCCGACGAAATCAAACGAGATCGTTTCCGTCCGGTTCTCCCCTTTCGTCAGCTCGACGGGGACGGGACAGAACCACATACGGGGAAGCTTCAGCCTCCCTTCCGTCCCGCAAATATGCGTCTCGACGGTAGAATTGACAATGAAGCTCGAGTAGAGCGTCGCGATGCGGCCGTCATCATAGCCGTAGATCAGCGCGAGGCTTTCGTCGACCCCCGTGCTCCCCATATGGGGGACGCAGGTTATCCGATCGGGCTCCCCCCAGAGAAGGAGCGTCAGGAACACGGGATAAATGCCGATGTCGAGGAGCGACCCCCCGCCCAGTTCCTTGTTGAACGCCCGGTGCTGAGGGTCGAACCGGTTAAACACGCCGAAGTCGGAATCGATGTGGCGGACTTCCCCGAGCGCCCCGGAAGCGACAAGTTCAAGCACGCGCCGGATCGAGGGGTGAAACCGGGTCCAGAACGCCTCCATAAGAAAGACGCCGTTCTCCCGCGCGGCCGCGATCATGCGGAGAACTTCGCGTTCATTCATCGCAAACGGCTTTTCGCAGATCACCGCTTTGCCGTTCTTCATGCACATCACAGAGTTCTCGCAATGGTACGGATGAGGCGTCGCGACGTAGATGACGTCGATCCCGGGAGCGGCGGCGAGCTCCTCATACGAACCGTATGCAGTCGCGACATTGTACCTGCGGGAAAACTCCACGGCCTTCTCCTTCGACCGCGAAGCGACCGCGGTGAGCGCCGCTCCCGGGACGACCGAGAGACCCTCGGCCATCTTCCCCGCAATCATACCCGTGCCTAGGATTCCCCATCTGATCTTTGTTTCCATCGCCCGCATTCCTTTCTCAAACGGTGGACAGGCTCTGATACAACGGGAGGCGCCGGACGGAGGCATTGCCTGTGCACGGCAATTCAACCTCCCCTTTCACCGAAAACTGCGCTACAGTCAATCCGCGTCGTTCTTCTGTACCGGATTCGCCATGACGTATCCCTGTTGTTCTTCCGAATAGAGCCTGAGAGGGTTGTCGCCCGCGACGGCGACCCTGTTACCGGGGGAGCACTTCAAAGAGCTGTTCCCCAGCGCTGTCTCCGCCGCCCGAAAACTGTATGACACCCCGGTTGTCCGCGGTCCGCGTTCCGACAAGGCGGCGGTTGCAGTAGATCCCGTACTCCCGATTCGCGGGGAGATCCATCACCTCGTGTGACACCACGTTTATCGATGACGGATTTTTCTCCGTCCACCGCCGGCTGCCGGACCATTCACGTATCGTCACCTGGATGCGATTCACGCCCGGGCCTGAGAGGGCCATCGCCGGTCGTGTGGAACTCCCGGCGTACCAGAGAAAGCGGTCGCCTTCGGAGGCGAGCGCGAAGTCGCCGGACGAGCTTATTTTGAATCCTCCGACGGCGATGGCGTTCAGAGCCCCGTTCAGCTCAATGTCGTATTCGACCCCCCTGAGCCGGTAGCGGAGCCGCGTGCCGAACAGATCCTGCGACAGATGGGGATCGAGGTAGAGCCTGTTGTACCGGGGCTGTATCCCGTAAATATCCCGGTAGAGGCCGGTGATCGCGGAGGCGTTCCCCGCGAGAATATCATCCCCCGCTCCCTGTTGCGTGCCGCGCAGATAGCGCTGAAACGCCAGCCCGTCCTGCCTGTACCTGCCGATGACGTTTCTGACATAGCGGAGCGCGATGTCCGGATGGTCCGCGGCATACGCACGGACGCCGAGCTCTCCCCACGAAAGGAAAAGATCGCCGTTTTCGTACGCCGGAAACGGATAGTTCAGATCGTGCGCCACTCCGGGTTCGTAAGGGAACATGCAGACCGGCCAGAAGAACAGCCTCTCCTTCTGCATCTGAAGTTGTATCTCGCCGAGTATCACTGCTCGGCGCCACGGGTCGTCGCAGAGACCGTACGCGATGGCCATGAAATTCACCGGCGTCACGAGATTGCCGCCGCAGACGGTGCTGTCCTTCTCCCGCCAGTGAACATAACAGCCGGTCGAGTCCTGCCAGAACCCCCCCTCCGCCGTTGACTTGTTAAAGTTCCTTTTGAGGCCGGCGGCGAAGGCGCGGTACCCGTCCGCTTTCGCGGAATCGCCCATGAGGGCCTCGAGCTCCGACCACCGATCGAGCGCATGATAGAGCTCGGCGTTGACGAACGCGTTCTCCCACGACGCCCAGATCACGTCCAGCCAGTCGCTCCCGCGCTTCTGCGTGTGCGAGTCCGTCATCATCTCGACGAGCCAGTTCCCGTCCGTATCCCGGCGCAGCATGTAGTCCAGCGCCTTCTCGCAGGATTGTTTATGCGAGCGGACCCAGGCGAAGTTTCCGCCCTGGTCGAATTCGTCCGCGACGTTGATGACGTAGTCGGGGTTCGAATCCATGAGTATCCCCCACTGCGCCTCGTAGAAACCCAGCGTGTCGGCGGTCCCGGGCGCCGCGTCTTCGTCGGTGTACGCCCACCGGGATTTCACCCTCCCGTCCGGGAGCACGGCATGATCGCGGTAATAATCGAGGCAATGCGCATATCCGGAGACGTAGTTCGCGTCGTCGATCGCAACGTTGAACTGGGCGATGTACTGCTCGTGCAGGCAGATCGGACCGTAGGGGGTGTGCCAGCTGTTGCCCCCGTATAAACGGGAATCGATGACGCCGAGCCGGGCGATCGTATTGAGAATTGACGTCACCGCCTCCCCGTCGACGCCGCGAAACGTCCCCCGCCCGAGCTCATCGCTGGAAAGAAGCGAAGAGATCCGCAGGACCTGGCGGTACATTCCGGCCGGGAACCCCTCCGGCTGCCAGACGTCGGTCGTCCCCCTGACGAACCTTCTCCGGTGCGTCGTCGAGTCGTAACGGTACGTGAGCTCCGACGGAGACGAAGAAAACGCGCATCTCAGGGAAGTATCGACCCGCGAGAGCGTCACGGCGGGCAATTCGGGTTCCGCGTGCGCGACGAGACGCAGGCAGCCCGGATCACCGGTTTTCCAGAACGTCAGCAGATTGGTGTGCACCCCGT
>PMJQ01000081.1:0-132 GCA_003157485.1 Ignavibacteriota bacterium
GGGCGTCGTGAGGACAAGCCGGACTTTGTCCTGCTGGAGGACGTAGGACGCGCGGTCCCGCTGCCCGGTTTCCGGTCCCGCATATGCAACAAGGGAGAAGCCGAACGCCGACCGGTAGAAATGGGCCGATTG
>PMJQ01000081.1:146-7061 GCA_003157485.1 Ignavibacteriota bacterium
CGCGGTGCCGATCGTGATCCTCACGCAGTGGGGGAGCCCGAAAGCCTGCAGGGGCCGGATAATGACCCCGTGCGACAGCAGCCCGCGGTAGAGCGCATCGGCCGATTCCTCCCCCGCAAGGGGGACGCAGACAAAATTCGCTTCCGTGGGGACGGTCGTAAGGCCGGCCTCACGGAGGAGGGGAATCAGCGTGCGTTTTCCTTCTTCATTGACTTCGAGCGTCCTGCGCAGGAATGCTTCGTCGCCCAGGGCGCCGATGCCGGCAGCCTGTGCAGGCGTGCTCGGCTCGAAAGGGAGTTTCACTTTCAACAGGTTCGTAATCAGCGAGTCGTGGGCGAAGCCGNNCGAAAGCCTTGGAAAAGGTCCGCAACGTGATGACGTTGTCGTACCTGTAGGCCATGGAGTCCGGGTAGTCCGGGCTGCGCTGCGCGTATTCGAAGTATGCCTCGTCGAGGATGATGAGGACATGGGGTGGCACCCGTTTGATGAAGGCGTCAAATTCCGCCTTTGTGAATATGGTGCCGGTGGGGTTGTTGGGATTTGCGAGATAGATGATCTTCGTGTGATTGTTGATCCGCGAAGCGATCGCGCCGAGGTCGAAATGGTAGTCCTTCAGCGGGACGGTGACAAGCTTTGTTCCGCGCGATCGTGCAAGGACGTAGAAGCCGACAAACGTCCCCTGGGAGGTGAGGACTTCGTCCTCGTCGCAGAGGAATGCACGGATGATATTCGACATAATCCCCTCGGACCCGCTCCCTGCGACGACATTGCCAACCTTCAGGCGGAATCGCCGGGCGAGGACCTCGCGGAGCTCCAGACCGCCGTTGGGGTAGCGGTGGAGATCCTCCACGGTGCGGAACATTGCCTCGAGAGCCAGAGGGGAAGGGCCGAGCGGATTTTCATTGGAGGCCAGCTTCACAACCGACGTGATGCCGAGCTCTTTTTGCAGTTCGGCGATCGGCTTCCCTGGTTTGTAGGGTTCCAGGGATTCTATGTAGGGTGGAACGAGCCTCACAGGGAAGGGCAGCCGGTGAAAGAACGAATCAATGCGAAAAGATAGGAAACCGGGGAGGGAAATGCAAGAAACGTCCCGCGGGCTTCCCTGGTTTTATGGTTGACAATCCGCCGTTGAAATGTTACCATTCCTGCCATCACATGACACATGTCGCCCCCGCAAAGCCCCGCCGATGATCCCCCTCCGGGATACGATCAAGTCAAAGACCGTCCCGTTCGTAAACTACGCGCTCATCACACTCTGCGGGGCGGTGTTTCTGTACGAACTGTCGCTCGGCGCGAGGGTCGGCCACTTTATCCGGCTGACGGGCGTTACGGCGTCGGACATCTCCGCGTCGCTTCTCCAGGGGCACTTCGCCGCGCGCCCGGCCATCACGCTCCTTTCCTCCATGTTCGTTCACGGGGGCTGGATGCACCTGCTGGGGAACATGCTCTACCTGTACATATTCGGGGATAACGTCGAAGACCGGATCGGCCACTGGTCATATCTCGTGTTCTACCTCCTCTGCGGCGCCGCATCCGCACTTGTGCAAGTCTATGCGCAGCAGAACTCGACGGCGCCCCTCATCGGGGCGAGCGGGGCCATCTCCGGCGTCCTTGGCGCGTATTTGCTCCTCTATCCGAAAGCGAAGATCCTGACCTTGATACCGCTTTTCGTTTTTTTTCCCGTCGTCGAAGTCCCTGCGTTCTTCTTTCTGGGATTCTGGTTCCTTATCCAGTTCTTTCAGGGGGCGCTTGCTGCGGCGGGGGGAGATGCCGCAATGGGGGGCGTCGCCTGGTGGGCGCACGCCGGGGGATTTGTGGCCGGAGCGATTCTCCTTCCGGTCTTTCTTATTCTCCGGAGGTTGTGACGGCGATCCTTTTATCTTGTGCCGATTCTTTCTATCTTCGGGACGCCCGCAGACCCGCTGGGGGCAAGCTCCCCGGAACCGTTTCCTTTGTCCTTTTCCCATGATCCGAGCACTTCTGGTCCTTTTCTTCACATGCGGGACGTTGCGCGCTCAGTTCGAAGGCGTGATCGAAACCGGCAATACGACGACGGATGAAACCGGCACCGAGCAGCACTACGTGATGACGATGTGGATCAAGGGATCGATGGCAAAGATCACGAACACTGCGACTCCCTCCACGCCGGCAAGTACGATGATCTACCGCTCGGATCTGCGGATGATCCGGATACTGAACGACGAAAATAAGACGTACTTCGAGATTCCGCAGGGGAAATCAAAGGACGAGGGGTCCGAAGAGGGGGGGAAGCCGGCGGCGATAAAAAAGACCGGGAAAACAAAGAAGATACTCGGATACCGGTGCGATCAGTACCTGATGCGCGAGGAGGAGATGGAAACGGAGATCTGGGGGACGAAGGACCTCAAGGGACTCTCCTCGGCTCTGGCCCGGGCGCTTGGCGAGGAACGGGCTGGGCAGGGGGCGGCGTGGAATGACGAGCTCACGAGGCTGGGGATTTATCCGATTCTGGCGAACACGAGGATAGAGGGGAAGGTTGTTGAATCACAGGAAGTTGTGAGGATCGAAAAACGGTCGCTGCCGGATGACCTGTTCTCGCTCCCTGCCGGATACAAAAAACAATCAGTCGGCGACATCCTCAAGTAAATACAGGAGACTCCTCCATGGATTTCTTGTCGTTTCTCGGTCTGGGGAAACACGAAGGAAGAAAAGTCAGGTTCCGGGACACCCTTCGTTCCATTCCCATTTTTTCGGAGCTTGGGCGCCGCGAACTTGCGGCGGTGGAGAGAATACTCCATAAACGGGAATACTCGGCGGGCGAGGTCATATTCCGTCAGGACGAACCCGGCCTCGGCATGTACATCATCGAATCCGGGAGGGTGAGCATCCTGACCGACGACGCGCTCAATAACATGACCGAGCTCGGCGACGGCGAATTCTTCGGCGAGCTCCCCCTCCTCGACGGAGGAAGCAGGTCTGCGACGGTGGTTGCAAAGACTCCCTGCCGCATATTCGGGTTCTTCCAGCCCGATCTCTTCGGCCTCATCGAGCGGGACCCCAGGCTCGGCGTCAAGATAGTCCTGAGCCTCGCGGCAATCATCGGTATGCGTCTTCGCGCGGTGAACGAGCGGGTCCAGACGCTCCTCGCAGAAGGAGCGGCCGCGGGAGCAGCCGCGCAGCGCCCCCGCCACAAGAAAGCCGAAGAACACTCGAGGCGCGCATGAATCAAGCACGGTCGCTCGTCCTGAACCGCTGGCTGGCCTTCTCGGCGCTGGCGATACTGATCCTCCTCTTCATCTTCGTCCCGGGTGTCGTGAAGATGGTCGTTGTGTCGGTCCTCCTCGCCTATATCTTCGACCCCATTGTGACGGCGATAGAACTGCGGGGACTTTCCCGTACCGCAAGTACGCTCGTGTTTTTCTTTTTCGTCATCCTGATCGCATGGGGGCTGTTTGCCGCACTCGCCCCTGTGGTGTACAACCAGATAATGGCCTTGCGGAGCGGGGCGGGTTCACAGCAGACATCCCAGGTGATTCTCAAGCTTCAGGCCGTGGTCCGCGATAAGCTCGGGTTCATCGGGCTGGGCGACGTGAACCTCGAGGAAAAGATATCCCAGCTCACCGGGTACCTGAGCGACACAATACTCGATTTCATCCTCCATGAGGGGCTCTCGCTCATCCTCTATGCCGTGACCATTCCCTTCCTTGTCTTCTTCTTCCTCAAGGACGGCCGCGAGATGAAGAAGCATTTCATCGGCATCGTGCCGAACCGGTATTTTGAATTCGCGCTTGACTTGCTCTACAAGATGGACGTCCAGCTCGGGAATTATCTCCGGAGCCAGTTCACGGATGCGGTGGTCTTCGGAGTCCTTGCGACGACCGCACTCTGGCTTCTCGGGGTGAAATACTTTCTCTTCATCGGCCCCTTCGCGGGACTCGCGAATCTGATCCCGTACGTGGGTCCGATTGCAGGCGCGCTCCCCGCCGTTGCGGTGGCCCTGTTCGACAAGGGGGATATAACGCTGGGGTTCCAGATCATACTTGCGTTCATCATACTGAAACTCACGGACGACATGCTCGTACAGCCCCTCCTTGTCGCAAAAGGTGTACATATGCATCCGCTCCTCGTCCTCCTCGCGATCATCATTGGAGGGGAGCTCTTCGGGATGCTGGGGATGCTTCTGGCGGTCCCCGCGACGGGATTCGTGAAAGTCGTGCTCCAGGAGAGCATCGTAACCTTGAAGAAATACAGATTTACGGACTGAGCTGGGTCGGAAATGTTTGCGGTGAGAGCCCCTCCAGTGATGGCGGGGCTTTTTTATTGTGCGTACGGTTGGTCGGGTGAAGAATCAGCCGGCGCAAGCCGGTGGTACCAAAGGAGGGACTCGAACCCTCACCCCCCCCTCGTTCACTCTCTTGCATCTCGTTCGACAGCAGCAAGCTTCTCGTAGTATGGGTTCGGTTCGGCCAACACTTTGATCGTCGGACCACCCACCTTCACTCATCACAGTCCCCACCGAGGTATACAGCCACCTCCAGCCCGAGCACCTCCACGGAACGGCAAACAAGATCACGGTGTCGATGAACTGAGGGAATTGATAGGATTATTCCGTCATCCAGTTGGTTGTGACGCAATTCCTTGACTGTCGCTGGGCAACGGCGTAACTTGCAGTTGTGTTCATTGACGGTCGGCGCTGTCCGCGGATGGTGGCCGACTTTTTTGTCTTTGGGATGTCATAGAGCGCGTTATGAACAAGATCGTGTTCATCGTTGTGGCACTCGGGATGGCCTTCTGCATTTACCCGACAAGTGTCGCTGCCCAATGGGTGCAAACCTACGGCCCGCAGGGAGGGATCATCAATTGCTTTGCCGTAAGCGGTACGCAACTCTTTGCCGGGACCGCAGGCAGCGGCGTCTTTCTTTCCACCAACAACGGCACAACATGGACTGCCGTAAATGCCGGCCTGACGGATTTGAGGATATACGCACTCGTCTTGTCAGGTACAAATCTCTTTGCGGGGACTGGTGGCGGCCTCTTTTTTTCCATCGACAACGGCGCAACTTGGACCGTGGTAAGTAACGGCTTTACGAAAACTTATGTTACGTGCTTAGCTGCGGCGGGGAATGACCTCATTGCCGGGACAGGCTACGGCGTGTTTGTTTCAACGGACCGCGGCACAAACTGGGCCCCCGCGAATACCGGTATGGAATACTATTCTGTTCTGTCACTTGGCATAGCGCCCGCAAACAGCGGATCAGGCGTGAACCTCCTTGCCGGAACAGAGGGTTACGGCGTCTTTCTGTCGACGAACAATGGCGCCAGCTGGAATGCCGCGAACACCGGATTAGGATACTCCTATGTATATGTTACGTCACTCGCCGTTTCGGGGAACAGAGTCTTTGCCGGGACTGGCAACGGTGTCTACCTGTCGATCAATGGCGGCTCGGGCTGGTCCGCCGCGAGTAACGGGTTGACCGACACTGTTGTGACTGCACTGTCTGTCGCAGGCACGGATCTTTTTGCCGGGACTAGTGGAGGAGTGTATCGTTCCACAGATTACGGAACCAGCTGGATCTCTTCCGGGCTTTTGAATGCCTCTATAAGGACGCTTGCAGTTTCTCCTGCCGGTGGTGGACCCGGGACGGATCTGTTTGCTGGAACTTCGGGCGGGGGAGTCTTCATCTCGACGGATATCGGCGCACACTGGAATGACGCGAATGCCGGCTTGGCAAACACTTTTGTGCAGTCACTCGCCGTTTCGGGCAAGAATCTCCTCGCGGGGACATTGTGGGATGGGTTCTTTCTCTCCACAGATGACGGCACACGCTGGGCTGCCTCGAACAACGGGCTGACAGATCCGTACGTCTGGTCACTTGCCATATCGGATGCGGTGATCTTCGCCGGAACCTCGATCAACGGAGTCTTTCGTTCCACGGATGGGGGCAATAGCTGGACGTCCTGTTTACTGACACAGGCGACGGTGACTTCGATCGCTGTCTCGGGGAGGAATGCATTTGCCGGAACCGATGGAAGCGGTGTGTTCCTCTCCACCGACGACGGAAGCAGCTGGGTCGCCGTGAATACAGGCTTGACGAATAATCACGTTCAGTCACTTGCCGTCTCAGGCACAAATGTGCTTGCGGGAACTTCCTGGGGTGGTGTTTTTCTTTCAACGGAT
This sequence comes from Ignavibacteriota bacterium, assembly GCA_003157485.1. Lineage (GTDB taxonomy): Bacteria > Bacteroidota > Ignavibacteria > UBA10030 > UBA6906 > Fen-1273. The sequence goes on from PMJQ01000081.1 coordinate 6,304, forward strand.
AACGGCACAGTATGGAGTTCCATAGGCTTGACAGGTACCAATGTTTACTCGCTGGCTGCTTTGGGCACGGACCTTTTCGCCGGGACTAATCAGGGCGGGGTGGTTCATTCCTACGACGGCGGCAGAACCTGGAATTGGTCGAATACCGTGATGCAAATAAGCCAGGGCGGCACCTACCCAAATGTCATGTGCTTCGCAACAAAAGGAGTGAATCTCTTTGCGGGGACCGATAGCGGTGTCTTTAGTTCCACAGATAACGGAACAAACTGGGTCCCCGCCAATTCCGGCCTCACCACTCGCGTTGTCCGCTCCCTGGTTGTCGGCGGCATGGATCTTTATTTAGGAGCCTTCCCCGGTGGCGTATGGCGGCGGCCCCTGTCGGAGATGATTACATCGGCGGGACTATCGAAAAGCGATTTGCCGGTGGGGTTCTCTCTTGACCAGAACTACCCCAACCCCTTCAACCCAACGACAACTATCCGCTACGCCCTCCCAGCCAGGACACACGTCACATTGACAGTGTTCAATACCCTCGGCCAGCAAGTCGCCACTCTGGTAAACGAGAACGAAGATGCGGGGAACCACGAGGCACGGTTCGATGCGAACGGTCTGGCAAGCGGAGTGTACTTCTATCGGTTGCAAGCGGGGGACTATGTACAGACGCGGAGGTTGGCCCTCGTACGTTGAATTTTCGTGAGGACCCGTGAGGTTTTCTGGGCCTTCTCGACATGTCGTTGTACCAAAGGAGGGACTCGAAC
>PMJQ01000024.1 GCA_003157485.1 Ignavibacteriota bacterium
GTCGTATGAATCCATCGAAACCTGGAGCCTGCGCGCCATGGTTTGCGTGATCAGAAAGCAGCCCATAGAACGGGCAATTGACGCCTGGACCGGAGAGTCAAAGAAAATCCAGGCGTGGGCGCCGTTCCCCGAGCGTGACCTCTCAATCGACACCTGCACACCGCTCGCCTTACAGGTTCTCGCGAATGCCGTTACGTCTTCGTCCCAGGACTTTTTGTCGAAGTCGGCCGCCAGGAACCAGCATGTCTCATCACGGAGGAGGGGGTACACGCCCATGACGTGTTTGCCGGTCAGGTGCCTGATCACCTCCTCGTCGGTGACCGGCAGGAAGGCCTGGTGGTGACAATTGCCGCAGATGGTGCCGGGTCTCTTTGCAGTATCTTTTGCCCCGATCTTCTCACATATCCCGGTCTTCCAGTCATTACTGCATGCCGGGGCGTACCCTGACTTCCCGGTTCGGGAGTTCTCCCAGCGTCTCGGGAAAACATCCTCTCGCCCCCGGAAGAGTGACCGGAATATCTCTACCTTTTCAGTGTTGGAAAGGGAAGGTGAGTTCGGGTCGAGCTGCTCCGGCGAAAACTCGATCGCAGAGACGCCCGCCGGGGCGTTCTCAAGCTCCGCTTGCAACGCTTCGAGGGAGTCGCTGCTTTGCTTCAATTTGGTGCGAAGCTGCTTCAGTCGATCCTGTTCCCGGGCGATCTCAGCGAGTATTTCGTCTCGGCGCGTCAAATAGCAATCCCTTGACTCAGTTCCGACCTGGAGGGATGTCTGCGCGCGACCTGTTCCACCTAGTCTCCTCCCATCCGTGATCTTATTGACGTCGACTGAGTGTCACGACTCCGCCGGGAGCCATGCGAAGTCCAGAGTACTTTTCAGCTTCCTGTGGAGACTGTCAACTTGCCGGCGGGCATTCAGATTTTTCTCGCGGCGTGCCTCGGCGGATATGAGCTCCAGGAGGTCAAACACATCGTATGCGTTCAGGGATACGGCAACCGAACTTCCCCGGACCCGCGCACGTTTTACCCGCTCCTTCATCTCGCTATCAAGTGTGCGGAGATGAAGGATCATTTTCCGCTCCCCGGGGGAAAGCCCTATAGGGAAGCGCCGTCCGTCGGGATATTGCTCCCCCGCGCTCACGAGACCTCTCACTGGATTGTCATCGCCTCAAAAATAGAAAACCTCCTCGTTTCCTTAGTTGTTGCGCCTGGTCGAGCGGGAATAATGCTTCCTCCCCGACGAATCCTGGAGGATAGAAACCAGGCCGTTTCTCTCGAGGTTGTCGAGCGCCTCCTGGACTTCGGAAATGGTCAGTTTTCCCGCTTCACCCGACAGCCAAACGGTGTATATGCCATCGAGGTTATCGCCTGCATCGGGGTTTAAGCGGAGATATTCGAGTATCTTCTTCTCAATCGGTCCCAACGGGGTGAGAACAAGCGGTACCGGATCCGGTGCCCTCTGGACCCGCTGTGCAGGCGTCGTGCCGCCATCCGAAATTCCCGGCCGGTTCAATCCCCTCATGTCCCATGGGGTGAGATCCCATTCGAGTATCCTTTCAATTTCTCCGCATTCCTCGCAGATGTATCTGATCTTCTTCGCGCCCGGCATAATGTGCGCCGCGATCTGTCCCCCGCAACTTGATGGTCCGCTTACGTGCCTGCAGGTGACATTTGTGTGCATGGGAACCGTCGCCTCGAGCCGTGTCACCCAGCGGACGATACCCCGGAGGAATGCTGCTGTTGGCCGTTCAGGAGCCGGAACCTCGGTGATCCCGCCCCATTCGTTCATGAACTGACTTACGTCGAACTTGATGGCGCGTCCCATAGATTGACCTCATGATAACACTCACAAATATGGGCAACGCTCAACTCACATTCCAGAGGTTTCCCGTGGGAATCAGCGGAATGTGCTGTGAGAGACGGCCATGCAGGCAAACGGGGAACGAGCCTTCCGCTGAATTCCATGTCGCGCGGGATATGCCAAAGTTCTCTCTGGCCCGGCGGGATTTTCTTAATAGATTTACAGTCGCACAGCGGAATTTGGTCGAGTCTCTCCTTCCGTAGTCTCCCCCGCGGGGCGCCAAACGGGTCCGGCCAGCGTGTATATAATGAAACAGGCCGCTATCCGAGGACAAGTCCACCGGGGGTAACTATGTAGTCGAGTCGTCCGAACATGCGGAGGCCAGCCGGGATTGTGCGAGGCGCCATTCCTTGCGCGACATTGGCGGGCCACGATAGATTGCCAGCCTCTCCGACTGCACCGGAACAGGGGGCACAAGCAGAGGGTATCTCCGTTCCCGCGATTCTCGACAGGGATTCAATACACCTCCCTGCGATGCTTGAACGAATACAAAACGACATCATCACCAATGATATCGTATCGAACGCGATACTTTCCCGAGCGGATGCGGTATTGACCGTCGCCCTGCCGGACGTCCTTGAGCTTCTTTATATCGTACAGTCGGCTGCGGTTGTAGGGATCGTGCGACAGGATTATCTTCACGGGATCGATCTGTCTCGCGATGGCGGGATTTCGTTTGTACACTACTTCGAAATCGCGCTTGAAGCGTGTCGACGGGAGCAGGCGAAATACTTCAGGCATGGGGAGGACTCACCGGGACGATCGCTTCCTGGGTTTTGCCTTGAGCCTGGCAAGGAAGGTGTCGAGGTCCTCTGTGAGCTTGCCCAGGCGGTACTCAACTTGCCCTTCTCTGATCTGGCGTTTGATCTCGGGATCCCTGGTGTCGAGGTAGTCCTCATATTCGTCCACATCCAGAATTGCGGCGACAGGAATACCGTTCTTTTCGAGGATGAATTGCTCCTTGTTGTTGTGGACGCGTCTGATGAGCGCGCCAAGATTGATGCGTGCCTTTGTGACCGGGAGCCGATTCACCAGGGTCTTTGTCTGCATTGGCAGAAATGAAGAATGATGATTATTGATTACTTTACACGGATTGATTAGTATCGATCAACACAAGTATAGGGATGTCCGACGACAAAGTCAATCGGTGCGAGGATTCAGCGCTGAATGCGCTTGATCCGACCCCCGGTCCGCGTGATTGTCGGGCACTGCGCGCCGATCTTACTGCGCGCTCGTCCTCCAAATGTCCACCTTCTCCGGACATCGGGCGCTCCGGGGCGAGACATCCTTTGAATCCACACCCCCGCCTGCAATCCGGCGCCGCCCATTAAGCCGGACGATGAATCGTCTGAATCATGCCAAATGCCAGATTCTTCCGCGAATTCGATGTTCGGCCGGCCCTTGTTCTTTCATATTGGTTTGAGTACTTTTTCTGCAGATTGAAAGTTCATTACAAGAGGCCTCTAGTCCACACTGGGATTAGAGGCCGTTGCATTCATGGAAGAGCGAAAAGCAGGAGTCTGTTTGATCGAAGGGTCCCGGGGCGCGGGATCACAAATCTTGCGTAATTCCACTGTACACGCGACACTGCGTGAGCGAAGCGAGAGGGGGAGCAACAATGCAATGAACGAACGGGAATCACTCAGGACATACGGCAAGTTCGTCGTGGCCCAGCCACGGCTGAGCGCACACGAAGAGAGGGTCTTGTTCCGCGAGTTCCGCGCAGGCAATCTCAGGTCACAGGAGAGGATCATCAATTCCAGCCTCTACCTGGTGGTCAAGGAGGTGTGGCGGGAAATCCGCGCGCCGCTTCCCGTGTGGGACATGATCCAGGCAGGGACGGAGGGCCTCATCGATGCGACAGGGGCCTACGACACTGAAAGCGACGCCATCTTTAAGGCGGTGGCCGTCTTCCGGATACATGCTCACTTGACAAATGCGATAGCCAGAGACAGCAACACCATTCGGATACCGGTGAATCTCTTCGCTGTTTTCAATTTCGTTAACCGCCGGAGACCTTATAACGGGGATAATTACGGTCTGTACGTGGAGGAATGGAGAAGCGCTCATGGCTCGGAGATTGATGCCGTACAGGTTCAAGAATCGCTGGACTTTCCGTTCCTGGGCCATTCGATGGAGCAATTTGACCTGGAGCTGACGAATTCGGTTGGACTATATGATGATCTGTTTCTACAAGCGTCGGGACAACGAGACCTCAACTCGCAGCTTGCTACGCTTGAGAAACGGGAGCGGGAATTTGTCGATCTCTACTTTGGCCTCACAACCGGTGAACCGCTCACGCTTGAGGAGATTGGGGCGCAGTACAATCTGTCACGGGAGAGAATCAGACAAATCCTGAGACACAGTATCCGCCGGCTCCGCCATTGGTCAAGGAGCCGTAAAATACGATGGATGCTCGAGGGTGACTGTAATTCCACCGCGTTGACGTACGGGGTTCCGCCCCCGCAGTTCGATGATGAGTATTACGCGGCGCAGGAGCAGGTACTCGACCGGCGGCAGGAAATGTACGGGGAATTCTTCTGGCCGATCATCGGGTCGATGAGGAAACCTGGAGGATTTGCATCAAAAGAGTTTCAAGCGCGGCTTGGTGCCCGGGCGAGGGAATTCCTCGCCGAAGGGGGGATACCGAGGTCGTTTTGTGACATTGTCAATGATGCGCTCTCAGTATTTGGTGACTTTCCTAGGTATTCAATGTCCCTGGCGCTGAAGTCGAGTGAGGATCTCATCGCGATCAAGAAGGGGACATATGCTCTGCGCGAGTGGGAAAATGTGTCCCCCCTCGAGGAACGGCGGCAATGTAATGTGCGCAGCGAATATGTTGCCGACGAATATCCTGTTGGCGGAGAAAGCCAATAACTTCCCTGGGAGCGCGACGCGTATTGTGCGCCCGTACGTGGCCTGAGCAATCTCCTTTGATCACCAGGTCTTCACACCTTCAATACTACAGCACTGGATTGCATTATGACTCAGAAATCAACACCCAGGATCCACATCGGGATCGCGTGGTATCAGCCTGAGCAATATGATGATGTCAGATCCTACTGTGACGATGGCGACTCAATGGACAAGACATTCGAAGAATGGA
>PMJQ01000029.1 GCA_003157485.1 Ignavibacteriota bacterium
ACGATGTTCTTCAAGATGCACACGCAGGCGGGAACGATCAATGCGGCCCTCCCCGACCTGCACAGGATCGCCGCGATGGGGTACAACATACTCTGGATCCTCCCCGTCATGAAGAACAGGGACCCGATAAACAACGGCCCCGGACCGGGATACAACATCACCGACTTCACCACCGTCGCACCCGAGTACGGGACGAACNNCCCAACCACACGAGTTCCTCCCATCCGTTCGTCCTTGACGCCCGCACGTACAGGGAGGCGTCCCAGTACTGGACGTATTACCAGCACCAGTACCTCGGGACGGGAAATCTGACGCAATCGATGACATCCGACGGGTTCGTCTATTACAGCGGGTTCAGCGACGCGCTTCTCAACTATAACTGGGCCGACGTCGACGCGCGCGCCTACATGATCGATGTCTACAAATACTGGATCCGGTCGATCGGCGCCGACGGCTACAGGTTTGACGTCTACTGGGGTCCCCACTCGAGGGCGAACGGCGGAAACGGCGGCGAAGGGGAGATGGGCGATCCTGTCCGGGCCGCGCTGAAGCACATACGCCCCGATATTGCGCTCCTCGGTGAGACTGCGGGGACGGGCGTGGGAACCGAGATGAACTATGCCGACCAGGGAGGGGGACTTGACGAGGCGTACGATTGGAACCTGATGGGGACTGTCGAATTGTCGAACTTCTGGGCCGTGGGTCCCGCCGCGCGCGTGAACAGTCTCGACGCGAGCCTCAGGAACGGGAGCGCCACTGCGGGGATGGGATATATTCCCGGTCCGGATTCCTACTTCCTCCGGTTCCTGGAGAACCAGGACCAGGACAGGATCGCGTATCTCTACTCCATCGGCGCACCGGACGCCGCAACGGCCCGGGCCCGGACGATGCCCGTGGCGACCGCGGTGAATCTCGCTGTCGGGCTCCCGCAGGTGTACGCGGGAGAGGAAGTCGGCCGCGGTCCTGGGATTGCCGACTTTGACGTCCGGAGGCGGGGCGTCGTCAACTTTGCCGACACGGCGGGGCTTCTCTTGATCCCCCATTACCAGAAACTGGCCCAGATCAGGAAACAGTACTCCTGCTTCTCGAGCCAGTTGATGGTCCACGTGGGAACCGACGCCCCGGGCGTCTATGCATACTCCCGCCCCTCCAACACCGTGAACGGCCTCGTCGTCGCGAATATCGACGGCGTTCCTCACAACGCAAACGTCATGCTGTCGACCGGCGGGAGCCCGGCGCAGTTCCTGGGGTTGTCAAACGGCGCATATGTCGCATCGGACCTGTACAATGGCACGACGCAGCAGGTCGTGTTCACCGGGGGAATCGATACGCTGAAGGTTGCGCTCCCGGCGTTCGGGAGCGCCGTGTACGTCATTGATAACGTGTCGCACACGCTTGTACTCCCCACGCTGACCGGAATCACGCCGGGTCCCGCACCTGCGCTCCCCCGTGAATACGCGCTGGGCCAGAATTATCCGAATCCGTTTAACCCTACGACGACGATTGCGTATCAGATCCGGACTGCCGGGATGGTGGTGCTCCGCGTATACGACATGCTCGGCCGGGTTGTGGCAACGCTCGTCGACGGTTACCAGAATGCCGGGGCGTTCACCGGGACGTTTGACGCCTCGCGGCTCTCGAGCGGCGTCTATTTCTACAGGCTCCAGGCCGGGTCGTTCGTGAGCACAAAGAAAATGGTCCTGACAAANNATGAGAAGAGAAACCGGTCGCGATGCACGCGGGACTTCCGGTGCCTGGCGGTGGCTGAATCTGGCGGCGCTCGTCATCGCCGCCCTCTGCGGATCCGTCCCCGCCCCGGCCCAGCCGGCGCCGAACCCGCATGACGTCTATCCTCCCTCTCCCGGCACGAAGCCGGTCTATCTGAACATCATCTGGCACCAGCACCAGCCTCTCTACGTCAACCCGGCGCTTGATCAACTCTCCGGCCCGTGGGTCCGTACGCATGCGACGAAGGACTATTACGACATGGCGGCGGTCCTGAAGAACTTTCCCGACGTGCATTGCACGATCAATCTCACGTCGACGCTCATTCTTCAGCTCCGCGAGTACTACCTGGCCCGGCTGGGCCCGTACATCGACCTCCGCACAGGACGCATGGATGTCCCCGGGTTCCTTGCCAGGTGGCGCGGGAAGACGGACCCCTGGATTGATCTTGCGCTCCGTGACGCGTCGACGTTCGATGCAAAGGACAGGGACTTCCTGTACCGGAACGCATGGAACGCGTTCAGCGTCTCCGGCGTCCAGATCGCCAGGTTCCCCGGCTACAGGGCGCTCCAGGAAAGGGTCCCCCCCGGCGGCGGGGCGGACGACCTCTTCTCAACGCAGGAGCTCCGGGAGATAAAATTCTGGTTCTATCTTGCGGAGTTCGATCCCGACTTTCTCCTGGGCCCAGTGCGTCTTCCGGACAGCACGGTCTGCGACCTGAGCGGTTATGTCGCGTTCATGCCCGATTCGACGTTCGTCCTGAAGAGAAAAATCACGGAGGAGGATTGCACGAGGATGGTTGTCGAGGCGTACCGGGTGATGGCGAACATCATCCCGGTTCACCGGTCGCTCTCGGCGCACGGCGGGACGGGCCAGGTGGAACTGATAACGACGCCGTATACGCATCCGATACTCCCGCTCATTGACGATTCTGACATCGCCAGGGTATGCCAGCCCTCCGATTCACTCCCCGAACGATTCTCGTTTCCCTCCGATGCGGAGGCCCATGTCGCAAAGGCGGTCGCGCTCTTCCGGGGGGTGTTCGGTCATCCACCGGACGGCATGTGGCCGGGTGAGGGGGCACTCTCTCAGGGAGTCCTCCATGTCTTCGCGGACAACGGGATCGCCTGGAGCGCGAGCGACGTGAAGAACCTTACGCGGTCCGATCCCCCCGGCATGCCGAACACAACGGCGTACAGGTTTCCGGCGGGAAACGGCCGCTCGATCTCGCTTGTCTTCCGCGACACGGATCTCTCCGACAGAATCGGATTTACGTACCAGAATTATACCGGGGAAGAGGGTGCGGAGGATTTCGTGCGCGCGGTTCTCGCCCGCGCTCCCGGAAAGAACGAGAGGGACGTGCTCGTGACGGTGATACTTGACGGCGAAAACGCCTGGGAACATTATGCGAAGGACATGGACGGGAAACAGTTCATCGCCTCGCTCTACCGGAAGCTCACTGCCCTTTACGGTGAGAGGCGCGTCATTACGACGACGACGATG
>PMJQ01000031.1 GCA_003157485.1 Ignavibacteriota bacterium
AGGTAAAAATCGAGGCTTGCGCCCTTCTTATAGAGAACGGGAGACGGGACGATGACTTCCCCGTACACGTAGACTACGTCTTCAACGATCGCAACGTTGATCGAATCTTTGTCATACAGAATGACGTTATCTCGAGACGATTCATCATCCAGTGCTTTTTTGAAATCGATGGGGACAAGTCCGGCGTTATTGAATTTTCTGAATAGTCTTGCCCCTTCGATGTAGGCCCCGACGCGTATACCGCCTGCTCTTTTGAAAAATTCCGCCAGCCGTTCCCCGGAATACCGGATAGCATATGTCCCAGGATACATCACATACCCGGTCAGAACAACCGACCTCGGAACAGTGATCTTGGGATTCTCTGGAATTGAGACTATGTCGTCGTCGCTCAGACAGAAATCAGTTTCTCCCGATTTCCAGTACTCATCAGGAAGGTCAACTTTGAATACCGTCGTGTATCTCCCCACCTGCGTTGTGTCCATTCGCGCCACTTCAATGCCGGAGACCTGGCCCAGTTCAGTCAAACCCCCTGCCATGACGATGAGGTCACCAACTGTGAGCTTTTCCCTCCTTGGATATTTCCCCGGGTTCCGGACCGCTCCGGCTATTGTCACCATCCTCTGGGGATAAAACAGACTGTCCGGATAGACGAAGACACTGTCTTCATTCTTCAGAAGGAGATTATTTGCCTCCTCTCCGCCAAGCGCCATGCGAATATTGAACCTGAGGATTTCACGGCGAAGATTCGGAAGGATGCGGGAGATTGTCCCCAGCTCTGAGAATGTGCTTCGCCGCAGACTGTCCGCCAGCATTATTAAGTCCGCAACGCGCATCCCAGGGGTGAGGCCGTATCGGCCCGGTTTGTACACAGGTCCTGCGATATCAACCCGATTGATCTGATCGAATGCAATCTCGAGAACATGAACGATGTCGCCGTCTTCGAGCGTCTCTCTGCTGCCTAACATCTGCTGCGAAGTTTCGAAGCTCAGGTCGATCTGAAGAATCTCTTTGTCATACATCTGCCGTTCTCTCAGCGGCACGATGCGTTCCACATGGATGCGCTTTGTATACGCAAAAAAACGGAGACCACCGGCCAGTTGCAGAAGATCACTCAGCGTCTCGCCGTCCTTGATCTCGTAGATCGCAGGGCGTGTAACCTGTCCCGTGATGGCGACGCGGCGCGTCGCGGGCGGTATGTAGAGTACATCGCCGTCCATCAATGAAACGTCGTTGGACTTCTGCAGTTTCTGAATGTACGAATAGAGATCCGCCGCCGGTATTTCCTCTCCACGACGAAGGATACGGATATTGCGCATGCTGCCGCTTAATGTCGGTCCCCCGGCGGCGTACATCGCGGAAAGCACGGTTGACATTGCCGGTATTGCGTAGCCTCCGGGTCTGTTGACTTCACCTGTAACAAAAACCTGTATGGTGCGAAGTTTCCCCAGTGATACATCGAGGAACGTCCTCGCCCGGGCGCCGCCCTGCAGACTGGAGTAGACGGAGGACATCCGTTTGAGGAGTTTGTCCTCAAACTGACCGAGTGTGAGCCCGTTGGCGCTCACAGGCCCCACGTCAGGTACAACGAGATTTCCCTCCCTATTGACGGAAAGCTGGTAACTGAGTCTTGTCTCTCCCCACACGCTCAGAGTTATCTCATCTCCCGGGCCAAGCTGGTAAGAAGGCGGAGGAGGAGACGCGGCGGACGGGGTAAAGAAGGTGGAAGGGAACTGGAATATGTCGAACCCATACGGCTGCATCAGGCTGTCGGCTCCCAGTCTCACGCCGAATCCCGGAACCGGATACTTCCTGAGCGTCTTCAGCAATCTCAGCGACACGGTGTCCAGATCTCCGAGAAATCTGTAGCTCGGCTTCTGGTTGTCCAGCCGGGGATCGCCTCGGAGGGGGTTAGCACTACTGCCGAACACGGATTCGGTGCTCCCTGCTGCGGGCACGGGTCTGAGCCGGGACAGATAATCCTCAAGGCTTATTCCGTACTCCTTCGCCTTTGCGATAGCCTCTTCCCGGGTCATTCCAAGCTCTTTAAGCTTCTGGTCGATCTCGGCGGGGGTCATCTTATCCAGCTGGCTCTCCGCCTCGGCCTTGATCTGTTCCTTGGATTGCTCCTGAGCGGGCGAGACTTCGTAGCGAAGGCCGAGCAAAACGAGCAGGCACCCCAGGACCGCAATGCGTTTTACTGTTGCCTTTCTCAAAATCATCTCATTTATTGTACAACCATTAACCATCTGACGCGCCCGCATGCTCATTGCTGTCCTCTCCGATATCCATGGCAACCTCGAGGCTTTCCAGGAGGTATTGAAGAAGGTCGAGGATCTGAAAGTGGATACTCTCTACTGCCTGGGAGATACCGTAGGCTATGGACCTTTTCCGAACGAGTGCGTGGATCTCGTCCGCAAACATTGTAAGGTAGTGTTGAAAGGTAACCACGACAGCGGGCTTGTGGGAGATACGCCGCTCGATGATTTCAACCACTATGGCGTCAGCGCGATTCAATGGTCAAGGGGAGTCGTGACGAAGGAGAACTACGACTTTCTCCGTTCTCTCCCTTTCACGGCGGAGCCTAACGGGCTTACGCTCGTTCACTCCTCACCGGAACGGCCTGACGCGTGGAGCTACATACTGACGATGCGGGCGGCCCAGGAGAACTTCGCGGCGTTCAAAACCACTCTCTGTTTCATCGGGCACACCCACGTCCCCATCATCATCGGTGAAGACGGTTCCATTAACAAATACAAACCCGGAGCCCGGCATATTATCAACGTCGGCAGTGTCGGCCAGCCGCGTGACGGAAACCCAGATGCAGCGTTCGGCCTTTTTGATACAAACACGGGTGACTACAGCTTGATACGCGTACACTACGAGGTTCAGGTGACCGCGCGTGCAATCCGCGAAGTCGGACTGCCTGAGTTCCTCGCGCAGCGGTTATTCCAAGGATCATAACGGCTTATGCCGTTAACGGTTGACACCGTTAACATAGTGCACAACATGCAAAAAACAGCGTAAAGAATCAACCTGAAACGAGAGACCTTCTCTTGTTTCGGGTCCCCGAATTTCGTATCATTGTAAAGACTTTTCGTCTGCAACCCGATTCCGAACCTGGAGGGGTGGGTGAGCGGCCGANNCCCCCTCCGCAAAAATCAAGGGCACCCTCGCGGGTGCCCTTCTTTTTTTCCGCCCGGTCCGGACGACGGCTCAGAAGTCAACACGAAGAGTCGTCCACGCGATGTTGTCGTGGAGGGTCCGCGACTCAGCAGGGTAGTCGAAATACCGGAAGAAGTATGTGAATTCGAGGAAATACTGCCTCACGGGCTGCCAGGTGAA
>PMJQ01000148.1:0-527 GCA_003157485.1 Ignavibacteriota bacterium
AGAGAACCCACTCGACGCGCGGATCGCGTTTAAGCCATTTGGCAAGGGCAATCGCGTTCTCGCAATGCCTGTCGATCCGCAGGGAGAGCGTCTCGAGTCCCTGTGTCAGGAGGAATGAGTTGAACGGACTCTGGCACGGACCCAGATCGCGGAGCGATTCCACGCGGGCCCGGATGATGAATGCGATGTTGCCGAGCGGGCTTCCCGCCCCGAACGCATCCCAGAACTTGAGACCGTGGTATCCCGGGCTCGGCTCCGTGAACACCGGGAAATTTCCGTTCGCCCAGTTGAACTTTCCGGAGTCCACGATCACCCCTCCGATTGTGGTTCCGTGCCCGCCGATCCATTTCGTCGCGGAATGCACGACGATGTCGGCCCCGAAATCGATCGGACGGCAGAGGTACCCTGCCGCGCCGAACGTGTTGTCGACGACAAGCGGAATCCCGTGTGCGTGTGCGACCTTCGCGATTCCCTCGATATCCGCGATATTGAGCCGAGGGTTGCCGATCGTCTCGATATACAGCGCC
>PMJQ01000148.1:574-19341 GCA_003157485.1 Ignavibacteriota bacterium
GTTCATGATGCGCGTGTAGATGTTCCCGAACTCTTTCAGGCCGAACAGGTTGGCGGCATGAGCCGAGTCGTGGAACTGGTAAGACGTCGTCTGATAGATCGGCAACGCGCGCGATCCCGTCGTCGGGTCGGGTTGCTGGCCCGCGTGGAGCTGGAGCGTCTCGAATCTGTAGCTGCGTTTCTTTCCGTTGGTGCCCATTGTGCTCTCCTTGTGTGCGTTTATGTGTATGAAAACTCGATATCTGCTTTGAATCCCCCGGGGATCTGAACGAAAAAAGCCTGGCGCTAAAGAGGCAGCGTCAGGCTGATCCTTTTTAGCAGTTTTTTATAGTGGCTGCAATACGGTGCAAATCCCACTGATGCCGTTCTCACGGCAAAGAATCACTGGTGTTGCAACGGGGAGCTGGTACGGCTCGCCTCCGGTCCTTCCATAGGGGGATCTAAAACACAAAACCCCCGCCGGATGGCGAGGGTTCCCTGACGCGAACTCTTCTCATTTGGCGCTTTAGCAAATTATTTTCTGTCGCTGCAAGTTGCCCTTAATCGGCGACAGCTCTTTAGCATTTATTTAGGGTCGCTGCAATTTCGCGTAAATCACGACCATGGTTCAATATAACATCGCGGCGGCGGGTTGTCAAGCAGAAAATTCTTTTTTTTCTGTCATTTTATCCCTTCCGCGGATTTGCGAGCAGACCGTCCAGAAACAGGGAGGAATCGCGAATAGACTCCTGCGTGATCTGGTGGCCCATGTCGTATTCCCTGTACGTGACCGCCGCGTTGGATGACGCAAAAAGAACCTGCGCGCGCCGCGCGAGATCCACGGGAATGACGGGGTCCTCCTTTCCGTGTGCAACGAAGAACGCAACATTCCGGAGCTCATTCCAGCGGAACTCAAGGTGTGTTCCCTCGGGGACATATCCGCTGTTGGCGATCACCCCCCGAAAAAGCCCGGGACGCGTCAGTGAAACGGCATACGCCATCACCGTCCCCATGCTGAACCCCAGGAGAAACACGCGCGACGGATCAACGGGATACGCACCGAGAGCGTCGTCGATGAACTGCGAAAGCCTGTCGTAGCTTTGCCGGAACGTGACGGGATCCGGCGTTGCGGCGTTTCCCATGTCGTACCATGTGAACCCGCCGCCGTTCGGGAACGGAAACGGAGCGCGGACGCTCAGCACAAGGAGCCGGGGATCATACTGCTCCGCAAGCGGGATCAGATCCTCTTCATCCGCTCCCCGTCCGTGGAGCATGACCACCGTCGGATATTTCTCCGCGCCCCTCCCTTCGGGGAGAAGAACCCTGTGCTCAAGCGTCGTCGGGCGTTCACTCATTGGATGCGCTCCCTCCTGTGACAGATCGGTGAGATGAGACTCCTGCATCAGAAGAGGTACGCATACACCTCGTAATCTTCGTGGCTGTAGACGACAAACCGGACCTCCTCAATGGAAGAATCATTCTGCAGGAACGTGGAGACCGTCTTCATGGCGATCGCCGATGCCCGCTCGACGGGGAAACCATATGCGCCGGTTGAGATGGAGGGGAACGCTATCGTGTGAAGATGATGGGCGGCGGCAAGGAGCAGGCTGTTTCTGTATGCGTTCCCGAGGAGAATCTCCTCGTCCCCTTCCCCTCCGTGCCAGACCGGACCTACCGTATGGATGACGAACCGGGCCTTCAGGTTCCCTCCGCAGGTTATCACCGACTCCCCCGTCGGGCACTTCCGCTTCGTTGCGCGGATCTTCCTGCACTCCTCGAGTATCTGCGAGCCGCCGGCGCGGTGAATCGCGCCGTCCACCCCGCCGCCGCCGAGGAGGCTTGAATTTGCGGCGTTCACGATTGCCTCGGTGTCCTGCTCCGTGATATCGCCGCGGACGAGCGTCAGCGTCGCAGCGCCGATCTGTTTGTGAAGAGGCATACTCAATCCTCCGGACGTTCCCCCGAAGGGGCCATCGTGACGAGGCGTGGCATGAATCGCGTCCATCTGTGCCCGGGCTTCCGGGTCGATATCATTCTCCCACGACGGATATTCCCGTGTGGAGCTTATTCCTTCAGGTAGCGTGAGAGCCAGTCGAAGACCGTGGCATGCCAGAGCGCGCTGTTCGCGGGTTTCAGCACCCAGTGTCCCTCATCCGGAAAATAGAGGAACTCCGACGGGACACCCTGTCTCTGCAGCGCTGCAAAGAGCTGCATCCCCTCGCTCTCCGGTACGCGGAAGTCCAGCGCGCCGTGTATGACAAGCGTCGGCGTCCTGAAATTTCTTGCAAAGCGGTGGGGAGAGAAGCCCGTGAACTCCTCCGGCTTCTGCCACGGCGTGCCGCCGTGTTCCCATTCGTCGAACCAGAGTTCATCGGTGGTTCCGTAATTGCTCTCGAAGTTGTAGGAACCGTCATGGGAAATAATCGCCCTGAACCGGGTCCCGGCGTTTCCCAGAAACCAGTTCATCATGTATCCGCCGAACGATGCTCCCGCGGCGGCCATCCTGCCGTTGTCGACATACGGCAGTGCGGCGGCGTAATCAATGCCGTCCAGGAGATCGGTGTAGACCTTTCCTCCCCAGTCCCGGCTTATGTCATCGACGAATTTCTGTCCGAACCCCGTGCTCCCGCGGGGATTCGGCGTCATCACAACATACCCTTGAGCGGCCCAGAGCGGCGGATTCCAGCGGTACGACCAGTCGTCGAGCCACGCNNTTCGTCCCCCCCGCCCCGTCGTACGTAATGCTGGCCGGAGCCGGCACATCGAGTCCGGCGAAGAGAGCATCGTTCGCGCCCGTGACGGCCCTTCCGCCGCTCCCGTCGATCGCACAGCGGTAAATCTCCGCGGGTCGCACCGCGCTCACATGAACAAACAGAAGAGTCTTCCCGTCGGGGGTGATCCGGACGTCGCTGTTGGAGTTCCCCGCGAATACCTTCGTCACATCGCCCCCTGCAACGCTGACCCGGAACAGCGGGACGCGGGCGTTCTCCTCCGCCTCGAAATAGAGCGTGGATCCGTCGGGAGACCAAATGAACGGTCCGGCGTGTGAATCAAAATTCGCCGTCAGGCTCCGCGCGCTCCCTGTATTCCTGTCGTACAGCATAATCTCCCACCGGTCCGCCTCGAAACCGCTCCGCCGCTGGGCCCTGTAGGCAATGTACTTCCCGTCGGGGGAATAACGGGGAAATCCGTCCGCGGCGGGATTCGTCGTAATCTGGTGCGGCGCCCCGCCGTGCACGCTCACCGTATAAATGTCGTGGTTTGTGCTCCACGCTTCCTCGCGCGACGGAAAAGGCGTCGCGGTGTACGCGATCTCCTTCCCGTCGGGGGAGAAGCAGAAGTCAATGCCCCCGGAGAACGTCTCCGACGTGGGAACCGCATCCCTGTCCCCCGGGGTCACGTCGAGCGGATCGCTGTCAAGGGGCTGGACAAAAATGTGCGACCGTTTTCCCTCCACCCATGTATTCCAGTGGCGGTACATCAGATGCGTGATGAGTCTGGCCTTCACCTTCCCGTTTTCCATCTTGACGATCTTCTTCCGGTTCAGCGCATCGCTCTCCCTGAACGGAAGCGAAGAGAACTCCGGATACACGTTCGAGACAAACGCGATCGTTTTTCCGTCGGGGGACCAGACAGCCTCCGAAGCGCCCGTGGAGAGCGTCGTCAGCTGCCGCGGTTCTCCCCCCTCCATCGCAAGCAGCCATATCTGCTGCGTGCCGGAGCGGGTGGACTCGAATGCGATCCATTGACCGTCGGGGGACCACGCCGCGTTCCCGTTAAATGCCGCGTTGTGGGTCAGTTCCCTCGCCGGGCCACCGTCGACCGGGCACATCGCCAGGGCGGTGACGTTTCTGTTTGACCCGGTGTCCGGCGTCGTGACGTTAAACGCGACCCATTTCCCGTCCGGCGAGACCGCAGGCCCGGCAATCCTCTTCATCGCAAAGAGGTCGGCGGTGACGATCCCCCGTTTTGCCTGTGCGGGGGAGAGGATCGCGGAGAANNCCGGTGGGAAAAGAGGTCGTTCAGATGCCCGTTTCTTTGTTGAAATTCTTCCACATCATCGACTCGACGGGGAGGTCGGTCCTCTTCGTGTACTTTGCGGAGGTCTTCGTGTCGTACGTCGATCCGATCTCACCTGAAACCTCGAAGTAGATAAGCTGTCCGATCGGCATCCCGTGGTAAACCCGGACCGGCTGCTTCACCGAGATTTCGAGCGTCCATGTATTGCAGAATCCGACGTCTCCCTTGCCGGCCGTGGCGTGTATATCGATCCCCAGCCGTCCGATGCTGCTCTTCCCTTCGAGGAAAGGGACATGACGGTGCGTTTCCGTGTATTCTTCGGTTACCCCCAGATAGAGCCGGTGGGGGAGGAGAATCAGGCCGTCATCGGGGATGTGAAAGTGATCGATCTCGTTATGCACGCGCGCATCGAGTATGTCGCTCCGGTACACCGCC
This sequence comes from Ignavibacteriota bacterium, assembly GCA_003157485.1. Classification (GTDB taxonomy): domain Bacteria; phylum Bacteroidota; class Ignavibacteria; order UBA10030; family UBA6906; genus Fen-1273. The sequence goes on from PMJQ01000148.1 coordinate 5,008, forward strand.
AGGTGTTTTGCGAGGTGCACGTCATAGGAATTCGATCCGAGGTTTTTCCTGTCGAAGGGGGAGATGACGATCGTCCCCTTTGCCATCTCGGCGAGAATAGATGTATCCGTGAGTATCATGATGCTGGAGACGTGGGGGAAGAGGAGTTTCCTAATGTAGAGAAATCGGCAGGAAAATCAAAGATGGGATGAAACGTCCTGTGCGGTGTCCACGTCGTATTCCCCGCCCGGCCACGGGATGAGGGAGAGATCCTTCCCGCACGCCACGAGCAGCCGTTTCGCCCCGCTGTCCCCCGTCAAAGCAAGAAGTTCACCGAACATCTTGCGGGGAAAGAGCGCGGGAACGCCCGGCGATCCGGCATATGCGCTTGCCGCCGGGAGATCCGGCCTCCGGGCGAATGCGTCGATAAGCGCATCAAGATGAGCGGCCGTGAGCTTCGTCTGATCGCAGAGCATCAGAAGCACGCCGTCGCATCCGCCCCCGGTTGCGCTCACCGCGCGCCGTATCGAAGAGCCGATCCCTTCGCGCCAGAGGGAATTCTCCACCGTCCGCACGCGGAGTCCCTCCAGTTCATTCATCATCGCGGGAGCGTCATGGCCGAGGACGGTGATGATCTCCCCCGCGCGCGAGCCGCATGCCGCCAGGGCTGCGCGGCGCAGAAGCGACGTTCCCTCACACCGCAGAAGTTGTTTCGGTGAGCCGAGGCGTGAGGAGGAGCCGGCAGCGAGTATGACCGCGGTGACGTTCACCTGTGGATCGGGCCTTCCCGCAGCCGCAGCGGTGTGCCCGGGCGATCGTGAAGCACCGCCTGTATCTCGGCGATGATCGCCAGAGCGATCTCCTCGGGCGTCTCGGCGCCGATGTCGAGTCCCACCGGAGAATGGAATCGCGCAAGCTCTTCGGTGGTCGGCACTATTCCGTCAGCCGCCAGCCGGGCAATGAGCATGTCGGATTTTGCGCGGGGTCCGAGAAGTCCCACAAATCCTGCCGGAGAGCGGAAGAGGCTCCCGGCCAGCGCCACGTCATTGTTAAAATTGTGCGTCATGATCACCGCCGCAGCGCCGCGCGGAATCGTGAACGCATCATGTTCCCCGGCCGGATGGGAAAGGAGGAGCTCGTCGGCCAGCGGGAATAATTCCCGCCTCAGGTATGCCGGGCGCCCGTCCGCCACCGTCACATGCCACCCCAGCTCCTTCGCCAGCCGCACGAGCGGTCCGGCGTCAGGTCCCGCGCCGAAGACGAAAAGAGAGACGGGGGGAGGGACGTACTCGATGAACGCTTCGGCCTTTCCTTCGGCGACCGTCAGGGAGACGTAAGAGGATTTGCGGGAGACAAGGGCCGACCTGCATGCGCGGCGGAGCTCGCCCTCGAGCCCGCTCCCGTCGTCGCCTGGCGTATCCCCCTCGCGGAAGAACACACGCGACTCCGTCAGCACAGGCCCGGTGCCGGAAAGGAGATACGGAACGGCGATGGCGCATGCGCGCCGGGTCCGGCGGCACTCTTCAAGAAACTCAATCACCCCGCACTCCTCCGTATCAGAAACGCGCTCGAGGAGGACGTGCGCGACCCCTGTGCAGCCGAGCCCGAGCCCCCAGAGTATATCATCGGGCGACGTCGAGTCGTACGTCACAAGGAGGGGTTTCCCCGCCGCAAACACGGAGGCCGAGCGTTCGCGGAGGTCGGCCTCGAGGCAGCCTCCGCTGATGAGCCCGGCCGACCTGCCGTCGCCGGTCACGAGCATGCGCGCCCCCGCCCTCCTGTACGTGGAGCCGCTCGTTCTGACAACAGTTGCAAGAACGGCGGCGCCTCCGGAGGCGCGGAGCGATTCATAGAGTGCGAAGATCTCGGCCTGTTCTTTCATTGTCGTCATCCCCGGTGTGGAGCCGGTGTTATGCCTGTATGCGGATCGGCAGGCTGCGTATCCGTTTCCCTGTCGCCGCGGAGACCGCATTGGCAACAGCGGGAGCTATGGGGGGCAGACCCGGTTCTCCGATTCCGTCCGGTGGTTCGGTGCTCTTCACAATGTGTATCTCAACCTTCGGCATCTCATCGATCGTCAGGAGCGGGTAATCATCGAAATTCCCCTGGACGACGCGCCCCCTCTCGATCGTGATCTCCTCCTTCATCGCGGCGGAAAGTCCGTACACGATGGCCCCTTCCATCTGTGCCTCGATCGACTCCGGATTGACCGCCGTCCCGCAGTCGACTGCGGTCACAATTCGCCGCAGCCTGACCTTTTTGCCGGCCGTCAGCGAGACTTCCGCCACGTGGGCCACGTACGAACCGAAAAACGCCGGCGGTCCGCATGCGATCCCTCTGAACACCCCCTCGGGAACGGGTTGTCCCCATCCCGATTTCTCCGCCGCCAGCTCGAGAACGCCGTGCGCGCGCGGCGTGTTCTCCGTCAGTGCGAGCCGGAATGCCAGGGGATCCTTCCCGGCCGCCGCGGCGAGCTCATCGATAAAACATTCGAGGGCAAACACCGTCTGCGAGGGAAACACCGACCGCCATGCGCCGATCGGCACAGGCGTCCGTGCAAGGACGTATTCCACGAGGAAATTGGGGATGCCGTATACGGATTTCACCGCCCCTTCAACGGCGCCTCTGTCGAGCCCGTCTTTCAGGCTTCCCGGTTGCCTCTGGTCCCCCATCGACGGCGCAACAACCTTGTGCGTCAGCACAATGGCCTTTCCGGATGCGTCGACGCCCCCCGCGAGTATGTGCCGGCTCACCGGGCGGTAGAAATCGTGCTGCATATCCTCTTCACGGGTCCATGTCATCTTCACCGGCGCCCCCGCCGCCTTCGAACAGAGCACCGCGTCCCTGACAAAGTCGCTCTGCAGCCGTCGTCCGAAACCGCCCCCCAGCAGCGTCGTGTGCACCGTGACGCTCGATACAGGGATCCCCAGCACGGATGCGGCCTCGTGCTGCGCCCCCTGCGGCACCTGTGTCGGCGCCCAGATCTCGCATGAATCCTTCCTGACGGCGGCCGTGCAATTCATCGGCTCCATCGTTGCGTGGGGGACGAACGGCGCATCATACGCCGCCTCGATCTTCACCGCCGCCGAGGCGAGCGCCGCGGCGGGATCGCCGGTCTTTTCGGCGACCACTCCCGGCCGCGTTGAGGCTTCGAGGAGCGACCGGGCGATCGTGGCGCTCGACGCGAGTGCGCCGTCACCCTCATCCCAGATGATCTCGAGCGCATCGCGACCCTGAAACGCCTCCCACGTGGAGCGAGCGATAACCGCGACACCCGTCTCGATCTTCACGACGTCCTTCACGCCCGGTATCGCCTTCGCCTTCGCGGGGTTGAACGACTTCACCGCCGCGCCGAACACGGGGGGATGGACGACCGTTGCGTACAGCATCCCGGGGAGACGGACATCGATGCCGAACTTTCCGCTCCCGTCCACCTTGACGGGCGTATCGAGCTTCTGCGTCCGCCTTCCGATGATCCGGAAATCCTTCGGATCCTTCAGCGCGACCTTGGCGGGAAGCGTCATGCCGGAAGCTTTGCCGGCGATCTCCCCGTAGGAGACCGATCGGCCGCTCGCGCGGTGATGAACGACGCCCGACTCCGTCGTGCATGTTGAAGAGTCGACTTCCCACTGCCGCGCGGCGGCGGCCACGAGCATCATGCGCGCGGCGGCGCCCGCCTCGCGAAGCGTCTGCCAGCCGCCCCTGACGCTCCTGCTTCCTCCGGTCCCCATCGACCCGTATTTGTCGTCGGCGATCGCCTGCTCGTAGCGCATGTGCGACCAGTCGGCGTCGAGCTCTTCCGCCACGATCATCGGGAGGGACGTCAGCACCCCCTGTCCCATTTCGGATTTTGCCACGGTGACGGTGACGGTCCCGGAAGGATCGATGCGCAGCCAGGCGTTGGGAGCGAACGGCGAGGGCGGATCCGCCGCCTTGAGATCGGCGCGTGCGGCCGCCGGAAGATACATCCCGATAATCAAACCTGCACCGGACGTGGCTGTGACCGTCAGAAACTCTCTGCGTGTGAGCGATGCGAGCGTTCTCATCGTGACCCTCCCGCCTGCGCGGCAAGATGAATCGCGCGCCGTATCCGCTGGTACGTGCCGCAGCGGCAGAGAATCCCCGACATCGCCGCATCGATATCCTCATCCGTGGGGGAGGGCTTCTCCTTCAGGAGTGCCGCGGCGGTCATGATCTGGCCGGACTGGCAGTAGCCGCACTGGGGAACGTCGACCGCGATCCACGCCTTTTGAAGGGGATGAGACCGGTCTGCGGAAAGGCCTTCGATCGTCGTGATCTTTTTCCCCGCGGCTTCGCTCACCGGCGTCACGCACGACCGGGTGGCTTCCCCGTCCAGGTGCACCGTGCACGCGCCGCAGAGCGCGTGGCCGCACCCGAACTTGGTCCCTGTGAGTCCCAGCGTGTCACGCAACACCCAGAGAAGGGGCATATCGGGGCTGACGTCCACCGTCGACGGCTTCCCATTGACGGTGAGGGAAAATGAAGACATGGCATCCTCCTGAAAGATAGTCGCTCAAAGAACGGAATTTCGGGGACGCAGAATTGAGTGCCTCCTGTCTCCCTCGTCAGACGGGAGCAGTGGAGGTCAGGGAGCGTGCCGTCGTGCGTATCAGGTCCCACGCGGCGTCGACATGCCGCTGTGTGACGTTTGTCTGGCTCGCCACGAAGCGGAGAGCAAAGCGGCCGTTCAGCTTTGTATGTGTTAAGAACACGCGCCCGGTTCTGTTGAGTTCCTCCAGGAGCGCGGCATTCATCGAATCGAGCGCCGTCGGATCATCCTGCGAGACCGGATGATGCCTGAAACAGACCGCGGCAAGCGGAACGGGGGCCAGGAGCTCGAAATCCGGCTCCGCTTCGACATACTGTGCAAACAAGCGCGCAAGGGCAATATGCGCCCGTATCCGTTCCCGGAGTCCCTCGACGCCGAAGCTGCGGATCACGAACCAGAGTTTCAGGGCCCGGAACCGGCGGCCGAGCTGTATCCCCCAGTCCCTGTAATTGCGGACCCGGTCCCCCTCCCGCGTCTTGAGATATTCAGGGAGAATCTCGAACGTCCTGACCAGGAGCGAGGCGTCCTTCACGAAATACGCGGAGCAGTCGAAATTCGTGAACATCCACTTGTGAGGATTGAACACGAACGAATCGGCCATGTCGATCCCCTCGGACATCCACCTGAGTTCGGGAAGGAGGAGGGCGGTCCCCGCATACGCGGCGTCGACATGGAGCCAGAGTCCGTGCTTCCTGCAGATCTCTCCCATGCGCCGCAGAGGATCGACCGCCGTCGACCCGGTCGTACCGAGCGTCGCGACGGCGCAGAGCGGTTCGATTCCCCGCGAGACATCGTCGGCGATCGCCGATTCGAGCGCGTCGGGAATGAGGGCGAACCGGGCATCGACGGGAAGCTTCCGGAGTGCGGCGGCCCCCAGGCCGGCGATCTTCACCGCGCGTTCTATCGATGAATGCGTCTCGGTCGACGCATAGACGGCATAGCGGGGGTGGGTGGAAAGTCCCTCCGCATTGGCACGGAACGCCGTGTGCCTCTCCCGCGCGGTCAGTATCGCGCAGAGAGTCGCGGTTGACGCCGTGTCCTGTATGACGCCGGTGAACGAAGGGGGGAGGCCCGTCATCTCGCCGAGCCACTGCATCATCCGTTCCTCGAGCTCCGTCGCCGCGGGGGACGTCGCCCAGCTCATGCACTGTGCCCCCATCGTCGCGGTCAGCATCTCCGCAAGTATGGAAGGAGCGCTGTTGTTCGCGGGGAAGTAGGCGAAGAATGACGGATGCTGCCAGTGCGTCATCCCGGGGAGTATCGTGCCGCGGAAATCCTTGAATATCATCGCGAACGTCTCCCCGCTGGCGGGAGGATGGAGGGGGAGCCGGCCGATGATCTCGCCGGGGGCGACCGGTGACTTCACCGGATACTTCTCCACCTCGTCCAGATAATCCGCCATCCACTCGACGAGTTCGTGCGCGTATGTGCGGAATTCCATGTTCGTCATGCGGGAGTTCCCGGTGTATCAGGAATGCTTCTTCTGCATCCGGGTGAATTCCTTCAGGCGCGCAACGACCTTTGCATGAACCGTAGCGGCCGGGAGGCCGGTCAGAATGGCGATTCCCTCGTCGATCGACCGGACCGCGCGGACGTGGAAGAGGTGCTTCCGTACGGCCTCGATCACATCGTGTCTCAGCATCAGGTCTGCGACGTTCTGATGCGGGATGATTACCCCCTGATGCCCGTTGAGTCCCCGCGCCCTGCAGCAGTCGAAAAACCCTTCGATCTTCAGGTTGACCCCCCCGATCGGCTGTATCTCGCCGTGCTGGTTCACCGAGCCCGTCACGGCGATCCCCTGATCGATCGGTATTCCGGAGAGGCTCGAGAGGAGGGCGTAGATTTCCGTCGACGAGGCGCTGTCGCCGTCAATCCCCGAATAGGATTGCTCGAACGCGAGGCTTGCGGCCAGCTCGAGCGGGTGTTTCTGCGCGTATTTCCCCCTGAGATACCCTCCGAGAATGAGCACACCCTTGTTGTGCGAAGGTCCGCTCAGCGAGGCCTCCCTCTCGATATTGATGATCCCCGAACGTCCCACCGCGGTCTTCGCGGTGATCCGCACGGGTTTGCCGAACTCGTGCTCCCCGGTCTGGTAGACGCTGAGCCCGTTCACCTGCCCGATGACCTTCCCCTCGGTATCGATCATGATCGACCCCTCGTCGATCATCTCCTGGATTTTTTCCTCCACGAGCCTCACCCGCTCGATCCGCTCGTTGATCGCCCTGCGGACATGATCCCGCGAGACGTGCGTTGACTTCTCCCGCGACGCCCAGTAATTTGCCTCGCGGAGAACATCCGCAAGATGGCTGAACCGGGTCGACAGCTTGTTCTGGCGTCCCGCGAGCCTCACGCCGTATTCCACCACCTCGCAGAGCGCGGAAGGATCGAACACAATGAGGTCTTCCCTTTCGCACAGGTTCTTGATGAACGAGAGGTAGCTGCTTATGCTCTTCTCCCCCTTCTGCATCTCGGTATCGAAGTCGGCCCGGATCTTAAAGATCTTCTTGAAATCCTCGTCGTATTCGTAGAGCATCTGGTACATCGGGGAATCGCCGGTCATGATCACTTTGACGTCGAGGTCGATTGCCTGGGGCTTGAGCGCGGAGCTCGACCCGAGTAGTCCCGACTCCGGAGGCTGGATCTCGATCTGCCGGTTGCGGAGGATTCTCTTCAGCGTGTTCCATACGCCCGGCTCAGACAGGGCGTCCAGGGCGTTCAGAACGAGGTATCCTCCGTCCGCCTTCACGATCGACCCGGCCTTGATGAGCGTAAAATCCGAACGCCACACCCCGTTTCTGTCGACCTCCCTGTCGATCGTGCCGAAGAGGTTCTTATAGCGCGGGTTTTTTTCAAGGACCACCGGGGGCCCCTGGACGCCGCCGTTATCCGCGATCACGTTCACGCCGAACTCGAAAAACGTGTCCTCCTCCCGGGGCATCTGCATCCCGAGAACAGACGGCATCTGCTCCTCCTTCTGGTGGAAGCGCGCGAGGTTGTCCAGGATGCTCTTCTTCACCTCGGCGAGATACGGCTCGAGCCCCACGGTTTTGAACTTGTCGCGGATTTCGTCGAGGAGCTCCTCGACGACGGGGACCATGATCTTGTTGTTGAGGTCGTCGAGCGACTTCTTGGCGCGCCGCTCGATGTTCCGCATCTCCCGCATGACGATGTCCATCTGTCCTTCAAGAACGGCCTGCTCGGACGTCAGGCGTTTCAGTTCCTCGGCGGGGAGCTCTCCCGCATCGACCTTCGTCTGAAGCTGGTCCAGCCCCAGGGGGGTGCCGTCGATGACGGGGGCGATCTCGGGCCTGTTCGTCGGTCCCCCTTGCACCTGAACGACCTCGAAGCCTTTCCCTTTTACCTTCTTCTCAAAGTCCTTCAGCACGGTGCGCTGCCTGTCCTGGAAGTGCTCGAGCATCCCCTTCCGCTGTTCGATATAGCGGCGGCTCTCGAAGACGGCGGGGATGCCCTTCTGGAGGTCGTCCAGGAACGAGGCCATCTCCCGCTTGAACGCCATTCCCTGACCAGCCTGGAACACGAGCATCACCGGCGCATCCGGGTTCCTGAAGTTGTGCACGTACACCTTGTCGGTCAGGGGGATCTTCCGCCCCTCGAAATCGTGGAGCATCCGCTGGATGGCGGTCATCCTGCCGGTCCCCGGGAGCCCGGTGACGAAGATGTTGTAGCCGTAGTGTTTCATCTCCAGGCCTACCTGTATTGCCTGAAGTGCGCGGTCCTGTCCGATGATGCCGCGCGACGTCGTAACGTCGGCAGTATCCGCGACGAGGAGCATATCGGACGTGCAGGACCAGCGGAGCTTCTCGGGCGGGATCTCGGCAGGAGCGGAAGAGTTCCGTCGGGGAGGAGTCCTGCGGGGGTGTTTTTTCGGCATTGTCAGTATTCTTTTCTGTTGGCGTAGAGGTTCATCAGTATCCCCACCATCGTCATCGCGGAGAGGAGCGCGGAGCCTCCGTAGCTGAGGAATGGGAGGGGGACGCCGATCACCGGGAGGAGGCCGATCGACATTCCGATGTTGAGAAAAATGTGCGTGGCGAAAATGGCCGTCAGTCCGATTGCGACAAACCCGCCGTACCTGTTCTTGACCGATGCGCCGATCGACACCCCGCGGAGCAGGAGCCCCATAAGAAGGAGGAGAACGGTCGCCGCCCCCAGGAAGCCGAATTCTTCGCCGGGAACGCAGAAAATAAAATCCGTCCACTGTTCGGGGATGAAATTCAGCTGTGTCTGCGTTCCGTGAAGAAAGCCCTTCCCGAAAAACCCACCGGAGCCGATCGCGACCTTCGACTGGAGTATGTTGTAGCCTGCGCCCAGCGGATCGGCGTTCGGATCAAGAAATGTCGCGATACGCTTCTGCTGGTAGTGTTTGAGTCCCTCGTAAATGAACTGGACCGACACGCCGACGAGAACGGTGAGCGAAAAGACCGCCGCGGCGACGATCCGGCCCTCCTTCGTCACGTAGATGAGCACGCCGAACACAAGGACGGCTGTCAGGAACGGCGTAGTGCCAAACAGTGCGGCAACTGCGGTCCCCACGGGGGCAACGATCGCCACAAGCGTGAACCGCGACGCCCCTCCCCAGAACAGGACGGGGAAGAACATGCCGAGGAATATGATGGCGGTTCCCGTATCGGGCTGCATCATGATCAGCGCGATGGGGAGGAGGACGATCCCTGCCGCGACGGCGAGGTCACGCTTCTTCCTGAGTGAGACATCGCTCCGGGCCAGGTACGTGGCGAGGGCCAGCACGGTGGCCACCTTCGAAAACTCCGACGGCTGCAGGCGGATCCATCCGAGGTTGAACCAGCTCATGGAGCCCGAGACCGTCTTGCCGAGTATGAGAACAGAGACGAGGAGGAGTATGGAAAGGAAGTAGGCGGGGTACGAGGCGAGCTGGAGCAGCCGGAACGGAACGAACGCGACCGCGGCGAGCGCAAGAATGCCGAGGCCCACCCAGACCACCTGTTTGTGAAAAATCTCCGCCGCGCGCGCGTCGTACGTCGCGCTGTAGACGGAGACGATGCCGATAGTGAGGAGCGCAAGAACGATAAGCGCGATCCGGTAGTCGACCCGCTCTTTGATTTCCTGGTAAATCATCGCGCGAGCCCCGCATGAAGCGGAGGAAGAGCTTGCGGGAAGGGAACCGGTCTCGGGCGGGGAGGAGGGGTGTCGTGGTGGGTAACCCACCCCTTCAGGTAACGCTCGATGCAGAGGCCCGCCAGCGGGGCCGCCTGCGTTCCGCCGTACCCGGCATTTTCAAGAAGCATCGCCACGGCGATGCGCGGGCTGTCGAACGGGGCGAACCCGACGTACCATGCGTGATCGGGGCCGTGCGGATTCTGCGCCGTGCCGGTCTTTCCGGCGCTCACGATCCCCCGGATGCGCGCCATGCCGCCCGTGCCCCCCGGTTCCTCGACCACGCGGCGCATCCCCTCACGGACGACGTCCCACGTGCTCGCGGAAACATCGATGTGGCGGGTCTGGAACGTCAGCGAATCGGTGGCCCGCGGGGATTTCGTCACGATGGCGCGGGCGACGTGCGGCTGATGATACTCGCCGCGTGTTGCAAGCGCCGCCGCGTAGCACGCCATCTGCAGGGGTGTCACCCCCAGCTCTCCCTGTCCGATCCCCAGGCTCGGGAGGAACCCGCGCGTCCATCCGTCCTTGCCGTAGCGCTTGTCCATGTACGCCGTCGTGGGGAGAAGGCCGGGGTTCTCCTCATACAGGTCGATCCCCGTCAGCCGCCCGAATCCGAATTCATTGCCGTAATGCGACCACGCATCCAGACCGGTCTTCAGCATGCACTGGTAAAAATAGACATTGCACGACTTCTGGATGGCGTTCACGAGGTCCACGCTTCCGTGGACATGAAGGTCCTTGAACACCTTATTTCCCATCCGGAACGATCCCCCGCAGTTCACGCGCCAGGACTTTGTGACGCTCCCCGATTCAAGCGCCGCAATCGCCAGGAGCATTTTGAACGTCGACCCCGGGGGGTAGCGGGTAAGCGTCGCCCTGTTGTACAGCGGCGCCGCTTCGTCCTCGTTGAGCGATCGCCAGATGTCGGGGGGGGTGACGCCGCTGAACTTGGAGAGGTCGTAATCCGGCTTGCTCACCATCGCCAATATGCCGCCGTCGGTCGGGTCGATGGCGACGAACGCCCCCCGCTTGTCCGTCATGAGCGACTCCGCAAAGGCCTGGAGGCCGAAATCCATCGTGAGGATGAGGTCGTCCCCCTCCACCGCAGGGACGTCGTTGTTCCCGTTCTCGAATCGGCCGATCACCTGCCCCCGGACGTTGACCATGCTGAATTCCGCGCCCTTTTGTCCCCGCAGGCTCGGCTCGTACCGCGCTTCGAGTCCGGCGGATCCCACCACGTCGCCCGGCGCGTACTCGTCCACCTGCAGCTTCATCTGCGATTCGGAGATCTCCTTCGTGTAGCCGAGCGTATGGGACGCCACCGCGCGTGTCGTATACCATCGTTTCGATTCCACCTGCGTATCGACCCCGGGGAGCCTGTCGCGTTTCTCTTCGAGGGCGGCGAGCGTCTTGAAGTCGATGTCCCGCTTGATCTTCACCGGCGCGAACCGGGAATACGCCTCCCCCTTCCTGAGCCTGTCCCGGATGAACTCGGGATCGAGGGAGAGGAGCCGCGAGAGCTCGTCGATTGTGCGTTTATCGAACTCGAAGGGCATGATTGTCACGGTGAACGCGGGGCGGTTGTCGACGACGAGCGTCCCGTTCCGGTCGAAAATGTAGCCCCGGACGGGCTCCTTCGGTATCGTGCGTATACTGTTCTCTTCCGATTTCCTGCCGTACTCCTCGCTGTAAATCATCTGCAGCTGGAAGAGCCGCGCGAAAAAGAAAAGGAACATCATGGCGATCACCGCATACATCGTGCGGCGCTTGCCGTATATCGCAATGTCGTCCTGTTGTGCCATTGTCGTTACAATTGCCGGGGAATTCCGGAAGGGCGTGAAAACGGGTGGTCCGCCCGTTACAGGAGCGCGCGTCGGGCGAACACGAATGTCGGGATGAGTCCGACCGCGGCGGTATACAACGCTGCGGGAATGCCGTACAGGAGGATCGCCTGCCACCAGTGTGCGCCGCTTCCCTGAAGAAAGATAATGAAATAAATGAGATTATGCACAAGCGCCACGGAGAAGATCAGGAGGACGAACCGGTAGCTGCCGAGCGTTTGGAGCGTCTTATTCTCGCTGAAAAAGTAACCCGCCGTAAATCCCGCTGCCGTCTTGGAGAGCGCCGCAAGCCCCAGCATTCCGTCGCTGCCGCTCAGCACGTCGAGAACGAGCCCGGTGCAAAATCCCGCGACGGTCCCGGCGATCTGTCCGCGCTTCAGTGCCAGGTAGACGATCCAGATCAGGGCGATGTCGGGAGGAAGACCTGCCACGGCGAGATAGCGGGCAAGCGTCGTCTGCAGGAGGATGAACAGGAGGGTCAGCGCGATATCGATCAGAGTCTGGCGCACGGGGCCTCACTCACGGACCCGGTGTTCCAGCGCGATCCGCTCGCTGTCGGGGACCGTGGTGATAACGAACACCTCCTCGAGGCGTGAAAAGTCCACCGCAGGCTTGACTTCGATGGACTGGAACAGGGACCCTTCCGCGCCCCGGGCTGCCGTTACGACGCCGATCCGGATCCCCGGAGGGAAGAAGCTGCTGTACTCCGACGTGATGATGACATCCCCCGTCTGGACGTCGAGCGTTTTCGCAACGTCCTGCAGCGCGAGCATCGATCCGCCGTCCCACCGGATGATGCCGTCGACCCTGCTCCGCTCGATCTTCGCGCTCACGCGGATCTCCTTGTTGAAGAGTATCTGCGCCACCGCATAGCCGGTGCTCGTCGCGACGATCTTCCCGGCAAGGCCGTTCTCCGTCACGATCGGCATGTCCATCTTCACGCCGCTGCGCTCCCCCGCATCGAGCGTCACCGTATTCCGCAGGAGCTGCAAATTNNTTCACCTCGTCGGCGAGCGTGACGTTCAGCTCCCGGAGCACCCGGTTTTCGTGCCTGAGGTCGAAATAATTCGGAATGATCCCCAGGGCATCCTGCAGTGCTCCGACGGCGACGACAGTCACCGTCCTGATCGTGCGGATCTGCGTGTCGTCGTTCAGCGCGAGGAGCGCCACCGAAACGGCAAGGAGCACCCCGGCGACAAGGTACTCCTTAAAGAGAAACAGAAACTCGTACAGGCGTCGTATCATGGAGACTCAGTAGCGGCGGCTCTTGATGAGCACCTTCGAGTACTTCCCGAGATTGTCAAGCACCTTCCCCGTCCCACGGACCACCGCCGTCAGCGGGTCTTCGGCGACGTGCACCGGAAGGCTCGTCTCGAGCCTGAGGCGCTCGTCCAGCCCCTTGAGGAGCGCCCCGCCGCCGCTCAGCATCACACCCCGGTCAAGGATATCGGCGGAAAGTTCCGGAGGCGTCCGCTCGAGCGTCAGCTTCACCGCCTGGACGATCTGGAGGACGGGTTCGCTCAGCGCTTCACGGATTTCGACGGAGCTTGCCTCCGTCGTCTTGGGAATGCCGTTGACGAGATCGCGCCCCTTCACCTGGATGGTGATCTCCTCCTTCATCGGCATGGCGGAGCCGACCTCGCACTTGATCGCCTCGGCGGTTCGTTCGCCGACGAGGATATTGTGGTTCTTCTTGAAGAACTGTATGATCGCGTTGTTCATCTCGTCCCCCGCGATCCTGACGGATTCCTCGTTCACGATGCCGGAAAGCGCGATCACCGCGATCTCCGTCGTGCCCCCGCCGATGTCAACGATCATGTTGCCGACGGGCGCCTCCACGTCGAGTCCCACGCCGATCGCCGCTGCCATCGGTTCAGCGATGAGATGCACCTCCTTCGCCCCGGCATGTTCCGCGGAATCCCTCACAGCCCGCTTCTCCACTTCGGTAACGCCGCTGGGAACGCACACCACAATCCTGCGGCTCGGCATCCAGTTGGCATGAATCTTCTTGATGAACTCGCGGAGCATCCCTTCCGCCATCTCGAAATCGGCGATTACCCCGTCCTTCATCGGGCGTATCGTGCGGATGTCCCGGTGCGTCCGTCCGAGCATCTCCTGGGCTTCCTTGCCGATGGCGACGATCCTTTTCGTATTCCGGTCGAACGCCACGATCGAAGGCTCATTCAGGAGTATCCCCTTGCCTTTGACGTAGATGAGTGTATTTGCGGTGCCGAGATCGATCGCAAGATCTGCGGAAAACAGCGAGAACAAGCCCATGGGGAAGAGGGGACGTTTAATAGTGAATGATGAACACTGACGCCTGTAGCAGCCAGTCAACTAGTGTCGAAAGTGTCGTGCGCCTGTAAAGACCATTGCGATCCCGTTGGCGTCGGCGGCGGCGATAACCTCCCCGTCGCGGACCGATCCCCCCGGTTGTATCACCGCAGTGGATCCCGCGTGGACCGCCTCCAGAAGACCGTCCGCGAACGGGAAGTACGCATCGGAGGCGACGGCCGAGCCCTTCAGATCGAGCCCTGCGGCCTGCGCCTTCCGGGCCGCGATGACGGCGGATTCCACGCGCGACATCTGGCCCGCGCCGACGCCGAGCGTCCGATCCGAAGCGGCGTACACAATGGCATTGGACTTCACGTGCCTGGCGACGCGCCAGGCGAACCGGAGGGCCTCGGTTTCCCCGTCAGTGGGAGCGCGGCGGGTTACAACGCGAAACTCCTCGTTCTTCAGGTCGCCGGAATCGGGGTCCTGCACCAGGTATCCTCCCGGCACGCT
>PMJQ01000005.1 GCA_003157485.1 Ignavibacteriota bacterium
CAATAGAGTGCCCACTGCTCCCATTCCTGCAATGTCCGCGCCGATGTTCATCACGATGGCAGGGAAACTGAAGAACACCATCACATACAGAACAGGTATGGAATAATATGTCTTTAACGTTCCTGCCAGCCCTTCCGAAGTGACGTAACCAATTCTCGCGCACATTTCCTGGATCGAAGCCATGAGCGGAAAGGTCAGAAGCGCCGTCCAAAGAGTGGAAAGTCCATATAACGCGCCCGCCTGTGAGTAGGTAGCAATTCCCGAAGGGTCATCATCGCTTGAACCTGTAATGAGTCCTGGTCCAAGGATGTTCCAGAAACGAAGAAGCTTGTGTGAGACTGTATTCTTGTTCTTCATTTCCCAGGTGTGCATATCGTCGAACAAATCTACTCCGGTTCGCCAACAATGTCAATGTGACGATCGCTGCAAAGGACGATAAAGCAGGATTGCGGGTTACATGTGCGGTTGCTAGACAACGACAATCCCCGGCGAAAGCCAAAGATGAATGAGGAATGGGGATGGAAAATCGGGGAAAGTTCCTTCAAGGAAGGAACTGGGATCAGGCGGAGCGGGAGATTCGAACAAACGGGCACTAACGTTCCTCCTCGCTCTTCAGTCCTCCATCTTCAATACTACCCCTACTCTCCAACCGCCTTTGCCAGTCTCGCCTGTGCGAGCTCGAAATCCACGAGCGACTGCGTGTACGTGGTCTTCGCCGAGGTGAAGGAGTACTGCGCGTCGATCATTTCTGAGTTGAGCACAAGTCCTTCCCTGTACCGCTGGGTCGTCACGCGGTGGTTCTCCTCCGCGCGGGCCACCGCCTGCTTCGCGACCGCCACTCGTTCGCGGGCCTGCTTCAGCGTCAGGAACGCCTGTGTGATGTCGAGTGTCACGCCGTCCTGCATCTGGCCGAACGCTTCCTTCGTCTGGGCGAGCTGCGCCTGCGCCTGATCAGTCTGGTGCACCGTCGTCCCCCAGTTCCAGATGTCGAGCGACACGTTCACGCCGACGTCCCACGTGTCCTTCCAGAGGATCAGGGGCGGCTGGAGACGCTGATTCGGGTTCGCGTAGTAGTAATTGCCGGTCAGATAAATCTGCGGCCACCATCCGGACCTGGCCACCGTGACTCCGGCTTCGCCCGCCTTCACACGTGCGTCCATCCCCAGGATCTCGGGACGGGACTCCAGACCGCGCATGACGAGTGTGTCGAGCGATGCGAACTGCCGGGGGGCTTCCGCGACGGGAGAGGCGATCGTGATGTCGGTGGAGAGCGGGATGCCGAGAGTGTTATCAAGGACCACAAGTGCGATCTGGGCGTTGTTGTTCGCATCGACCTGCGCCAGTTGCCCGTTGGAGAGCTGCACCTCGGCGGCGAGCATATCGTTGATCGTCGCGAGTCCCTGGTCCTCCAGGTTCTTCACGTCGTTGAGGTGTGCGGTGATCTGTGCGACGTTGTCATCGGCGAGCTTCTTCAGCTCCCGGGCTCGGAAGAGCGCCCAATATGCCGTTTTGACGTTGAAGATGAGATCGGACCTGTCCTTGGCGTAGTCCTGGCTCGATGCATCGACGTTCCTTGCCGCAAGGTCCTTGGATGCATCCAGCCTGAAACCTGTGAAAAGCGGCTGCTGGACGCCGACCTTGAGGTTGTAGTTATCGAGTATCGTCTGCGCGAGGACGAATGAATTGGGTATCCCGGGTATCGTGAACGGGAGCGTCACGGAAAACGGGGGGACGTCCGAGAGCCGTGTGTAGGCCCCCGTGGCCCTGATGCTCGGAAGTGCCGAGGCGTTGACCTCCGCCGATTTCGCGTCGGCGTACAGGACTTTGCTCGCGGACTGGCGGAGCACCTTGCTGTTCTCGAGGCCGATCTGAACCGCCTGTTCAACCGTGAGTGACTGCTGTGCGTCTGCTGTTATGGCGACAGCCGCTGCGATCGCCAATGGAAGTACACGTGAGATCATCGTAGTTCGCTCCTTCGTTGCGACAGAGTATGCTTCAATCCTCAGAGATGATTGAAAACGGAAGATGGAGGATTGAGAATCGAAAATTCCGGCTATTCCAGGGTTTTGTGAAATCTCAGAACGCTGAATGTCAGTATCACGATGCCGATGCCGAGGAGCGCCAGGGCCTGCCCCCAGAGCTCCGCCAGGCCCGCTCCCTTGAGGAAGACGCCGCGCACAATCTCCAGGAAATACCTGAGCGGGATGACGTACGTGGCGTACTGGATGATACGCGGCATGTTCGCCACCGGGAAGGCGAATCCCGACAGGAACACAAACGGTATGAAGAAGAAAAACTGCGAGATAAGCATCGCCTGCTGCTGCGACCGCGCGATCGTGGAGATGAAGAGTCCCAGGCCCAGCGTCGTGAGTATAAACAGACCGCTCAGCGCAAAGAGGAGCGGCAGGCTGCCCACGAGGGGGACCTCGAACCAGAAGCGTGCGATCGCCAGCACGATCACCACATCGAAGAATCCGATGGCCGCGAACGGTATCAGTTTTCCGATGATCAGCTGGTAGGGCCGTATGGGGGTGACCATGAGCTGTTCGAGCGTCCCGATTTCCTTCTCCTTCACGATGCCGAGCGAGGTCAGCATCATCGTGATCAGCATCAGCACGAGCGCCACCACTCCCGGAACCATGTAGTAG
>PMJQ01000115.1 GCA_003157485.1 Ignavibacteriota bacterium
CCGATCTGCTCGTTTGCCGCCGCACGGAATGTGTCGGCGGCCGCGATCGTCACCCTCTTGCCGGCACGGACGTACTTGTACGCGAGCTTCCCGATCGACGTAGTCTTCCCGACGCCGTTGATTCCTACGACCATGATCACCCAGGGTTTCGCTCCGCTGAGCGCAAACGGGTCGGCCGGGGCTGTTCCGTTTCCCGCGAAGAGCCGGACGATTTCCTCTTTCAGGAGCGGCAGCAGCGCCGATGTCTCCGGGAGCCCTTCCTGCTTTACTCTTTCCCGGATGGCGGTGATGATCTCTGTCGCGGTTGCGGAGCCGATGTCCGCGCCGAGAAGGATTTCCTCAAGGCCTTCGAGCGTCCCCTCGTCGATGGAGTCCCTGGTGCTTACAAGGCGCACGACCTTGCCGACGATCCCCTCGCGTGTCTTCGCCAGCGTTTTTCTGAGCTTTTGTATGTTGTCTAAGAGTCCCATCCGGTCTCAGGTTCCGGCCTCCCGGAGGACGCCGAGAAATCGCGCGACGTACAGGACGAACGACACGAGAAGCCCCGCGGTGCACGCCGCCAGGAGGATCGGCTTCGCTTCCGGGAGCACGTTCATCAGGAGCATCAGTATTGTGAACGCGATGATCGTGGCGGTCCACTTGCCGGTGAGATTCGACGGCAGGACGACGCCCCGGCTGGATTTGAGGTACATCCCTCCGGCAAGGATCAGGAGGTCACGCGAGAGGAGCGCCGCGACAAACCAGAGGGGCATGTCTCCGAGCTTCAGGAGGACGAGCGACATGACGGTCACGCAGATCTTGTCGGCGAGAGGATCGAGGATTTTGCCCCACTCCGTCACCTCGTTCCGCCACCGCGCGATGTCGCCGTCAAGCTTGTCGGTAAGCGCCCCGAGAAGGAGGATTCCCGTGGCCCAGGAACGGAGCGGGACCGCGGGGAGAAGCATGACGAGGGCAAAGGGAATCGACAGGAGGGCGCGGAATATGCTCAGCAGGTTGGAAACGGTAAGGAACTCACGCTTCATGCTCTTCTTTCGACTGGTTCGCGTCGATGGGAACCGGATAGCGGCCGCTGAAGCAGGCGGTACAGTAATGTTCCCCGTGTTCCCGGGGGGCGGATTCCAGGAGGTCATCGATCGTCAGGTAGCCGATCGAATCGACGCCGAGTTCCTTTCCGATCTTCTCGACGTCCCCTCCGCACTTGTTTGCAATAAGCTCCTTCGGGTTCGGGAAATCCATCCCGTAGTAGCACGGGTGCATGATCGGCGGCGACGTGACGCGGAAATGGACCTCTTTCGGTCCCGCCTGCCGCACGAGCTGGACGAGCTGCCGCGAGGTGGTCCCCCGCACGATCGAATCGTCGACGATCACGACGACCTTGTCCTTCAGCACGCCTTTGACGGTGTTGAACTTCGTCTTTACCTTGTTCTCGCGGATGTACTGGTCGGGCTGTATGAACGTCCGCCCGATATAGTGGCTCCGGATAAGGCCGATTTCCAGCTTCGCTGTCCCTCCGAGCTTGTTCGTTTCCTGCACGTAACCCATCGTGGCCGTGTTGCTCGAGTCGGGCACGTTGATGACGATCACCTTGTCGTCCGGATTCTTCGCCGGGACCGGTTTCGACCGGGCGAGGTTCTTGCCGAGCTTCCGCCTCACCTTGTCAACGCTGTGGCCGAACACCCGGCTGTCCGGACGCGAAAAGTAAATGTACTCGAATATGCAGTGATGCGGCTGCGCCGGCCGGTCGTCGATCCTGAGCGATGTCACTTCGCCCGACTCCAGGCTCGACCTGTCGACGACGACGATCTCCCCGGGCTGCACGTCACGGATATATTCCGCGTCGATGATGTCGAATCCGACTGTCTCGGAGGCGATCACGAACGCATTGTCTTTTTTCCCGAGCGCGAGCGGACGGAACCCCGCGTGATCGCGTGCGGCGATGAGCGCGGTGTCCGTCAGTATGACGATCGAAAACGCGCCCCTGACGGCCGCTATCGCATCACGGATCTGGTCGATCTGACGCTCGTGGGGGCTCCGGGCAATGAGGTGCAGTATCACCTCCGTGTCGGAGGTGGTCTGAAAAATCGTCCCTGAATCCTGCAGTTTCTTCCGGATTTCTCGGAAATTCGTCAGATTTCCATTGTGGGCAATGGCGATATTGCCCCCTCTGTACATGACGTTGAAGGGCTGGATATTCGCCTTATTGTTGGAGGCGCCTGCTGTGGAGTAGCGGTTGTGGCCGATCGCGCTGGAACCCTTCAGCACGTCGATGAGAAGCCTGTCCTGGCGGTAGACGTCGTCGACAAGACCGAAGTCCTTGTGGACATGAAAGCGGGTTTTACCGGGCGTGCCGTCACTGTCCGCTGTGACGATGCCCGATCCTTCCTGGCCCCGGTGCTGCTGGGCGATGAGTCCGAAATATGTCAGTTGCGCTGCGGCCGGCGATCCGAAAACTCCGAAGACCGCACAGTGGCAATGGGGCTTGTCGATCTCGCTTGTGTTCATTCCCTCGCTGTCAAAAGGATCCTCACAGGCTGGAATATACGATTCCTGCCCCGAAATTCCAACACCATGCGAGGGAACCGCCCCCTCAGTCGTCGATGACGGAATCGTGAAGGAAGTTCACGTCATCGCGCTGCCGGTAGTCCGTCGTGACGTGGAGGCCGCGGCTCTCCTTCCTCTTCATTGCGCACCGGATGATCAGCTCGGCACACAGCGCGATGTTCCGGAGCTCGATGAGCCCCTCCGTCACTTTCGTCTTCTTGTAAAATCCCTCGACTTCGTGGCGGATCAGCTCCATGCGCCTCCAGGCGCGCTCGAGCCGGAGGTCGGACCGCACGATCCCCACGTAGTCCCACATGATCTGCTGGATCTCCCGGCGGTTGTGGAGGATGAGTATCCACTCCTCGCTGTTGAACGTCCCGGTGTCGTCCCATTCCCGGACCGCGGGGACCGGGGAAGGCCGGCTGCGGAGGTATTCCGTGGAGGAGCGCGCGGCCCTGTCCGAGAAGACAAGGGCTTCCAGAAGCGAATTGCTCGCAAGGCGGTTCGCCCCGTGCACTCCCGTCATGCTCACCTCCCCCGACGCATACAGTCCGTGGATGCTCGTGCGACCGTCGATATCCGTCACAACGCCGCCGCACGAATAATGAGCGGCCGGAACGACGGGGATCGGCTCCTTTGTGATATCAAGCTTGAACCGCGTGAGGCATGTTTCGTAGATGTGGGGGAAGTGTTCCCGCAGGTCGTCGGCCGGGAGGTGCCTGAGGTCGAGAAGGACGAAATCATCCCCCCTCTTTTTGAGCTCGGTGTCGATGGCGTACGCAACGATATCGCGGGGGGCGAGCGATTTCCTCTCGTCGTAGGCCCCCATGAATTCATCGCCGTTGCGGGCCTTCAGAACGCCGCCGAATCCCCGGACCGCCTCGGAAATGAGGAACGAGGGGCTCCCGGAATTGAAGAGCGTCGT
The DNA here is from genome assembly GCA_003157485.1 of Ignavibacteriota bacterium. Lineage (GTDB taxonomy): Bacteria > Bacteroidota > Ignavibacteria > UBA10030 > UBA6906 > Fen-1273. The sequence continues at coordinate 3,467 of PMJQ01000115.1, forward strand.
GGGGTGGAACTGGATGAATTCCATGTTCGCGATGCGTGCGCCCGCCCTGTACGCCATCGCGACCCCGTCCCCCGTGGCGATCACCGGATTCGTCGTGTGGAGGTACGCGTGTCCGAGCCCCCCGGTCGAGAGCATCACGACGTTCGCCGTGAACGTCTCCACTCGCCTCCCGGCGGTATCCAGGGCGTACGCCCCCCAGCAATGGACGTTCCTCCTGTCGATGACCCGTTTCTCCGCGGTGTGATGCTCCGTGATGAGCTCGACGGCGACATGGTTCTCAAACGTCGTGATCGCCGGGTTCTCGGAGACCGCCTGCAGAAGAGCCCGTTCGATTTCTCGCCCGGTGAGGTCGTTCGAATGAACGATCCGGTTCGTGGAGTGGCCCCCTTCCCTCCCCAGGTCGAGCGCCCCTCCTTTGTGCGTGAACCGGACGCCGACGTCGATAAGCTCGCGGAGCCTCTCGGGCCCCTCCCGCACCATCACTTCCACCGCATCCCTGTGCGAGAGGCCCATCCCCGTCGCGAGGGTGTCCTTCATGTGGAGATCGAACGAATCCACGGCGGACATGACCGCCGCGACTCCCCCCTGCGCGTAATTGGTGTTCGACTCGGCCTTCTCTTTTTTCGTGATGATCGCGACGCTCCCGACCCGCGCCGCCTTCAGCGCGTAGGAAAGCCCGGCAATCCCGGTGCCGATGATGAGGAAATCGTAGCGGTGAATCATGGAGCGCGGCCGGATCTATGATGGATCGTGGAATGAAAAGGGGCGGTCCCCCCGTGTTGTGGAGCCGCCCCTTGACGTCAGTCCCCGCCCGGTCAGTCGAAGCAGTAGCTTGCTGTGACGTAGCCGAACGTGTTGATATTGTCCTGCGCCCCGATGAGCCCGAGGCCCCGCCGGATGGCTTCGTCGCTGACAGTTCCGTCGAGCGCAAAGTTGCCGAACCTGAGGCCGAGGCCGAGCGTGATGAGGCTGTTGTCCGTGCCGGAGTAGCTCCCGAGGAGCACGTTGCTGTTTCCCGTCCAGGTGTCTGTGGTTGTCGTCGATCCGCCCGCAGGCCGCTCAATCTTGGTCCCGGCCGACTGGAACGTGCGGTAGTAACCCATGCGGCCGGTGAGCCAGTCAAGAAGCGTCCACTCAATGCCCATATTGATGACGGGGAACTCAGTCGCCGAGGTCGTCGTCGTGGTCGCCCCGACAATCGGCGGCGACTGGGGCGTGACTTCAGACTTGAGGTGAGACGTCTTGTAGCTCAGCCCTCCCGCAAAATAGAAGTTTGAAATCTTGTATTCCATCCCTGCGCCGACCGAGAGAAGCATTGCGGTCAGATTGACGCTCCCGTTGTACGGAACCACGCCCGTGCCCGACGGCGGGGCATCCTGCTTCGGCGATCCCGATATGTTCCCGAATGCAACGTACGGGATAAAATTCACCTTGTTCGACATCTTGAGCTTCAGCCGCCCCTGGACCTGAATCTCGGTGGCGGACGCCGAATAATCGCCGGAGTTTGCAGGCGCTCCGGTCCCAATGGTTCCGTCGACTTTATCCGTGGCCTTGTCCATGCGAATGGCCCCGCTCGCATCGAATGCCGAACCTCCCCCGAGGTCGAAGAGTATCCCGAGCCGGAGGCCGAACACGTCTGCGGAGAGCTCCGTCGAACTGCTCGCAGGCGGCGGCAGTCCGGCCAGGTTCGTCGCATCGTTCTTGGCCCACCCGTAGAGTACCCCGGCACCGAGCGTGAATCCTCCCATGTCATACGTGCCGGTTAATTCGAATACGTCCACAGGACGGAGTCCGGTCTGCGGCGCCCTGAACTGTCCGACAAAGTTCGCGAGCTGACTCACCATCAGATTTGCTACTGAAGGATCGTAACTGAGCACCGCCCCTATGGTGAGCTCTTTGCCGAAAGAGAAATTCGTTCCTGCAAACTGCTTACCATACCCGTTGTCCGTCCCTGTGGTCCCGCCCACTACTGCTCCCCCGGCAATATTCATCCACGCGTAGTTCCTGTACATCTGTTGATAGGCGGGATTGAGGAGCATCACCGTCGGGTCGTCATAGATGAACGGATTCAGCGCGAGATTCTGCCCGTAACCGCCGGGCGCGAGGGGACCCCCGCCGAGCGCCAGTTCTCGCGCCAGTCCGCCCGGATGTGCTCCAGCGAATAGCGTGCCTGAAACCAGCGTGAATGCCATTGCGACAGTAGCAATGCGCCTTCCCATGTTACCTCCTTGATTGTGATGTGAACTGTGCAGCGAAGAAAGGGAGAGGCACCCTGACCCTGACGTGCCCCGGTAAGTGCGAATATAAAAAAAGTGGCTGCCTCAATCAAGTCGCGGACGCGCTTTTTTTCCCACGGTGAACATGAGAGCCAGGACCGTATCGATGAATTTTATCCGCACCGCGAGATCCTCTTCGGCGCCGCTGTTGTCGATGACGAAGTCCCCACGCTCTGAAGATTCGCCGGAGGGGATCTGTGCGCGCATTCTCGCGATAACGTCCGCGGGGGGAAGACTGTCTCTGCGCACCACGCGCGCGACGCGGACATCCTCCGGCGCCGCCACGACAACGGTGGCGTCGAGGTTCCTGTCCATTCCCGATTCGAATATGAGCGCGGCTTCAACGACCGCGTACGGCCTGCCGGCGTCCGCCGGAAGGCGCGCGAGCGCGTCGTTGAGCGCGGAGAAGACAACGGGATGCACGATGGAATTCAGAACCCGGAGCTTCGCAGGATGGGCGAACACGATCCGGGCGAGCTCACTCCGCCGCAGCCCCCCGTCCGGACCGTACATCTCCTGGCCGAATTCACGCGCGATGGCATCCCGCACTGCGGGATTTGTTTCCGTGAGATCGCGTGCGATGCTGTCCGCCGAAAGGACAACCCTGCCGAGCCGCTTGAAACACCGGCAGACGGCACTCTTCCCGCTCCCGATCCCCCCCGTAACACCCACGAGCGGGAAGGGTCTATTTGGCATAGGAGACCGAGCGGTATTCCCGGATCACGGTCACCTTGATCTGACCCGGATACTCCATCTCCGCCTGGATCTTGGCCGAGATATCGTGGGCGAGCTGGTCGGCCATTGCGTCGTCCACTTTCTCCTGCTCCACGACAACGCGGACTTCACGGCCCGCCTGTATCGCATAGGTCTTTGCGACCCCCTGGAATGACTGCGCAAACGCCTCGAGTTTCTCGAGCCGCTTGATGTAGCCTTCCACGGATTCTCTCCTGGCGCCGGGACGCGCACCGCTTATCGCGTCAGCGGCCTGCACAAGCGCGGCGATCGGCGACTCCATGGGAATGTCGTCGTGATGCGACCCGATGGCGTTCGAAACGATCGGGTGCTCCCCGTATTTCTTCGCAACCTCGTACCCCAGGAGCGCGTGGGGGCCTTCCAGCGACTTATCGACGCATTTGCCGATGTCATGAAAGAGGCCGGCCCTCTTCGCCAGATTGGCATCGAGCCGCAGTTCGCCGGCCATCATTCCCGTCAGGAACGCGACCTCGATGCTGTGCTGGAGCATGTTCTGGCCGTAGCTCGAGCGGTATTTCATACGCCCGACAAGCCGCAGGATCTCGTTGTGGGCTCCGTGAAGACCGACCTCCAGGAGCGTGTTCTCCCCGATCTTCAGGACCTCCTCCTCAAGCTCGCTCCGCACCTTCTCCACCACTTCCTCGATCCGCGCGGGATGGATACGGCCGTCCGCGATAAGCCGTTCGAGCGAAAGGCGTGCAATCTCCCGGCGGAACGGGTCGAAGGCGGACAGGATGACCGCCTCGGGCGTGTCGTCGACGATGA
>PMJQ01000179.1 GCA_003157485.1 Ignavibacteriota bacterium
TCCTTAAGAGCCTCCGTCAGATACCGCACGACGAGGATCTTCTTCCCCTCCATGTTTCCGGTTTTTCTCGTCGCGACGACGTTCCCGATGACTTCGGCGAGCTTCATGGATCACATCCGCCCGAGAAATTCCACGTGCGTCTCATCGCGGACATTCGCCGCGTTGGCGTCGTCCGTGTCCAGGTGAATCTGAAGGAGCCAGCCGTCGTTCGTCCGGACGAGGACGTTCTCAAAGACGGTGCTCTTCACTCCCGCCACACGCACCCTGCAGAGATCACCTTCGCTCACGCCGAGCCGCGCGGCGTCCGCGTTCGTCATGTGAATGTGCCGGCTCGCGATAATGGCGCACCGCTCCAGATACACGGAGCCGCGGGGCCCGACGAGCGTCAGGGGCGACGCGGCGCCGAGGGTTCCGGAATTCGCGACCGGCGGATCAATCCCGAGGAAGACGGCGTCCGTCAGGGACACCTCGACCTGATCATACGTCCGGAGCGGGCCGAGTATGCGCACACCCGGGATGCTCCTGAGTTTCGGCCCGACGATTGTGAGCGTGTGCGCCGATGCGAATTCCCCCGGCTGGTAGAGCGGCCGCAGATTCTCGAACGCGGCTTCCGCTCCGAAGAGCAGATGAAACGTCGCGTGGGTGAGATGAATATGCCTGTTCGAGACGCCCAGGGGAATAGTCCGGGGGCCCGCGCCGGATGCGGGCTTCCGTCCGGCGGCGCCCGCCTTCAGGACAAGGCTGACCTCGCGCACGATGAGGTCAACAAGCTCGTCATGGGAACGGGCCTCAGACCGCTTTTCACACCCGCACGGTGCGGTACTTCCCACTTCTCGCGCTCCTTCCGATTGCCGTCAGTTCACCATCGTGATCTGGACGCCGAGTTTTTCAATCTTCTCCAGGGCTCCGGCCGGCGCGGTGCTGTCGGTGATGATCCGCCGCACCTGATTGAGGGAGGCGTAGCTCGCAAGGCCGGTCTGGTAGAACTTGCTGCCGTCCGCAAGGACAATGATCTCGCCCACTTTCCCGACGATGGTCTTCTTCAATTCGATCTCAAGCAGGTGCGTGTCCGTAAGGCCGTTCTCCGGCGATATCCCCCACGCACCGAGAAACGCCTTCTGGATGTTCAGGTCGTTGAAGAATCCCTGCGTCGGCAACCCGGCGATGGAACCCGACGCGTGCCTGAGGTACCCGGACGGCATCAGGACGTTGATGTTCTGGCAGCCCATGAGCTCAATGGCGGTCCAGACTCCCGTCGGGATTACGGTGACATCCTTGAGTTCATCCCGTGCGCGCAGCGCGTGCGCAAGCGCAAGGACAGTCGTGCTCGAGTCCAGGAGGACGGATTCCAGCGACCCGACAAGCTTTGCGGCCTCCTGCCCGATCTTCTGTTTGATGTGCGAATTCAGGCTCTTCCTTGTCTGAAACGTATACTCCTGCCGGACGCGCTCCTCGACAAGCCTTGCCCCGCCGTGCGTCCGGGAGATCTTCCCAAGCTTTGCGAGCGTGTCCAGGTCGGACCTGATCGTCACCTCGGTCACCGAGAGGAGGTAGCTCAGTTCCCGGACCGTCACGATCTCCCTTCCGGCGAGCGCATCAAGTATTTTCTGACATCGGAGTGAAATCAGCACCATTGACCCCCTTTCGACAGGGGAAAATAGGCCCTTTTTCGTTTACTTGCAATATATTTACGAATGGTTTCGATTTATTTTTGATTTAACACAAAAACGAAACCACGAAATTGACAGATAATTGGTCAATATAAAAGAAGGCACGCGCAGAAGTTTACCTCTTGCTCAGTTCCTCAGTTTCATACTTCCCGATCTCGCCGATGAAATCCTCTCCGACCGGAACATTGTTCTTCGCGCAATAGTAGTCGTACACCGCAGCGTACGGCTTCGTCTTCAGGACCTCAAGGAACGCAAGGCGTTCAAAGTTCTTCCCCGCCTCCTCGTACCCGAGCAGCTTCGGGGTCGGCTCCAGCAGAGCGAAAATGAACGCAAGCTGCGCCGCGCGGGCACCGACGACGTAGGCGCCGATGCGGTTCAGACTGCCGTCAAAGTAGTCGAGCCCGATGCGGACCCGGTCGAGCGCCTTCGCGCGGACGATCTCCTGCGCGATGAGCTGTAACTCGTCGTTGAATATGACGACGTGATCACTGTCCCACCTGACGCCCCGGCTGACGTGCAGAAGAAGCCCGTCGACAAACGGGAGCATCGAGGAGATCTTGTCCCCGATCTGCTCCGTCGGGTGAAAATGCCCGGTGTCGAGACAGAGCCCGATGTTGCTCCTGACGGCATACCCCATGTAGAATTCATGTGAACCGACGGTCATCGCCTCGACGCCGAGGCCGAAGAGCTTGCACTCGACAGTATCGAAGAGATGTTCCTTCGGATACTTCACCTGGAAAATCTCGTCGAGGGATTTCTTCAGGAGGACACGGTGCCCGTTTCTGTCCACCGGCACGTCCTTCGACCCGTCCGGGATCCATATGTTGTTTCCGGCCGGCGTCCCGAGCTGATGTCCCATTTCCGCGGCGATCTTCCGGGTCCTCTTCACATGCTCGACCCAGAATTTCCTGTACGTCTCATTCTTGCTCGCGAGCGTGTATCCGCCGTCGGCATACGGATGGGAAAAGCACGTCGGATTGAAGTCGAGACCGATGCCGAGCTTCTTTGCCCAGTCGATCCACCCCTGGAAGTGCTTCACTTCGATCTGATCCCTGTCGACCTTTTCGCCCCCGAAATCGCCGTAGATCGCATGAAGGTTCAGCCGCTGATTCCCCGGAAGGAGGCTCATCACCTTTTCGATATCCTTCTTCACCTGGCCGATCGACCGGGCCTTCCCGGGATAATTTCCCGTGACCTGGATGCCCCCGCCCCCGAGCTCGGCGCCGGGGCGTTCGAATCCGCCGACATCGTCAGTCTGCCAGCAGTGCAGACTGATCCTGACCTTGTCCATCGTCCTGAGTGCCGCGTCCGTGTCCACGCCGATCGACGCATATTCTTCCTTCGCGTGCCGGTACGCATTTTCGACGACCTTCGGATCTTTCATTTCACGTATTCCTTATTGTCGAGACTCTTACGGCGAACGCCGCCCACAATGACCCACACCCCCGATACGCCGGCGCTGACCAACGTGAGGGGGCTTCATCCGCCGACTGCAAGATAATTACCGTATCCGACAATAGCAGTAGAAAGTATCAGGGTTGCCAGTCCGGCAAAGAGCGTCCTTCTCGTCGACAACCTGGTTCCCGACCACTCCTTCAGGCCGATACCCCAGAGAGAGCTGAATATGATGATGCTCGCCATATGGATTGTCCAGCTGGAGAACTTGTACTGCCCCATCTGTGATTCGCCCATCGTATAGAAGAAAAACTGCATGTACCAGACGACACCGGCAAGCGCGCTCAGAGAGTAGTTTCGGAGCATCGGCACACGCGCGTCGCCGGCAGTTGTTCCGCTCCCGTTTGACGGCGCGCCTCCGCCGGCGGCATCTGCGCGCAGCGTGCGGCTGAAATACTGGTAGCCGGTCCGGTTCCTGAAGTTTAGAATCGCGCACCAGATGAAGTTCGTCGTAAACCCGCCCAGGAGCACGACGCACAGTTTCGGGAGTCCGGCCCAGAGCGGAAACGTCCCGTGCCTCATCGAGATTTCAGCGATGGGGGTCGCGGCGTCGAGCCCGTAGGCGAAGGATGCGCTCATGACGCCGGAGAACGTCGCAACCAGGATTCCCTTGCGGAAGCTGAATTCTTTGATCGTCGCCTTTTTCTGTTCATCAGTCATCTCCTTCTCCTTGGACCTGCCGGCAAGCCCCGCGATCGCGATGCCGCACAGGCACACCGCGACACCGAGGAGAATGATCAGCCCGGAATTCGTCCCCAGGACCTTGCTCATGAACTCCCCGTGGAATATGGGGGGCATCAGCGTGCCGAACACCGCGCAGTACCCCAGGGCTACAGCCATGCCGAGGGAAAGTCCGAGGTAGCGCATCGTCAACCCGAATGTCAGCCCCCCCAGTCCCCACATGGCCCCCCAGAAATATGCCCAGAGAATGCTCTCCACCGGGGCCTCACCGAGCGTGGCGAGGAGGGCGCTCGTATTGAGCGACGCGAGAATCCAGGGGGCGATAATCCAGCTGAAGAATCCTCCCACAAGCCAGTACACCTCCCACGACCACTTCCGCACTCCCCTGTATGGAACGTAGAAACTGCCGGAGGCGAGTCCGCCCAGCCAGTGGAAGAACACGCCGAGTATAGGATTGGAGACCATTGCGTTCGATGCCTCTGTAAAGGATGGAAATGTTCCCGGCGCCGCACTCCAGATGCAGCAGACCCCTCCCCCGGTCTTCCCGGAAAAGGGGTCATCACTACACACCGATTTCGCCCGGCGCGCAACCCACAGTAGCGTTCCTGAGTTTCAAAGTCAAGAGCAAGAACCCGCGCAGGTCACAATCCCAGAGACCGGGTTATCCCGAGCTCCAGCCCGCGCAGTTCCGCCAGCGCCCTCATCCTCCCGAAGAGGGAATATCCGGGGTAGATCCCTTTCCGGGATTCATCCGGAATCATAAGATGGCCGTGGTCGGGGCGCATCGGCATGCGGTTGTCTTTCCTCCCCGCCTCAGCCCTCCGCTTCTGTTCGCCGAGGAGCGTCCGCATGACGGCGTACATATCAACATCGCCTTCAAGGTGATTTTCTTCGAGAAAGTCCCCTTCGCTGTTGCGCGCGACGTTTCTGAGGTGAATGAAATTGATCCTCGCGGCAAATTTCTCCGCCATCGCGGGGACGTCGTTCTTCATCCCGGCGCCGAGAGACCCCGTGCAGAACGTGAGGCCGTTGGCGGACGAATCCACGGCTTCAAGAATCCGCCGGAGGTCCGATTCATTGCTCACGACGCGCGGGAGGCCGAGGAGAGTACGGGGCGGGTCGTCCGGGTGAATCCCCAAGAGGACGCCTGATTCCTCCGCCACAGGGATGATCTCCTTTATGAAGTCGTACAGATTCCGCCTGAGGTCCGCGTCACCGACATCACGATAGCCGTTCAAGGCCGATCTGAGACCCTCGAGAGAGAAGGCCTCGAGTGAACCAGGAAGGCCCAGAAGAACCGTTTCGACAAGCCGGTCTTTCTCCCGCTGCGTCATCGCATCGTGCATCTCCCGGGCCCTGCTGACCTGTTCCCGGCTGTACCCCTCTTCCGCTCCCGTGCGCCGGAGAAGGAACATGTCAAACGCCGCGAACGCGGATGCATCGAATTCCGTCGTTATCGACCCGTCCCTGAACCGGACACGCAGATCGGTGCGGGACCAGTCCAGCACGGGCATGAAATTGTAGCAGATAGTTCCGACGCCGCATTTCCCCAGATTCCGTATCGATTCCCCGTAGTTCTCGATCCACTGTCTGTACCGGCCCGTCCGTTTCTTGATCTCTTCATGAACGGGGAGGCTCTCCGCGACCGACCACCGGAGCCCGTTCTCCTCAATCAGCCTTATCCGCTTCCCGATCTCCTCCACGGACCATATCTCTCCGACAGGAACATGATGGAGCGCCGTGACGATCCCGGCGGCGCCGGTCTGGCGGATTTCCGGAAGGGTTACCGGGTCTCCGGGACCGAACCAACGCCAGGTCTGCTCAAGTGCCATTTTTTCTCCGTCCCGATTGTCTGGTTTACACCAGCTCCACCGTGTCGATCCGGGGGACAAGCAGCGCAAAGATCGCAAGCGCCAGGATGTACGCCGAACCGGCAAACATAAACACGAAAAGATAACTCCCTGTCAACTCGAGAATGAAGCCGATCGCTGCAGCAATGAGCATTCCTCCGATGGAACCCGCCATCCCACCCAGGCCGATGACCGAGCCGACCGCTTTCCGAGGAAACATGTCCGATACGGTCGTGAACAGATTCGCCGACCACGCCTGATGCGCGGCCGTCGCCAGAGCTATGAGCGCCACCGCCCACCACTGGGTGACGGTCGAGGCGACGACGATGGGAATGATGAGCAGAGCGCTCGCGAGCATGACCGTCTTCCTCGCCCTGTCGACGCTCCACCCTTTTCGGATGAGAACGCCGGAAATCCATCCCCCCCCGATGCTCCCGACGCTCGTCATCGTGTAAATGATGATGAGGGGGAGTCCCAGATGCGCCAGGTCGAGTCCAAACCGCTGATTGAGAAATTTCGGGAGCCAGTAGAGATAGAACCACCAGATCGGGTCCGTGAGGAATTTCGCCGCGACGAACGCCCATGTCTGTCGGTACGAAAGAAGGCTCCCCCACGGGATTTTTCCGGAAGGGGGATCGGGCTGATCGCTTTGTATCAGTGCCAGTTCCTGCGCAGTGAGCTTCCCGTGCGTCTCGGGCCGGTCGTACACGAGAAGCCAGGCAATGAGCCAGACAAATCCAAGGAGCCCGGTCGCGATGAACGCCGCCTGCCACCCGTACGTGACTGTGATGAACGGAACCGCCGCCGGCGCGACGACGGCGCCGATGTTCGCTCCGGAGTTGAAGATTCCGGTGGCCAGCGCCCTTTCCCTCTTCGGGAACCACTCGGCAATCGCTTTAATCGCCGCCGGGAAATTGGCCGATTCCCCCAGTCCCAGGGCAAACCGCGCGGCGCCGAATCCGAGCGCCGAACGTGTGACGGCGTGCGCCATGGCGGCAATGCTCCAGAGGACGATGGAGACGGAGTACCCGATTTTTGTGCCGAACCTGTCGATCAGCCGCCCGACGACGATGAGCCCGAGCGCATACGCGGCCTGGAACGCCGTCACGATATACCCGTACTGGATCTCGTTCCATCCGATCTCCGTCTGAAGAAGCGGGGCCAGTATGCCGAGGACCTGACGGTCGATGTAGTTGATCGTCGTCGCGAAGAAGAGGAGCGAGCAGATGACCCACCGGTAATGCCCCGCTTTCAGCGGGACAGCCCCGGGGGCCGGGTCGATCACGGACGCAGAAGGTTTCACTTCATCACCCGCATGTCAACAGGGTCCATATCGGAAAATTCCTGGTTTTCACCCCCCATCGCCCAGACGAACGAGTAGCTGTGCGTGCCGGCCGCGGCATGGATGGACCATGCGGGAGAAATCACCGCCTCCCTGTCACGCACGACGAGTGAACGGGTCTCCTCCGGTTTCCCCATGAGGTGCAAGGCGACGGCGTCCCCCGGGAGCCCGTAATACAGATAGACCTCTGTGCGTCTCATATGGGTGTGCGGAGGCATGGTGTTCCAGACGCTTGCTTCGTCGAGCTCCGTGATCCCCATAACAAGCTGGCAGCTCCTGATCCCACCGGCGTGGATGTACCGGCGGATGGTCCGGGAGTTGGCGCCTGATGCCGATCCGAGAACGGCGGATTCGGCGTCCGCCCGCCGGGCAAGTGCGGTGGGATATGCCGCGTGCGCCGGGAATGAGACAAAATAGAACTGGGCCGGGTGGAGGGGATCGGCACTCGAAAACCTTATCCCGTTCACCCCTCTCCCGATGTACAGGACGTCCCCTTCAGGGAGCGCGAAGCGTCCGTCGGCGGTTGCGACTTCCCCGTTTCCCCCCACGTTGACGACGCCGAGTTCGCGCCGCTCGGTGAAGAACCCGGCCGCCATCTCCTTTTTTGCCGCCTCAAGCGGGAGTGCTTCCCCGAGCGGCATCACGCCGCCGACGATTGCCCTGTCGGCGCTGCAGTACACCATGGACAACCGCCCCGGAACGAACAGGTTCTCGAAAAGAAACGCTCTTCGCAATTCCTCCGTTGCCATCCGGGCGTACGATATGTCGTCGGGAGCAGTGCGTAATTCCATGCTGAAGTTCTCCCATTGCTTGTGATCGCGTTATCTCGCCATCCATCCGCCGTCCACGACGAGAACGTGGCCGGTCACATAATCGGATGCGGCGGACGCGAGAAAGACCGCGGCGCCCTGCAGGTCCTCCGGAACCCCCCACCGCCCTGCGGGGATGCGTTCAAGTATCGCCCCGGAGCGGGCAGGATCCTCCCGGAGAGCCTTCGTGTTATTTGTCGCCATATATCCCGGCGCGATGGCGTTGACGCCTATCCCCTCGGCGGCCCACTCATTGGCGAGCGCTTTTGTTATCTGCGCCACCGCGCCTTTGCTCGCGGCATACGACGGGACACGTATCCCTCCCTGAAACGCGAGGAGCGAGGCGATGTTGATGATCTTCCCGTACCGCCGTTTCCTCATGTCGCGCGCCGCGGCCTGCGCAAGGAAGAATACCGACCGTGCGTTCAGCGTCATCACGTCGTCCCAGTCCTTTTCGGTGAAATCCATTGCCGGCGTCCGGCGGATTATCCCGGCGTTGTTGACAAGGATGTCGACCTTCCCGAATTCCCGCACGGCCGCTTCCACCGCGAGCGCGGCGGACCCGCTCTGTGCAAGATCGAGCGTGAGGGAGACCGCCCGCCGTCCCAGTGAACGGACCTCGTCCGCCACGGCTCCGCTCGCGACGTGATCGACAAGAAGGGCATCCGCACCTGCGGCGGCTAGTCCAAGCGTCATCCCCCGCCCCAGCCCTGTGCTCGCGCCGGTGATAAGCGCGGTCTTTCCCGAAAGGTCGAAGAGCGAAGTCATCGGTCCGGCCCTCCGGCGGCACGCGGCGCCGGCGAAGTTCTCCCCGGGACCCCCGTCACCGCTCCCCGGTCAGGAAACCTGAAATATCGTTTCGCGTTGAAGTAGCATATATCGCGCACAATGTCCCCGACGAGCCCGGTGTCGCCCGGGATGAGGCCCCGGGCCATGTCACCCCCGAGGAGGTTGCACAGCAACCGCCGGAAATACTCGTGACGGGGGTATGAGAGGAAGCTGCGTGAATCGGTCACCATCCCCACGAACTGGCCGAGGAGGCCCATGTTCGAAAGAGCGCCGATCTGACGGGTCATCCCGTCGGCCTGATCGAGGAACCACCATGCCGGTCCGTACTGGATTTTCCCGGGGATCCGGCCGTCCTGAAAATTCCCCGCCATCGTCGCAAATACTTCGTTGTCACGCGGGTTGAGATTATAGAGGATCGTTCTTGCAAGCCGGTCCTCATTATCAAGCGAATCCAGAAATGCTGCCAGAGGCCGCGCCACTTCCGCGTCGCCGATGGAATCAAACCCCGCATCCGGGCCGAGCGTCCGCATCATACGGGTATTCGTGTTCCTGAGCGCGCCGATGTGGAATTGTTGCACCCACCCCTTTTCCCAGTCCATCACCGCCAGCTCGCGGAGGATTGCGGACCGAAGGCCGGGGAGAGCAGCCGCGTCAGGGCGTTCCCCCTTGACGAGCCGCGCGAACGAGGATTCCACTCCCGCGGCAGAGTAACCATCGGCCACGACGCTTTCGATGCCGTGGTCCGAGAGCCTGCACCCGCGGGCGTGGAAATACTCGTGCCGCTGTCTCAGCGCGCCGATAAAATCAGCGTATCGGAGGATCTCCATCCCGGAGGCTGATGCGAGTTCCCTGCAGAACCGGGCGAACACATCGGGGCGCTCGAGAGCCAGTCCCCTGTCCGGACGGAACGTCGGAAGGACCTGCACGCCGAGCGAGGCGTCTCCCGCCAGAAACGCATGATGCTCCAGTGTGTCGACGGGGTCATCGGACGTGCAGACAACCTCGACGTTCATCTGCGCGAGTATCCCCCTGGCGGAGAATTCCGGTGAAGCGAGCTTTGCGTTGCACTCCTCCCAGATCTCCTTTGCCGTGGACGGCCCGAGAAGCCTGTCCGCCACCCCGAAAGGACGGCGCAACTCCATATGCGTCCAGTGGTACAGGGGGTTGCGGAGCGTCAGAGGAACGGTCGACGCCCATTTCTCGAATTTTTCCCACTCTGTCGCGTTCCCCGTGATGAATCGTTCGTCGACACCGGATGCCCTCATCGCCCGCCACTTGTAGTGGTCCCCGGCAAGCCAGATCTGCGTCATTGTGGAGAACCGCCTGTCGCCGGCGATCTCCGCGGGGGGGAGATGGGAGTGATAATCGATTATCGGCAGGGGAGCGGCGTAACCGTGATAGAGCTCTTTCGCCTCCGGGGTTTCGAGGAGAAAATCATCGTCGATGAAGTGTCGTCCCATTCCTAGTCCGGGCCGTCCGTCCCCGCAAACAGCGGGCCGATATGACGGCGATAGATGTTGTGAGTAACGTTCTCTCCCACGCTCAGGGCATGGCGCCGAAGAAGCCCGGTGAAATCCTCCCCCATCTCGGCGGCAACTTTGTATCCGACGTGAACGAGCTGACGGAAGTCGGGATTGAACCGCGGCTGAGAAAGATCGTGACGCAGAGCCGAAGCGAACGCTTCCGCACTCCATGCGGCTGCCTCCGCGGGGGAGGGGAGATTCGCCCTGTCGATGCGTATCACCTGGAGGTACGGCGCGCAGAGTTCATCGAACCGCTTGAATGACCGTGCATAAATCTCGTTCGCGGTCCGGAGCCCCTCCCCTCCCGCCTCCGCCAGTCCGATGACCTCCTCCAGCCAGGTCGTCCCGGCGGTCTTCAGGTGGAGGCCGGCGTCGGATCTCCTTATCGCACCGTGCATGAGGGGATAGAGGGAGAACTTGTCGCTCCCGGTGTGGACGGAGAGTTTAAGGTCCTCTGGAAGATGAAATGTTCGGACCGCAAATGCAACGACCGCCAGGTTCTGTTCGAATTCCCTTAGAAACACACCCCGGTCTCCGACGTAGTCGACCCCCTTGAGGAAGGCACCGGTGAATTTCGGCGCGATCGTCTGCACGGGTATCCCCTCCGCGGCAATCGCCCCCAGGATGAACAGGAGCTCCCCCGGCGATTGCGGGATATCCGATTCGTCGAGAGAGACCTCGGCGACAAACTCCTTTCCCCTCTTCTGTGAGACGATCCGCCTGTAGACGCGGCCCGCCTCCTTCACGGCACGGACATATCTCCCGGCAACGCCGCGGAGGAACGGTTCATCCGCAACGATCGGTTGATCGATTCCGGGAATTCGGAGGGTCCCGGCCAGCGGCGCCATCGAACCGAGGAACGACGTGACGGCGTCCGATTCCGGGAGGAGGCCGATTTCGTCGGCAACGTCGATTGTAAAGAAGTCACAGGGTTCGATGAACCTGTCCACTGTCCGAGCGCCGATATGGTCCGCATCCACGTAATACGGCCCCCTCCACCGGAGATCTCTGACCGCCAAGTCCGCTTCGCGCCGGGTATCGCCGGGCACTGTTCCGACGATCCCGTGCTCACGGTTGGATTTGTTCCAGACGGGCGTGACCTGCACTCCGCGCTCCTCTGCCATTATCACCGCCCGGAGCTGCGGGACTCCCTGAAGACCGAACCGGTCTCCGATTCCCATGGAATATTTACCAAGCTTCATATGCGCGTGACTGAATGGTTCGTAGCCTGACGTCGCAGCCGGTCGACATTGAATGAGATGGTTGAGGAGAGAGCCGTACCCGGTTAAAACTAACGTTGACCCCGCCAAGAATCAACCGGTTTCCATCCCACCCGCGAAACAGTCACAATTTCACTGAATTCCCATGGTTTGCGATGGTTTGCGATGAAGAATTCAGTAGATTGCACACCTGGGGCCGGACAGCTCCCCTTCGACACCCCTCTTCGATCGGGCAGAACATCTCCCGGTTCAGCCGCGCATAACGACATGTCCAAGAAAGGAACCGCCATGTCCAGGAACTTCCTGATACTCCTCCCTGTCACGCTCCTCGCCGTACACCTTCATGCGCTCTGCGCAGGAACCCCGGCAAAGGAAAGTGCATCAGCAATGAGGATTGTCCATCTCACGTGTGAGGGGCTGACCGACCCACGCGGGATCGATGCAGGCACACCGAGGCTGAGCTGGCAGATGGAGTCGGACGCACGCGGGGAGAAGCAGCTCGCATACCAGGTGATCGTCTCAAGCCGGCCGGATTTCCTCCCGGGAGACCGGGGAGATCTCTGGAATTCGGGGAAAGTGGAATCAGAGGTCTCGGTCAACCTCCCCTATGGTGGGCGTCCCCTGGAGTCAGGAACGTTCTGCTTCTGGAAAGTCCGGATCTGGGACCTCAAGGGGGAGCCGACCGCATGGAGCGCTCCTGCCTCGTGGTCCATGGGGCCCCTTTCGCCAGGAGACTGGAAGGGAAAATGGATAGGACTGGACGCCGTGCAGCCGCCCAAGGAATCGGGCGGGAAAGAGGACAGGCGTCTGCCGGCACGATGGCTGCGCAGGGAATTCGACGCCTCAAAGACGATTGTGCGGGGGACTGCATATATCTGCGGGCTGGGGCTATCAGAGCTCTACATCAACGGGCAGAAAGCCGGGGACGACGTCCTCTCCCCCGCTCTCAGCCAGTATCCGAAGCGCGAGTATTACGTAACGCACGACGTGACCTCTCTGCTCAAGCGGGGACGGAATGCGGTCGGCGTGGTGCTCGGGAACGGCCGATTTTACGCGCCGAGAATTACCGAACCGACGCTTACGCAGTCGTTCGGCTACCCTAAGCTCATGTTCCGGCTTCACATCGAGTTCAATGACGGGACCACCGCCGACGTCGTCAGCGACGGATCATGGAAACTCACGACGGCAGGCCCGATCAGGGCCAACAATGAGTATGACGGGGAGGAATACGACGCGCGGACGGAGCTCGCAGGATGGGCGTCCCCCGGATATGACGATGCCGGCTGGGAGCCGGCGCGTGAGGTCGCGTCCCCCGGCGGAGCTCTCCGGTCACAGATGATCGAGCCCATCCGCGTGACAGGAACGCTGAACCCGGTATCGATAGCGGAACTGCATCCGGGCGTGTTCATCGTTGATATGGGGCAGAACATGGTCGGGTGGTGCAGAATTCATGTGAACGGGCCGAGAGGAACGCGCATTGCACTGCGGCACGCGGAAACGCTCAAACCTGACGGAACACTGTACCTCGACAACCTGCGGGGAGCAATTGTGACCGACACTTACACGCTCAGGGGGGACGGACCCGAGACGTATGAGCCGCGGTTTACGTACCACGGATTCCGGTACGTCGAAGTCACGGGTTTCCCCGGACGGCCGGGGCCCGGCGCCATCGAGGGGAGAGTCGTGAATGACGACGTCAAAAGCGCGGGGGAATTCACCTGTTCGCAGCCCGTGATCAACCGGACATACAGGAACATCGCGTGGGGAGTGCGGGGCAACTACAGAAGCATGCCGACGGACTGCCCGCAGAGGGATGAGCGCCAGGGCTGGCTCGGTGACCGCTCCGCCGAGTCCCGTGGAGAAACGTATCTTTTCCGCGTGAACGCGCTCTACGCGAAATGGCTTCAGGACATGGAGGACGAACAGAAGGAGAACGGGAGCGTGAGCGACGTCTGTCCCTCCTACTGGCCTCTCTACAATGACGACGTCACGTGGCCGAGCAGCACCGTGATCATTCCTGACGCACTCCGCGATCAGTACGGAGACGAAGAGATCATACGGAGGCATTATCCGGGCATGGTGAAATGGATCGACCATATGAGGTCCTTCGTCACCGACGGGGTGATCACGAAAGACAGTTACGGCGACTGGTGCGTCCCCCCCGAAGACCCGAAACTGATCCATTCGAACGACCCGATGCGCAAAACCGCGCCGGGAATACTCGCGACGTCCTACTTTTACTACGACCTCCGCCTCATGGCGCGTTATGCGGCGATCGCAGGGTACGCTCCGGAGGGCAAACGGTTCGATGATCTGGCCCTGCTGCTGCGGCAGGGGCTCAACAGAACCTACTTCAACGACAGCCTCGGCTACTACGACAACGGCTCGCAGACCTCATGCGTGCTTCCGCTGGCCTTCGGCATGGTCCCTCCGGCTGCGCGTGAGCGCGTCTTCGGTCATCTCACATGGAAGATCACGCACGAGACCAACGGACACATCGGCACAGGGCTCGTCGGCGGGCAGTGGCTCAACCGCGTCCTGTCGGACAACGGGCGGCCGGATATCGTCTACAGATTCGCGACGGACACGACGTATCCGGGCTGGGGATATATGGCGGCGAAAGGCGCCACGACAATCTGGGAACTCTGGAACGGGGACCGCGCTGACCCTGCAATGAACTCCGGCAATCACGTGATGCTCGTGGGCGACTTCGTCCTCTGGCTGTTCGAAGATATTGCAGGAATCAGGCCGGATCCCGCGCGACCGGGGTTCAAACACATTCTGATGCACCCCACCCCCGTCGGTGACCTTACGGCGGTCCGGGGTACCCATGAATCTCCTTACGGCCGAATCGTAAGCGACTGGAAGCTGGAGAACGGAGCGTTTGAGTGGACGATCGGAGTCCCCGTCAATTCCACCGCAACGATTTACGTTCCCGCGCAATCCCCGGATGCCGTTACGGAGGGGGGGAATGCGGCCCGCAATTCGGACGGCGTTACCTATGTCAAGGAGGAAAACGGATACGCGGTATTCGAGATTGCGCCCGGATCGTACAAATTCCGGTCTTTGACTCACTAAAAAATATATAAAGAAGTATAGGAAAGATGTAAAGCGGGGAATCCGGCGGATCGGAACAGACCCTGAAGGGACCGGTATTGGAATGACCGGAACCCGGGAGGCATTGACAATGTTCCTTTCGTAGTGTACATTCATCCATCTATGGCTCTGTTCCTGTCAATCAAGACCCCACGATGAACCGATTCGTCACACGCAAATCGCACCTGTTCCTTTTCGTTGCGTGGGCTTTTGCGGCAACGCTCTTTGCCGATGCTGCAAACCTCGACGACATCTTTTCGTCGAACTACGTCATTCACGACGATGATGACGCGTGGGGTCCCCCACCCCCCATCCCGGTTCACGATTGCGGGTCGCCACAATCTCAGGGGAAGACCCCGCCCGCTCCGGTCCGTCTCATACTCGACCAGGACAGCCCGTCGCTTGCGGCGGAGTACGACGCGTCTTCGCTTGTTGCACATTCTATGCTCTCCGGCGAAAAAGCAGTCTCATACGAGATGGTGTTTGCTGTCAACGCGCTCCACATCAAATTCCGCTCGCTCCTCATTTAGCCTCCGCCTCTCCTCACAGGTTTCTCCCATGCACGCGCCCGTTTTTTGATCGGTCGCGCAGTCACATGCGCCTTTGACGCTCGTGTGCGCGTGCGCGGCGCACGAATACCCGTACGTTTGTCGACAATCGAGAGAGACTCCTCCTATGCGTCGCATCCTTTTGGTGATGTGGTCGCTGTCCATGCTTGCACGCGCCGCTGCTCTGGCACAGCCGGACACGATCCGCATCACGCTAGACGAGGCAGAAAGACGGTTCCTCCGGAACAACCTGCAGCTCCTTGCCGCCCGGTACAATATCGGCGCCGCAGAGGCAGCCGTTACGCAGGCCAGGCTCTGGTCGAATCCGAACATACAGATCGAACAGAACGTCTACAACCAGTTCACGAGACGCTACTTCGATTTCACGAAAGAAGGAAACACCGAGGTCCAGCTCCAGCAGCTCTTCCTTCTCGCCGGGAAGAGAGACAAACAGATCACGCTCGCGGAGATCAACGCCCGGCGGACGGAGCACGGTTTCTACGATCTGCTCCGTGCGATCCGACTGGAGCTCAGGTCCGACATGTATGATCTCTATTTCCTTCAGCGTTCGATCTCGTTCTACGACGAAAGCAGCAGGGTCATTCGCAATACCGTCGCGTCGGTCGAGCACGTGTATGAGAAGCGTTCGGTTCTCCTGGCTGACGTTCTCCGGCTCAAGGCACTCCTGTTCTCCCTTGAGAATGAGCGGCTGGGGCTGATGAACCAGATCGCCGACATCGAAGGCGATCTCCACACGCTTCTGCGGGACACAACCCGGACGATGGAATACTACGTCCCGGTGATCCGAGAGGAATCCCTTGACAGCATGGTTGTCGATTCCCTGGGTCTCACCCCGCTCATTGCCCTTGCAAAGGAGCAGCGGCCGGATTTCAGGATCGCCGACGCCAACGTCCGGTTCGAGGAAACGAACCTCTCCCTTCAGCGCGCCATGGCGGTCCCGGACGTCACGGTGGGAGGACGATGGTCCAGAGCCGGGAGCTACATTCCCGAGTACTTCGCTCTCACCGTGGCCGTCGATCTCCCGCTGTTCAACCGCAATCAGGGGAACATCCTGGTATCGGAAAAGACGCTGGAGGCAAACAGGGCCCTCCGGGAGAACGCCGAGAGGACGGTCGAAAAAGAAGTGACGGTCTCATTCCAGAAGGCGCTTCAGACTGACAGGCTCTACCGGTCATTCGACAGGAAATTCCCAGGCGACTACAGGACGCTCGTCGACGGGATGGTCCAGAATTATCTGAAGCGGAACATGACGCTCATCGAGTTCACGGATTTCTACGAATCGTACCGGACGGCGATGCTGCAGATCAACCAGCTGCAGGATGACCGCGCGGATGCTTTTGAGACCCTGAATTACGCCACGGGGACCGATCTTTACAATCAGACACCATGATTACGGAGCAATTATGACACAGAGAATTGTCGTGAGCGTTCTGCTGAGCGCACTGCTCGCCGGAGGGTGCACGGAGAATCCTCCGGGTGAAGGAGCGCCCGGCGGACAGGGAAAGGCGGTCATCACGGATGACGGGCGCACGATCACGTTCCCGCAGGGGAGCCCCGCTCTCGCGCAGTTCGCGGTCTCCGGGGTGAAGAAAAGCCGGGCAACGATCTCCGTTGTCGCACCGGCGAGAATCGTCGCGAGCATCGGGGCGTCGACAGCCGGAAAGGACAAAGTCGTTCTTTTCGAATCCCCGGACATCACGTCGCTCTATTCCTCCTATCGCCAGAGCAGGTCGAACGCAGACCGCGCCTCCCGGAACCTGGTGAGGATACAGGACATGTTCGACAACCAGGCGGCGACAGGGAAGGACCTGAACGAAGCGGAAAATGACGCCGCCACCGCGCACGCGTCGATGGCGGAGATGGAAGGACGGCTCCGCGCACTCGGGTTTAGCCCCGCGGAATTCGACGGTGTGCCCGTGAATACCGTATGGGTCATCGCAGACGTCCCTGAGACGGATCTGAACCAGGTCCATCACGGCGAACCCGCGACAATCACATTTAATTCTTTCCCCGATGCAGCCTACAAGGGCCGTGCGGAGGCGGTCGGCGATATCGTCGACCCGGTGACGAGAACGGTCAAGGTCCGTGTCTCGGTCCCCAACAGGGGGGGAAAACTCCTCCCCGGGATGTTCGCCCGCGCTGAATTCGGGGAGGAGCACCCGTCGGCGATCATACTCCCGCTCGCCGCAGTGGTGACCGTCGAGGGAAAAGACCACGTCTTTGTCGAACCTGCGCCGGGTGTTTTCCAGCGGCGGGATGTCACGCTCGTCAATTCCACACGTTCGGAGGTTGTCGTCCTCAAAGGGATCGCAGATGACGAGCAGGTTGTAACAAAAGGCACGATGCTTCTGAAAGGGCTCAGCTTTGGCTACTGACATGTTCGGGCACAGGGTCGGCGCGGCCTACGACGCTTATCCGTCCGGATTCTGCATTCAGATCGGTCTCGCGCGCTGCCGGGGAGACTACCCCAACCCGCAACTCGTGATGCAGTTCGGATATCTCTTCGCACTATGAATGGTCTCGTCAAGAACGGTGGTCGGATGGCTTTGTTATTGATTCCCGGAACAGATACATTCGTTTTGAATGACCCAAAGATGACGCAATTCAACAAAAGGTGATGCCCCATGATGCTCCAGGTTCAGCTTTTTCTCGACGAGGAGGACTCATTTCAGGATCACTCTTCCGCCGAACATATCCTGCGTTACCTTCTCCACCACAAGATCATGGGTGCCACGATGTTCCGGGGACACATGGGGTTCGGAGCACGGAGACATCTGAATGCTCCGCGGAGAATCGCCGCGAGCGACGCGAACCCGGTCATGATAGTCTTCATTGACGACGAGGAGAAGGTTCTCCAGGTGCTCCCCCACCTCCGGGAGGTGCTCGGGGACGGCCTTATCGTCTCGCAGAAGGTCGAGCGGTTATGATCCGGAGACTGCTCGACTATTCGCTCAGCCAGCCCCTTGTCACGCTCGTCCTCGCACTCTGCATCATCGCGGCCGGAATCTGGTCCTGGACAACGCTCATGAAGGTGGCCTACCCGGACGTCGGTGATACGCAGGTCACCGTCATCACAATGTTCCCCGGAAGGGCGGCCGAGGAGGTGGAGCAGCAGATCACCCTTCCCATCGAGCGTGAGCTCAATGCGGTCCCCCGGGTCATCACCCGGCGGTCCAAGACGATCTTCGGGCTTTCGGTCATCATGCTCACGTTTGAAGACGGGGTCGACGACTATTTCGCGCGCCAGCGGGTGCTCGAAAAGCTCAACGACGTCGTCCTTCCCGACGGGGTCCAGCCCCAGCTCGGCCCCCTGACGGGCCCGGTCGACGAGGTCTTCCGGTATGTCGTTGAAGCGAACGAATCCTACACGCCGATGGACGTCCGCACACTGCAGGACTGGGTCGTCATCCCCCGGATGCTTCAGGTCCCAGGAGTGGCCGATGTCATCAATTTCGGCGGCCTCGTCAAACAGTATCACGTCATCACCGACCCCCAGAAGCTTATCCGGTACAATCTCACGCTTCAGAATGTCATCGACGCGATTGCCGCCAACAACCTCAATACGGGCGGCAACGTGATCGAGCGGGGCGACCAGGCATTCGTCGTTCGCGGCATCGGGGCTATCCACACGAAAGAAGGGATCGAGAAAATCCCGGTGACTTCCTCGGGCGGAGTTCCCGTGCAGATCAAAAATCTCGCCACCGTGGAAGAATCTCCGCTCCCCCCCACGGGAGTCCTCGGCTACACGCTCCGGGTGGGTGACACCGCGCTCGTGGACGTCAATTCGAGCGTTCAGGGACTGGTGGCGATGAGAAGAGGAGAAAATCCTTCTGAGGTCGTCGAAGCATTGAAGGAACGGGTGAAAGAGATCAATGAGAACGATCTCCCCGAAGGTGTGCGGCTCAGGGTCACGTATGACAGGAGCCAGCTCGTCCAGTACACGATCGAAACGGTCTCCCACACGCTCCTGGAGGGGATTACAATCGTGCTCGTGGTGCTTCTGTTCTTCATGGGGAGCTTCCGCGCGGCTCTCGTCGTCGCAACAACCATACCCGTCTCGATGCTCTTCGCGTTCTGCCTCATGAAGCTCACCGACATTCCCGCGAGCCTGCTTTCACTCGGCGCGGTGGATTTCGGGATCATCGTGGACGGCGCCGTCGTGATGGTGGAAAATATCATGCGCCGCTACCGTGATGTGACGCCGGAAGAGCGGAAGCTCGGGATCAACCGTTTCACGCTGAATTCGGCCCAGGAGGTGGGGAGAGAGATCTTCTTCTCCATCGCGATCATCATACTCGCCTACCTGCCGATCTTTTCGTTCCAGCGCGTGGAGGGAAAACTCTTTTCCCCCATGGCATATACGCTGGCCTTTGCGATCACGGGCTCCCTCCTGCTGGCGCTCACGGTCATCCCGGTGCTCATGAGCTTCATGTACCGAAAACACTTCGAGGCGCAGGGGTCCGGGTCACTCGAATGGCATAATCCGGTCTATGCATGGGTCGCGGAACGGTATGACCGCACCATCGCCGTACTGACGCGCCGCGCCGGCTGGACGGTTGCCGCGGCCACGGCCGCCGTCGTCGTCGTGTCCGTGATCGGCTTCCGGAGCGTCGGCACCGAATTCCTCCCCGAACTCGACGAGGGATCGTTCAATATCCGGTGCTTCTTCCCCGTGGGGATATCACTCGATGCGGCGAAACGCTACTGCCCGGTCATCCGCCGCGTCATCAGCAGCCACAGGCCCGTGGACGTCGTTCTCACGCAGCTCGGCCGCAACGACGACGGCACGGATCCTTACGGTCCCAACCGGCTCGAGATTTTCGTGGGATTGAAGGACTACGCCACGTGGACGAAGGGGACGTCGAAGAAGGAACTCCTCACGCAGATCAAATCCGAGCTTGAGAATGCGGTCCCCGGGGCGCTGTTTTCGTTCTCCCAGCCCATCCTCGACAACGTGACCGAAGCGGTCACCGGGAGCGTCGCCGACCTCGCGGTTCTCATCAACGGGAGCGATCTCGACCTCATGCGGGAAAAGGCCGACAGCATTCTGACGATCATACGGACAATACAGGGGGCCTCTGAATCGGGGATCGAACAGGAGGGAAATCAGGCACAGCTCACGGTCACCATAGATCTTGACGCGGCGGCCAGATTCGGCATCAATGTCGTGGACGTCCAGCGGATGATCGAGGCTGCCATCGGCGGCCGGCCGGTGAGCAAGCTCTACGAGGGGGAGCGGAGATTTGACATCGTTGTCCGGTATTCCCCCGAGTACCGTTCATCCATCGACGCCGTGCGCTCACTCCTTGTGTTTTCTCCGGTGAGGGGAAGGATCCCCCTCTCGCAGCTCGCCTCGGTCACGCTTGTGGACGGGGCCACCGTTATTCAACGCGAGGAGGGAAAAAGGCAGATCTCCGTGCGGACGAATATCCGGGGGCGTGACCAGGGAAGTTTTGTGGAGGAGGCCCAGGCGAAAGTCAACGGGGCGGTATCGCTGCCCCGGGGATACTCGATCACATGGGGCGGGCAATTCGAAAACCTCTCCCGGGCGGCCCGGCGTCTGGAGATCGTTATCCCCCTTACCATCGGGATCATATTTCTGATTCTGTTCGCGCTCTTCAGGGACGTGCGGCGCGTGGCTATCGCGATGTCCAGCATTCCCTTTGCACTTATCGGCGGGATCGTCGCACTGCTGCTCCGGGGCTACAGTTTCAACGTCTCGGCGGGCGTCGGCTTCATCTCTCTTTTCGGAGTGTCGATCATCGCGGGCGTCCTGTTTGTCTCAAGGACCACCCGTCTCATCGAAGACCAGGGGATGGACGCCGCAGAGGCGGTCCACCGGGCCGCTCTCATACAGCTCAGGCCGAATCTCATGACGATGATGCTCGCACTCCTGGGGTTGATACCCGCGGCGCTTGCGAGCGGCATCGGATCCGACGTGCAGCGGCCGCTCGCCACGGTTATCGTGGGGGGATTGTTTTCTGCCATATTCCTGGCGCTGCCGGTGCTCCCGTCGATCTACCTCGTTCTCGACGGACGGGGGCGGAACGCGGCGAACGGCGTCCGCCCGAGAGCATGACGGGGATCAGCGCGTGAACGTAACGCTGACCCTGTTCCCCGGCGTGCCGCTGAGCGTCATCTCTCCCCCGATCTGCTCGCACAGCATCTTCACCAGCGGAAGGCCCATGCTCCCGGGAGCGTTCATGTCAAATCCCGGCGGAAGACCGACACCGTTATCCGCTATCGCCAGCGTGATGCGGCCGTCCTCTTCAAGCAGTTCCACGCGGATCTCGCCGGCCCGTTCTCCCGGAAATGCGTATTTCACGGCGTTCGTCAGAAGCTCGTTGACGATCAATCCCAGCGGCACTGCCCGCTTGACGTCAAGGGAGACTCTTGCCAGTTCGGTGGAAAGGGAGAGCCTGTCGGAGCCGACAATGTACGTCCGGAACACCGTCGCGGCGAGTTTGTCGAGATAACCCCGCAGATCGATGCTTCCCGGATCCCCCGAACTGAACAGCTGATCATACAGGGTGGACATGGAATAGATGCGGGTCTGCGCCTCCCGGAATACCTGTCTCGCTTTTTCGTCCGTGATCTTCCGCATTTCAAGACCCAGGAGGCTTGAAATGATCGCGAGATTGTTCTTCACACGGTGCTGGAGTTCCTTCAGCAGCATCTCCTTTTCGAGCACTGTGTTCTGGAGCGCTTCCTCCGCTTTGTGCCGTCCCGCGATCTCCTCCGTCAGTTCGGCGTTGACGTGTTCGAGGACTTCGGTGCGCTCCCGTACGCGCGTCTCGAGCTCGTCGTTCGTTCTCCGGACATCTTCCCTCCCCTTCTCGAGCTGCTTCCGGAGGAAAAACCCCTTTCGCGCATCGCGCTCGATCGAATAAGAGGCGATCATTCCGATGACCGCCACGGCACCGAAGATGAAGGCATTGCCCAACTGGACGATCCCCTGCCCGTCCGGCGATCCGGCGGCGGAAAGCTCGTACATCATGACGATAGTCCAGGCGGCGCCTGTTCCCCAGATGAACCGGAGCCGGAGTACGGTGCATCCGAATATGACGATGAGGATGAGTCCGCTGGAATACACTGCCCGTGCTTCCGGCGCCGCCCGCAGGATCATCGCAATGCACCCGGCGCCGGTAATGACGAGGACGGCCACCTGTGCAAGGTGGAAATACCTCCGGATCCCCTTCCAGTACGAGAGGAGGAGAAGGAGGGTCGCCATGGGGATCAGCACCGCAAACCGGATCGTCCACATCGTAAATTTCTCGGCGGGGGCCAGATACGAATCGACCACGGCGAACAGGGCGATGATCACGGCTCCCAGCACCACGGAGGCCCTGATTTCTTTCAGCGAACTGAGGTAATGGTCATCGAGGAATTCGTTTTCAAGGAGCCCGTCTCCTCCGGAAAATGCCAGCGTGAACGGATTCAGATGCATGACGGTGTGTTCGGCAGGACTCGTATGGACAGAGAACGGCGCCGATAGACGTTGTCGCGTAGACATCAAGAATTCATGTGAGAGTGATGAGCGGGAGAGAGAGAACTGATTACACAATTTCAGGAGTGAATATACATGAGGGGAGTGCAAATTGCGATAGAGAATGCCCCGGGCGGCGGTTTTTATTATTGTTTTCTTTTCGCAATTAACTTTGTGACCTCTCTCCGTGCGGCGTCCGGCGCGGAAAGGACTTCATTGAATTGTGTTTCATCTTCGCGACGAATCGCGCATGTGCTCCGAGCGCATTCGGCGCGCCATTACCGAGTCTGAAACACCATGGACGAATGAGAACCCGGTCACGGACCATTGCTTGTTGGCCGCCGGACCGATACATTGGGCCTGGACAGGCCCTCAAGGGGATCGGACACTTCACGGGCGTCGCAAACCCTTTCCCATTCTGTTCATTGCATCCCTTCGTGATTGCCGATGACGAGAAAGCCGAAAATCGTGAGTTCCCGAGGCGCGCGCTTCTGGATTACGACGACCCTCCTCTCCCTCATCACTTTGTTCTCCAGTGAGGCCCCGGGGCAGGGGAGGTCACTCACCTGGTCAGGGGCGACGGCAAAGAGCCTCATCGCCAGGGTCCCCGACCCGGACAGCATTCACTGGGTCGGCCAGAGCCTTCACTTCAGCTGGCAGGCCGGTTATGTGATGTTTGCCATGGAAAAGATGTGGCGGGCGACAGGCGATTTCCGGTATTTCAATTATATCAAACGGTATGTCGATCAGCAGGTAGACGACAGCGGACACATTGCGGACTTTGTTCCGGATGCGCTTGATAATTTCCTCCCCGGTTATGCGATCATATTCATGTATGAACAGACACACAGTGCGAAGTACAGGATCGCTGCAAGGACAATCCGCGACGGATTTGTGAAATATCCCAGGAACGCTGACGGCGGCTTCTGGCACGGGGGGTGGGCCAGACATCAGATGTGGGTCGACGGCGTCTTCATGGGACAGATGTTTCTCGCACGCTATGGAAAGGCAATCGGCGACAGCGCCTATGCGTTCGGGGAGGTCACGAAGCAGATGACGCTCATTCTTTCCCATTGTCGTAAACCCAACGGTCTGCTTCTGCACGGATGGGATGAGAGCAGAACTGCAAGCTGGGCAGACAAGAGAACCGGCCTGGCATCAGAAGTGTGGAGTGAAGGGCTCGGATGGTTTGCGGTCCTGATCGCCGATGTCTTCGACTACCTGCCCCGCAGCACTCCAGATTACGACCACCTCCTTTCGGCACTGCGCGGGTTGTGCAACGGCCTCAGGGCCGTACAGGATGAAGCGACGGGAATGTGGTGCCAGGTGGTCGACAAACCCGGCGTGCACGGCAACTGGAACGAGACATCAGGAACGGGCATGTTCCTCTATCTGATACGAAAGTCCATGGAGAAGGGATATATCAGCGCCGGGGAATTCGAGCCTGTTGCCGAGAAGGCGTACAGGGGGATTGTGACGAAGGCGCACATCAATTCCGACGGCCTTGTTGAAATCAGCGATTGCAGCAGCATCGGCATCATGGACGACTATGCCATGTACGTCAGCCAGCCTCACGAAGTGAACACATTTGCCGGCACGGCATCATTCATTCTCGGCACGCTGAGCATGGAAGGGCTCTATAAATAGCAGACGTTTCCCCGTTCCTGCCGATTGGAGGAGAACCGCAATGAAACGGATAGTGACGATCCTGTGTGTGCTTCTCACCGTTGCCGCTGCAGGCGCCCAAACGAAGGCCCCCGGGGATTCCAGCAACGGACTCACACGGCACCCGTTCCTCTATGTCGGGGAATGGGACACGCGCAATCCAGAGGCGCAGTCGATGTTTCTCGTCCGCGACGGGAAGGTTGTCTGGAAGCATTCGATCCCGCTGCGGAATGCGTCGGGCCGCAACCAGGAGTTTGATGACATCACGATGCTTCCCAGCGGCAATATCGTATACGCATGCATGTCCGGCGCAGGCATCATTACCCCCGACAGGAAATTCATATGGGAGTTTACCTGCCCTCCGGGAACGGAGACGCACTCGTGCCAGCCCATCGGCCGTGACAGCGTGTTATTGGTGCTCAACGCCAATCCACCCAGGGTCCTGATCATCAACACGGCGACGGGCCAAACACTGAGGGAGATCATGGTCTCTACCGCCTCCACAAACACGCACGGACAGTTTCGTCACGTGCGGATGACGGAACATGGAACGATTATGGTGGGCCTGTTTGCCGAAAAGAAAGTGGTAGAATTGACGCTGGACGGCAGGGAAGTCTGGTCGGTGAGCGCAACATCTCCCTGGTCCGCGGTGCGCCTGCATAACGGCAACACGCTCATTTCCGGCGACGGGGAAGGATACACCCGCGAAGTGAACATGAAGGGGGAGACTGTATGGGAGTTCACGAGAGCTGACGCGCCTTTTACGATCGGGAATACGCAGACGGCAAATCGATTAGCCAATGGCAACACGGTCATATGCAACTGGATCGCGGGGAACCCCAGAACGGAGCAGTGGCCCGGCACCGTTCAGGCATTTGAAGTCACTCCAGACAAGAAGATCGTCTGGACTTTGTCGTCATGGGACAATCCTGACCTGGGACCGTGCACCTATATGCAGCTGCTTGACGAACCCGCCGTTGCGCGGTCAATGGATCTGCAGCGGTAACGGCGCTTCGTCCATGACAGCACATCCGGAGTCCTCCCGGCCTGAGTCACTCCAGGCACGAAACCACAGATCATGAAAACGGTGATACGCGGCCTGTTGTCACTTCCTCTCGTCTTCACGGCCTCATTTGCCCAGGTCCATGAGGCGACCCCTTCACACCCCCCGTTCGTTTGCACGGATTACACGCAGGGGAAGGTCTGCATCGTTTCGGGATCCGGCACATTGGACTGGGAATATCCGGCCGAACGCTGCAATGACGTCTGGATGCTTGCAAACGGCAACCTGTTGTTCAATACCGGAAATGGTGTCAAAGAAGTCACGCGCGCCAAAGAGGTTGTGTTTTCTTACGAATCAAAGAGTGAGATCTACGCGTGCCAGCGTCTCCCGGATGGCAATACGTTTATCGGAGAGTGCAACTCCGGCTCCCTGCTTGAAGTCTCCCCGGGAGGACGCATCGTCAGAACCATCAGGCTTCTCCCCGACGGTGTGGACGGGGGTCATTTCTTCATGCGCAACGCAAGGAAGCTTCACAACGGCAACTACCTTGTCGCACACTACGGTCTGAACAAAGTATGTGAATATGATTCGACCGGCAAAGTGATACGTGAGATCCCGATCAAAGGAGGCCCGCACTCCGTGATCCGCCTGGACGGCGGCAATACGCTCATCGCATGCTCCGATCATGATGGCGAGCCCCGTGTTGTGGAAGTCGATACTTCCGGCAGGATTGTCTGGCAGCTGGCGAAGGACGAGCTGCCGGGGATCGAACTCAAATTTATGACCGGAATGCAGTCTTTGCCGGACGGCGATCTTGTCCTGACCAATTGGCTGGGGCATACGCAGTTCGGCAAGGCCCCCCATGCGTTCGAAATAACAAGGTCAAAAAGGGTGGTGTGGATCTACAAGGACGACTCGATTGTAAAGACGATGTCGAGCATCGAGCTTCTCGACCGCACGGGGAACGCAGCCGCGGGCGGAGGCCTTCACTGAACATCATGACACGCGCTTGTGCGCAGGACGAACTCCCATGACACGCCGCTCAACAGGGATAATTATATTCGCGCTTTTCATACTTGCTTCGCACGCGTACCCGGCTCTGCAGGGCGGGCGCCGTCAGGTGCTCATGGACTACCACTGGAAGTTCAATCAGTCCGATGCGCAGGGCGCGGAGCAGCGGGAGTATCAGGACGCTGATTGGCGGACGCTCGACCTTCCCCATGACTGGAGCATCGAGGGTGAGTTCAGGGAGGACGCCCCGGCGAGAGGGAGCGGCGGTTTTCTTCCCGCAGGAATCGGATGGTATCGCAAGCATTTCACGCTGCCTGCAGTGCAGAAGGGGCAGAACATCTGGATTGAATTCGTCGGCGTGTACATGAAGAGCGACGTGTGGATCAACGGGCGGCATCTGGGCACGCATCCTTACGGCTACACCAGTTTCTCGTATGATCTGACCCCGTACATTCGAAGGGGAGAGAACCTGATCGCGGTGAGAGTCGACAATTCTCTGCAGCCCGCCAGCCGCTGGTATTCGGGATCGGGGATCTACCGCCACGTGTGGTTGAATATTGCCGGCCCCGTGCACATAGCCCAGTGGGGCACATTCGTCACCGCACCGGCCATCGATTCATCATCTGCGGAACTGCGGATCCGCACCTCGATCCAGAACGCGCTCGAGGGCACTCGCAGCGTCATTGTGCGGTCGGTCGTCACGGATGCTGCGGGAGAAGAACGGGGCACTACGGAAACGCCGGTCCGACTGGAAGCCGCAGGCGCCGTAAACGTCGAGCAGGCCGTCCGAATCGCCTCTCCTTCGCTCTGGTCGGTCGACACGCCGTCGCTTTACGCTCTGCATTCATACGTTCTTGAAGAGGGACGCATCGATGACAATCTGGTTTCCCCGTTCGGGATTCGGAGCGTGGTATTCGACAGGGACAGGGGGTTACTGCTGAACGGAAGGCACCTGAAGATGAACGGTGTGTGCCTCCATCACGACGCGGGTTGTCTCGGCGCGGCAGTTCCCGAACAGGCATGGAGAAGACGCCTCCACCTGCTGAAAGACATGGGGTGCAATGCCATCAGGACGGCACATAACCCGCCAGCTCCCGAATTTCTTGACCTGTGTGATTCCCTGGGATTCCTGGTGTTGGATGAGGCGTTCGACGAGTGGGAGATCAAAAAGGGGGAAGCTGAATACGGGTATCACGTGTATTTCGATGAGTGTGCGCAATCAGATCTGGTTTCCATGATTCACCGGGACCGGAACCATCCCTCCGTCGTACTCTGGAGCGCCGGCAACGAGGTCCTGGAACAGGGGGCCCGGACGGGTCCGGACGTTCTGCGGAAGCTCCTTGAAACATTTCATAAAGAAGACCCGACAAGACCGGTGACAGTGGCAAACGACAGAATTGCCGACGTGGACTATCCCGCGACGCCTCAGTTTCTCGAGCTACAGGACATCGTAGGCTACAATTACGTCGACCGATGGCTCAGGAGGAGGGAGCTGTATTACAGCGTGGACAGGCATGACCATCCGGAATGGAAGATGATAGGCACCGAGAATGTCGGCATCGCGGGGGTTCGCGGAAGATACACGGTTAACGATCTTCCGCAGGCGCAGGCAGGCCGCTCGACGTTTTCACTTGATTACGGAGCAATAATCCGGGCCGAGCAATTGTGGCGATGGACCCGTGTGAACGATTATGTCATCGGCGATTTTATGTGGACGGGGATCGATTATCTTGGAGAGGCCCGCTGGCCGGAGAAGAACTCGAGCTCGGGAGTTCTTGACATGTGCGGCTTCCCCAAAGACGGGTATTACTTCTATCAAAGCCAGTGGACCGACAGGCCGATGGTCCACCTTTTCCCCCACTGGAACTGGGTGGGACATGAAGGCCAGGTCGTGCCGGTGATCGCGTTCACGAACTGCGATACTGTCGAGCTCTTTCTGAACGGCAAGCCGTTCGGGGCAAAATCCTCAGTTTTTCCGCAGCAGGGCAATTCGGGAGGATGGAACAAGTTTGACAAACCCTTTGTCGCGGCCACGACATCGGATCTGCACCTGTCGTGGGACGTCCCTTACGAGCCGGGCACGCTGAAGGCAATCGGCAGGAGGAATGGTCGATCCGTCACGGAA
This sequence comes from Ignavibacteriota bacterium, assembly GCA_003157485.1. Classification (GTDB taxonomy): domain Bacteria; phylum Bacteroidota; class Ignavibacteria; order UBA10030; family UBA6906; genus Fen-1273. The sequence goes on from PMJQ01000179.1 coordinate 28,295, forward strand.
GAAGTGCACACGACGTCAGGACCCGCCTCGCTCCGCCTGTCGGCGGACCGGAGGGAAATCTCGGCGGACGCCCGGGATATTGCAGACATAACGATTGAAATTGTCGACGAACACGGATTCATCGTCCCGGACGCGAACAACCGCATCGAGATCAGAATCGAGGGGGAAGGAACACTGGCAGGCACTGACAACGGCAACCCGCGGGACAAGACTCAGATGCAGAGCCCGGTGCGCGATGCCTTCAACGGACTTGCCCTTGCCGTCATCCGATCGACAGAACATGCCGGGACCATTCGTGTAACTGCCATATCCGGGGATCTCAAAGCCGCAACGCTGGACATTGTCTCACGCTCCACGGGTACTCCTGCGGAGAGCCTCGAACGTCAGAGGTAAGATTGCCCGCCGGCATTCCCCGGCCCGAATGACATAATCCCAAAGGACAACACCATGCGCCTATATCTGATCATTCTTGCGTTCTTGCTCCTGCCGACGGCAAGAAGCCTCGGTCAAAACGGAAGCTCCGTTTCAGGAGAGCGATCCCGGATTTCTTCCGGGGACATTCCCCATCTCGAGAAACATGGTACGGCAACCCGGCTTGTGGTCGGGGGGAAACCTCTCCTGCTTCTTGCCGGCGAGCTCCACAACTCCACGTGCGGCGGATTCGAATCGATGAGACCGGTCTGGAAGAGACTGGCCAGGAAGAACCTGAACGCAGTCATCGCGACGGTCTCATGGGAACTCATAGAACCCGTTGAGGGAGAATTCGATTTTGCGCTCGTGGACAGTGCTCTTGCGGGTGCAAGAGAGGCGCGCCTGACGCTGGTGCTGATCTGGTTCGGCACATGGAAGAATGCGAGTTCTGTGTACATCCCCGCATGGGTCAAGGCGGACTATGCGAAATATCCCAGGGCTGCAGACGAGTTCGGCAAGCCCCTGGAGATCCTGTCAGCGTATGGAGACGCCTCGTGTGGCGCCGATGCGAAGGCATTTGCAGCGCTGATGCGCCATCTCAAAGAAGTCGATGGGAAGAAACACACGGTGGCAATGATTCAGGTGGAAAATGAAGCGGGAGTGCTCGATCATCAGGGCAAAACCCCCGGCAATGCACGGAGGGATTTCAGTCCTCCGGCGGATGCGGCATACAGAGGCCCCGTTCCGCAGCCCCTGATGGACTATCTTCTCAAACACAAAGACGGCCTCTTCCCCGAGCTATGCAGAGTCTGGGGAGCACACGGATTTCGGACTTCCGGCACATGGGAGGAAGTGTTCGGCAAAAGTGAATTCAGACCTGAATCGGAAGACTGGCAGTTTTACTCCTACTACACCGAGGAACTCTTTTCCGCATGGAAATACGCGGAGTATATCGGAAAGGTCGCCTCGGCCGGCAAGAAGGAATACCCGTTGCCGATGTATGCGAATGCGTGGTTGAAACAGCCCTACAGCTACTGGCCGGGAAGATATCCGGCAGGAGGTCCCCTGCCTCAGGTACTCGATGTGTGGCGGGCTGCCGCTCCTTCGATTGACTTCATCGCTCCCGACATCTATATGGACCAGTTCCGATGGGCGTGTCAGGAATATACGCGGAGCGATAATCCCCTCTTCATACCTGAAACGCGCGGCGGAGAACTGGGCGCGGCAAGGGCGTTGTATGCATTCGGAGAATTTGATGCCGGATGTTTTTCGCCGTTCGGCATCGACGAAGAGCGGCGGGAAGAAAACGACCCCCTGGACGAGAGCTACTCCGTGCTGCAATCCCTGTCACCCCTCATTCTTGCCAACCAGGGGATCGGGACAATGAAAGGATTTCTCGTTGATACGCAGTCGCCGGTCCAGCGGGTGGAGCTGGGAGGGTACTTTATCGAAGCAAGGCTCGCAGAGCCGAACAGTCCCGCTGTGGCGGGAGGCCTGATCATACAGACAGGTCCTCAGGAGTTCATCGCCGCAGGCAAAGGACTTGACGTGTACTTTGTCCCGAAGAATGATTCTGTGCGGATAGGGATAAGCGCGGCCGATGAGGGAACGTTCCGGGAAGGCACATGGGTGTGGGAGAGACGGCTGAACGGCGATGAAGTGCACGCGAGCACGTTCGACGGGACGGGGCTGAAATTCCGGGCCGACAAGTGTACTATTCAGAAAGTCTCCCTTTACTCATACAGGTGACACTGGGACATAGACCGGGATCGCACTGATTGTGCTATGACAGGGCACGGGACATCGCAAGGACAAACGACGAACGATATGCCCTCACCGGCCGGTATTTCTCCTTGGAGATTCGAAGGGAGAACCTGAAAGGATCCCCCGCACCACATTACCACACTTTGATTGACCCCGCCTCCTGGCCCGGGCGCGCAAACGGTCCCGCCGATGGATTCGTAGAATCCCGCAGGCTTCCGAAATAGTCCCTGTCGATCTTCAATGGCGTTCCGTCCGGGTTCTCATAGGGGAGCCCCGGAATCCTGGCCTTGCCGAGCCGGTCGGTTGTCACCATCGAAGTCGCATAATCGCGGATGGCCCGGCCTAATGCCAATCCGAGATATACCCGTTCCCCGTGTTCGACGATCGTGGGCTTCGGGTCAACATCCCGGAGGATAAGCGGGTTCGCTTCTCCCCCGTAAGGGCATGCCCCGTTGTAGTACACGTTCCCTCCCGATTGAAGGGGGAACTGACAGGAGTCATAGGCACAGAGGCCGAACCCGGCAAATTGACGGTGATCGATGTTGCTCCGCAGAACGGAATCCGTCACACCGGCCGTACGGAGGAAAATGTTGTTATAGAAGCGATCGTCTCCCCCCTTGATATCGCTCATTCCCGCCAGTGCTGTAGAGTGCGCCCGGTGATACGGGGTGGAACGATTGGGCTCCGGCCATGTCTCCAGCCTCCCCGCCATCAGGTTGTGGACGAACGCCCCACCTTCGGACATGTCCCGGACGCTGAAGCCGGAGAGGAACAGGTTGTTGTCGACCAGAAACGGTCCGTGGTCAACTTCAAAAAAAATGTCCTCCGCGCTGTTGTCATAACAGAGATTTCCCGTAATGCGCGTCCCCTGTGCCATCCAGTCCATCCACATTCCGCGGCCTACGTTGTGGATCCGGTTGTTCCTGATGAGCACGTCGATAGATGCGTGGATTTTTATCCCCGCCATCTCCGCACCGCTGAAGAGCCTCCTGGTCCAGATATTGTAGATGTGGTTTCCCGTGATCTGGCTGAAGACAGCACCCAGGCTGCCGACGATCCCCGCCTGTTCACACTCTGAAATCGTATTGTTGCGGACGATATGGTGGCCGATCGTCTCCTTGTTCCAGCCGTTCGCCAGAGCCCGGTCGATGGTCTTGACGTAACCTTCGGCGGCGTTTGCAGAAGTATTGTCCCATTCATCGCCGTATTTTCCCAAGGCAATTCCGGCGCATTTCGAATACCGGACTACGTTGTTCTCGATGATCCACCCTTTGCTCCAGTGAGTACCGATGACGCCGATCTGCTCGGCCGTGGGGGGCGCCCAGGGGGTCGCAGCATGCTCCAGTGTGAACCCCCTGACGGTGATATAATTGATCCCCTGCGTCGAGGGATAGAATACCGTTCGCCGAACGTTGATCTCGACCACCCGTTCATTGGGATTGATTCCCCGGAACTGCGCCCAGATGGTGGTATTCACGCTGTCCACAACCCCGAACCACAAAGGAGATTTGCCGACAGGATTCAGGACATCATCAAGCCTGACTGCCTCGGTCAACCAGTTCCCCTCAAGATAAACCGCCCCTGTGTGGTGATCCCTTCCCATGGGATCGAACCAGTCCCCCCGAATCAGGTCGCTGTAAGGATTGAAGCCCCCGAAGAACGCACCAGGGATAGTCGCTTTCCAGACGATCCCACGGACTTTCACCCAGTTTTTTATGACCTCTGACCCCTTGATCTCGACCTTCTCACCCGGAGCGGCCTGATACACGATACGTTTGTCATCCGATTCGCCACCCCGGGGCGGACTGATACGTTCCCTGTAAACGCCGCCGTGTACAGTAATAACATCGCCCGGCTGCGCTACCCGCGCCGCCGCCGAGATAGTCCGGAAGGGCCTTTGCCGGGTCCCGTCATTGCTGTCTTTTCCCCCCGTGGCTACGTGGAACTCCCCTGCAGAGACGCCGCCTAGAGAAACGAGCGAGAGAAACAGCAGCATTCCGATTTTCATACTTCGCGTCCTTTCACGGAGAAAACAGACCGGATTCAGGGATCAGAGCGTTGACAGGAGAACGGGGAACGCCGGTGCTATGCTTCCAGCGTCCGGAACGGAACGATTCGGTGCACAGGCAGGAGAGAATTCTCTGCAACAATGCGTGCAGTTTACCTGTCTTCGTCTTGAATGTCAAGCCCGCGCAGGATGGCCCTTTCGAACCCTTTCTGTCCATTGCCCCTCATCAATCAATTCGTTAGTTTCGTACTGGTTTTTTTTGCGGGAGGCCGTTCCGGGGGCGGTGTTGATCAACGACGACTTCCCGCTGCATCGATTCCTTCATTCATATGTGGAGATGCCATCGTGCCGGACAGAGAACACAGCACATCGGCGGTGAATACGGTGTCATGGCTCCCCGGGGGCATTCGGCTCAATCCAAGGATCACACTGTCAGTGCTCCTCATTGCCGCGCTGGCAGCGCTATACCTCCCTCTGGCCCGGTATCCGTTTGTCCAGGATGATTGGGCCCTCCTGTACAAATGCGTGTTCCTCCCGGGACAAACGGTGCTGCATGACTTCCTATCTCCCGCGCGAACCCTTTTTTTCCGCCCCGCGGGGCTCCTCTACTGCGCCATCGTCTATCTTGCGTTCGGGCTCAACCCTGCCGGGTTTCATCTGCTCGCGTTCACTCTCCTGGCACTATCGTCATTCCTGGTGGTGTCGATCGCGCAGCAATGCACGGATGACCCCCTTGTCGCGTGGGGAAGCGGGTTCGCCTACGCATGTGCTGCGACCGTCCACCTTGAGCCTCAGATGTGGCTCGTTGGGGCATTCGACCTTGGCGCCGGAGCATGTGTTCTTTTCAGTCTCTTGGCGTTCCTCCGCAAGAATTACAAGACTTCAGCACTTGCCTTTGCCCTGGCACTGGGCTTCAAGGAGGCGGCTGCACCATTGCCGGCTGTCCTCCTTGCCTTGGTGATCCTCGACGAAAAGGACGGCCTCAGGTTTTCAAAGCGCATTCTCTTGCACTCGCGACATTTGGTGCTTCACGCAGTTGTTCTGGGAGTTTACCTCGCGTGCCGAACCGACGGCTTCTCCCTCTTTGGCTTTCCCGCTCAACATCCCTACGCCGCCCGTCTGTTTGGAGGGAATACCGTGGACCATATCCAGCTGTACGCCCGGTGGGGTGTGCAGGCCATGCTCCCCTTCAAGAACGTTTCATTCTCGGAGTCTGCATTTCTGGCATTTCTGGCGATGGCAGCAATCACTTGCGCCCTCGTGCTCTTCCTGTGGTACCGGGGACTGAGGAGATCCGGCGCCGATTGGCGCAGACCGGGCAGACTCATCTGTTTTCTCATGCTATGGTTTCTGATCATGATACTCCCTCCTGTTTCCCTGCACTCGCAGGTTTTCAGGTACTATCTCACCGCGGCGCTCCCGCCGCTTGCGATCATGGGAATGGTTCTTTTGCGAGCCTCCGTTGAATCATTCAGTAGAATCGCCAGGTTTCTCCCGGCAGTGTTCTTCACGTTCATCGCGGCGAACGTCATTGACGGGGCTGCATTCATCCAGCAGCGGATCTCACTTGGAGTCCATGAGGGGGTGCACGTTCCCACGCGTGAAGGCTATAATCACCTCATGCAGAAGTCGTCTCTGGTGCGGGCCGTGTGGAAACCGCTCCTCGAGATCCTCCCTTCCGTTCCGCCTCACTCTGTCCTGCTTATTCCCGGCGTGGATACCGGCTGCTTCGAGGATCGATTCGGGCCGGAGGTCTGGTACAGAGATTCGACGCTTCTGGTCTCGAACGTGGTGCCGGATTCAGCAGCAAGCGGCGGAACTCTCCGCATCGCGTTACCCCCGGAAGATCACTGGAAGGTGCCGCCTGACACTCCTGTCATCACGGTCCCCGCCGACCGGGTTTTCCACATCTGGTTTGAAGAACGAGGGTTGGAATTGCTCCATTCCGACAGTACAAAATACTGAAGGGGATGTCTGACTGCGGGCGGACCTGTTCTTGAGGTCATCCGAACATGGGGAGGGAACTTCTTATTCCACTATCTTTGCCTCATATTTCATCGGGGAAGGGCCGTTCATTGAAACACCCTGCGGCTTCGAAAGACGAGTGGATTGCAGGTGGTGGGAGTTCTTCGACGCTCACGGAATGACAACGTACATGCGGAGCGTTCGGGAGATAAGCGACAGGATGCTGAAGGCGGGGAATGGATCGTTCGACAGAATAGGTCGACAAGCGGATGAGTCGCCGGGGCCTCCGTGTCAGAGCTGAGAGCGANNTTTGCACTCCCACCTCTCCCACGCGAATGATCAGCCGGCTCAGATGAAATCTCTGTTCTTCTCCCAGTGATTTGTCGCCATATCCATCAAACATAGCAAACGAGGGATTTTACCAATGTCGCGATCGCCATCCCTCCTTTTGCAGGTCTTGAGGCATGCCACCACAGAAGAACCGGCATTTGCACACCACAGGACCGGCTCACGAACCGGCTGATACTGATACCTAGAGAATTCCATTCCATGACACTCAACAGAACGCTTGCGCCACTTTTCATGCTTGGCCTCCTCACAACTCACGTATGCGCTTTCAAACGCACGGGTACGGACGACACGACACACGTGCCCTCTACAAAATCTCCGAGAGTTTACTATGCCACTCGTCTTGCGGGAGAGAAGCCCACCATCGACGGGATCCTGGACGACCCCTGCTGGAAAACAGGCGAGTGGGGAGGCGATTTCACGCAGTGGATTCCCAGGGAAGGGGCGAAACCTTCCCAGCCTACCCAATTCAAGATCCTCTATGACGACGACAATCTCTATATCGCATTTCGCGCATTCGACGACGAACCAGACAGGATTATTCGGAAGGGAGGCAGACGCGACGAGTTTAACGGCGACATCGTGGGCGTGAATTTCGACAGTTACCACGACCACCGCACCGGGTTCGAATTTGACGTCACGGCAGCCGGGCAGAAAATTGATCTGATCCTGACAAATCCTTCAACTACCGATTTCAGCTGGAATGCGGTCTGGTTCGCGAAAACCGGCATGGAAGACTCCGCATGGACAGCAGAGATTGAAGTTCCATTGAGCCAGCTCCGCTACAGCGGCGACAGTGAACAGATATGGGGAATGCACTGCTGGCGTTGGATCGATCGACTGCAGGAGGAAAGCGACTGGGAACCGCAGTCTTCCGAGGGACCGGGAATCCTTTATCTCTTCGGTGAAATCCATGGTATCAGAGGATTGCCGAAATCCCAGCGCATCGAAGTCATGCCGTATGCCCTCGGAAAACTGAAGACATTCAAGCCAGAGCCCGACAATCCCTTTGCCGACAAGGGTCAAAGCTGGCTGGGAAATGCAGGTCTCGATGCCAAGATCGGTCTCTCCAGCAACTTCACGGCCGATCTCACTGTCAATCCTGATTTCGGCCAGGTGGAATCAGACCCCTCGGTCATGAACCTCACTGCATTTGAAACATTTTACGACGAAAAGCGTCCTTTCTTCCTCGAAGGGAAGAACATTTTTTCATTCGACTTCGACAATAACAACATGTTCTACAGCCGCCGCATTGGACATGCTCCCACGTATACTCCCGTCCTACGCGATGATGAACACATGACATTCCCGGATAACACCACAATCCTCAGCGCTTTGAAAATCAGCGGCAAGACATCGGACGGACTTGCGGTCGGCGTGCTCCAAAGCCTCACCAACAGGGAGAACGCAACCATCCGGGATGCGAACACACAGCGAGACGTCACTGTTGAACCACTGACCAGCTATTCGATCGTACGCCTCCAGCAAGATTTCATGGAAGGGAATTCCGTCCTGGGAGCGATCGTCACCGAGACCAATCGGGTCATCAGAGATCCACAGCTCGACTTCATGAATCGCAGCGCGTACACGGGAGGACTTGATCTCCTGCATCAATGGAATGATAAGGAGTATTATGTTACCGCCAAGCTTGTTGGGAGTACGATCTCCGGGAGCACCGTTGCGATCACGGGGCTCCAGTCTGCCTCGGCCCGGTACTACCAGCGGCCCGATGCGGACTATGTTCACTTCGACAGCACGCGCACACACCTCTCCGGTTACGGTGGACAGCTCAGAGTGGGAAAAGGGAGCAAGGGGTTCTGGCGTTATTCTACGGAACTCAACTGGCGATCACCCGGACTCGACCTTAACGATCTCGGGTTCATGCAAACAGCCGATGTTATCAAGCTCGGTAACTCAATCTCCTATTTTGTGAACCAGCCGGTGTCGATCTTCAGAACGTACTCGCTCGGCTTCACCCAGACCAGTAACTGGGATTTCGGCATGCGGTACCTGTCGACCCTTCTCAGTACGAACATCTATCTTGAGTTTCTGCCCAAATGGGTGCTTTCCACGTACCTGAGCTATGCACCGGAGGCCCTCGACACCCGCATATTGCGCGGAGGATACGCGTTGAAGGTGCCACCCCTCTGGTCTCTCGCTTCCTACTTCCGCACAGACCCTTCCGAGAGAATTGTTTTCGATTGCAGCTGGAACGTCAGCGCCTCGGCACATCAGAACAGCCGCTACGCATACCTTCTGCCGGAGCTATCGGTCATGCCTCTCACCACATTGAGAATGACCGCAAGCGTCAACTACTCTTCAAATGTCGACAACCTCCAATATGTCGATACCCGATCCGTCAACAACGATCAGCGGTATATCCTCGCACGAATCACGCAGCACTCCCTGGGTGCCACATTCAGAATCGACTGCAATCTGACTCCGGAGTTGTCGCTGCAATACTACGGGAGCCCGTTTGCCTCCGTCGGCAGATACTCCCTGTTCAAAGTGGTCAGCAACGCTCAAGCTGCCGATTACAGCAGCAGATTCTCCATCATCAACCCGACGTGGAACGACAACGCCTATGAAGTATACGAGACCGGTGGTACAACTCCGGATTATGCGTTCGGGAACCCTGATTTCGCATTCGGCCAGTTCCGATCAATCCTGGTCTTGCGCTGGGAGTATCTTCCCGGGTCACTAGTCTATCTGGTATGGTCACACGAACGGACCGCATTCGATCAACCCGGGGACAGTTCGGTGGGCGACGCGGTGCGCAACCTGAGTAATGTCTCCCCCACCAATATCTTTCTGGTGAAGTTCAGCTATTGGTTGTCGATCTAGTCTCTCCCATAACATTCGGCGGCGGAACATTCGCCGGTCAACCTGCGAAAAAGGGACCAACAAGATGACACCCCATCTCCACAGAACGACAACGCAGCGCAAGGAACCGTTCAGTTCAAGAGCGAGAATCGTCGCCGGGCTGGCACTGAGCTTGGCCATGTCCATGACTGCAGGTGCGCAATACAGGATTCTGCATACCTTCAATGGCGCAGTCACACTGACAGAAAGGAGGGCTTCCATGAAGACGCTGCTTGGCGGATTCTGGGTATTGACGTTGTTGTGGCTGCGAACCGACGTCCCGGCACAAGACAGCAAGAAGGTTGCTCCGATTGTTCACGCCCCTGCTCCCGCTTGTTTCACGGACAATAGACAGTCTCTCGGATCGGGGGATAGCTGGTACATCCAGCTGGTGGATATCAATGCGGATGGCCTCTTGGAGGCCTATTTCGAAGGGGCCATCTGGCAGAATGATGGCCATGCCCATTTCACGAAGACCGGTCAATCTTTCGGCTCCGCTGATCGTCCAGCCTATTTTGCCGATTTCAACGGAGACGGGTTTGTCGACGTGGTGTGCGACAATGTTCTTTTTCTCAATGATGGGCACGGCCATTTCTCCGAAAGAAGAAATCTCCCCACGCACATCCCCATGTACAGTTCACATCTCGCCGACCTCACCGGTCGGGGCCACGTAGACATCATCGTTGCCGGACAGGCCGAAGATCGGGTGCTGCTGAATGACGGTAAGGGCAACTTCACCGAAACCGGCAAGGGCCTCGGCGGCTGGGGCCAGTGCACGTATGCGGCAGGCGATATCAACGGGGACGGAATCCCCGACGTCTATGTCGGCATCCCTCACACACCACCACCCGACATGGTTCCAATGAACGATAAGCTCTGGCTTGGCGACGGGAAGGGCGGTTTCTCGGAGGCGCCTCTCAACATCCGCACTCGTGCGACTCGCGGAGTGGTTCTGGCGGATTTCAACGGCGACGGCCGCATGGATCTCTTTCTCACGAGCCAGATCGGCGAGAGCAAAGTCTATTTCAACGACGGAAGGGGGAACTTCACGGACAGTGGCCAGCTTCTGGGGGCAGCCCCTGGAGGAGCGGCACTGGCGGCGGACTTCAACAATGATGGTTTCCTTGATGTCTTCGTTGCCAGAGGAGGACCCACGGACAACGGCGTTCCAAACCTGATCTGGCTGAATGACGGTACCGGCCATTTCGCTGACAGCGGCCTTCGCCTGGGACACTCAAATAGCATTGCGGCCGCAGTCGGGGACTTGAACGGCGACGGCAAACCCGACCTGTTCGTGGCGAATGTCAAGAACGTCGTCACCAAAACTGGTCCGGGTTTCAACGAAGTATGGCTGAACTGCGGCAGCGCTGCCGTAGAGCCGTCACCTCCTCCATCTGGTTCTCCCACTCCGCGGAGGCCGCACCTCGGACAAAAGTCTCCTGGTTAGCATGCCAGCAATCCTGGATGCACCCACGATAACATATCAAACAAAGGTAGACGTAAACTGGTCAACAGCCTGATGGGAAGTCCCGATTAGGCGTATATCTGCACGGGCGGCCGGGAAGGACTCCGAGAAACATCTTCAGACTCGGTCATGGAAATACGCATTCTGTGCTTTCGGTCCAACGACATGCTCAATCACCAGTTCAAGGAACTCCTCCCAGAACTCAGAAGCCAAACACTCTTTGGGTTCCTAGCGTCCGTCCATCATTTCAGATCACTTATCGTGAAATGACTGCCAAATCATACCAAAGTGCAAGATACACGTAACTCACGAACCCCCGGGGCGTCCCACTGATGCCATGTGAGTCTTCGTTCGAATATTTCTCATGTTCCATAAATCGTTGGACCAAAGAGCCTTGAACTTCGATTGCGTTCCGAAAACTCCTGGTCTCATAAAGTGGAACGACATTATCACATCCATGTTGCGACATTATTGAATCAAGATCGCTCCACCGCCCGATGTAAAATCTCGCAACGCTTTTTTGACCAATCATTTCGGAAATACACTCAGCAAGAGCATCAAGTACATCGGCAGGCTTGCCTCTCGTTGGAAGTTTCATGAAGTAGAAAGCACCTCCAGGTTCTTCGGTCCGTCCACGTGCTCGATTACGTGCACCAAAAACTCCTCACCGAATTCGAAATCGTATATCCGTACGCAGGGTCAGGGTGAGCAGTATGCTGCAGGGAAGCGCAAGCGAGACCTGTTGACGTTGGGCAATGGGCGCTTGCGGATGAGTCCCATTCCATCTGAGAGCCTCTCGGTGATTCTCTCTTTGTCACCAGTCTGCAAGCATGATCTCTACGCCGCACCATCTCGTATCGGTGAACTCAAGACATCGTGATAACCCGGGATCGTTCAAGGGCTTCCGCGAGCGTGCCGCAGAGATTGTCTTCACCAATGCGTTCTATCAGTCCTGCCTGCGTGATGGCGAAGAGCGGCTGTTTGTGGATGCCAGATAAGATAAACCTGGTCCCGCTATGCCTCAATCGAATAAGGAGCTCTTCGATCGCCCGGATCCCCGTAGCATCGATGGCAAGAAGGTTTCGCGTCTCCAGAATGAACACCCTCGGAGGTCTCTCGAGTACCCGCATGGTTTCTGAAAACTGCTCAACCGCGCCGAAAAACAATGTCCCGAACACTTCGAAAACTTCCACACCTTCCGGAACTGCACTCGGCCGCACACCCTCGTCGTCCGCTTCTTCCCCCTCGCCTAGGTCTCTGGTCAGCGACGTCACATGGCTCACTTCAGCCATGCGTCGGATGAAAAGCATTGCCGAAAGGATGACCCCCACCTGGATAGCCACGGTGAGGTCAACAATCACCGTCAGCGCAAATGTTACCACCATGACTGCGACGTCGCTGCGCGGAGAACGAAGGGTCTTGACGAACGAGTGCCACTCGCTCATATTGTAGGCGACCACCAGAAGAATCGCGGCCAGGGTGGGCATTGGGATGAGAGCCGCCCATCGGCCGAAGAGCAACATGATGAGAAGAAGGACTATTGCGTGGACTATGCCCGCCACCGGCGTTCGCCCACCGCTTTTCACATTCGTGGCGGTTCTGGCAATGGCGCCTGTCGCAGGGATTCCAGAGAACAGTGGTGAGAGGACATTTGCGACACCTTGGGCAATGAGCTCGATGTTCGAACGGTGGCGCGAGCGAATCATGCCGTCAGCAACCACCGCAGAGAGCAAGGACTCAATTGACCCGAGCATTGCGATGGTGACGGCAGGGGAAAATACTCTCGTGATTGTCGTCCAAGATACGTCCGGGAGGTGGGGGGCCGGTAGAACACTGGGCACGCTCCCGAACCGGGATCCAATCGACTCGACCGGAAGGTGAAACCACAGCACGATGGCCGTCATGCAGAGGATGGAAAGCAGCGATCCTGGCACACGGGGGGAGAACCGCTGAGCGAATAGAATGATGGCCAGGGACGCAACCCCGACAGCAAGGCTGGTGACGTCTACCGATCCAAGATGGCTTGCATAGACAGTCCATTTGCCGACGAAGTCCGCCGGTAAGTCGGCGATGCGAAGGCCGAGGAAATCGTTGATCTGCGACGAGAAGATGATCAGCGCAATGCCGCTCGTGAAACCGATCGTCAGGGGATACGGAACGAACTTCAACAGGGTCCCGAGCCGGGCCAGGCCCATGACGATCAACATTACGCCGGCGATCATCGTTGCGACCGCAAGGCCATCATAGCCGTACGTGCGCACGATGCCATAGACGATGACAATAAACGCCCCGGTCGGGCCGGCGATCTGCACTCGGCTTCCCCCCAAGGAGGACACAACGAGACCAGCGATGATTGCGGTAAACAGACCCTGTTCCGGCTTCACCCCGGACGCGATGGCAAAGGCGATTGCCAGGGGAAGGGCGACGATACCGACAATGGTGCCCGCTGTCAGGTCTTCGATAAACTGATGACGGGAATATCCGGATTGGAAAACCGTGAACAGCTTGGGGATGAGAGGATGATGTGCCTGCATAGTCGGATTTTAAGGTACCTCTTAGCACCCTTATCTGCAAATCAATCACAATGACCATTTTCAAGCGCCATAGGTCGGTTACGAAATACGTCCGACCTCGCCGTCGCGCCCAATAGGCCCAAAACAAAATTCAAAAAATCCCACAACCCCGAGTGGANNGATTTGGATCCGTCCCCATTGTCGGAGTAGAAGCATCTCGTAGGATACTTATGTAACACTACTTCGGTTGAGGCTCGTGGGTCCCATATTTGGGTCCTCCCAATTCGGGTATAGCAGAAGGTAGATGTGCATCTAACAACACTTACAGGAGGATCCATGCCGAGCAGTTCCATCTCCAGCACCATGATTCGTTCAGGGCGCGTCACCTTTTTCATCGACGTCAAAGAGGCAAAGACGGGAGCGAAGTACATCTCGATCTCGGAGCATCGGATCGATGCCGAATGTGTCAACGCCCTTCATGTCAAGTCGGCTGGCATATGTGTGACGAAGCTTGTGCACATCACCTTCAAGACCAAGTTTGCCTAGAGCCTCTTTGAGCGCATGATAGATCTTATCCGGGTGTATCTCCTTTCCCTCTTTGCTCGTGAAAACCAGCGTGGTGTGTTTTCCTCTTCGCCCTTCGATTATCTGTATTGCTGTCGTTGTAAGCGGAATAGACCTGGAATTTCCTGTCTTCGTTTCAAAATCGTCTGTTGATTCAACGGTGATTTGCTCCTGACCCGGAGTACGGTTCACGCGATCCCATGTGAGGCTTATCAGTTCGCCTTTTCGCAATCCGGTTTCAGCAATACACTTCAGCGGGTCTACCCAGTGCGGATCGATTGTAGTCCAGATTCTAGCGAGATCATCATCGGAGAAGAAGTCGGCTTTCCCGCGAGATCTTTCTCTGATAGCTTTCAGGGACTCTGCAGGATTCCTTTCCAGGTACCCCTGCTCTTCTGCAAACTTGAAGAGCGCTTTGACGGCTCGAATGCCGTCGTTGAAAGTAGCTTCTGACCATGGCCTTTCTCTTGGATCCTGAGGATTGATCGCGTTTTCAATAAAGTCCTCCAGATACCCGGGCTGAATCAGGCGAATGTTCTTGGCGGCAGGTGGGAAAAGGGATGTAAAAAAGCTTTGAAGTCGAGCGAAGTAGATTTGGTATCGTGTGAGAGAGGTCGATTTGATCCGATTCTTCTTGGTCTTCAAGAATGCTTCCGTTGCCGCCGCAAGCGAAGCCGATGCCTTTGCGGATGTTCCAATCTCTAACTTGCCCAGCAGCAGATCAGACTGAATCTTCGCCCGTACCAGCTCGGCATCCCGCTTATTCGGCCCAACCGTCTGGCGGATCCTTCTCCCATCGACGCTGTAATCGAGTTGGTATAACGACTGCTTCTTGCGCTTTATCGGTCTGAGCGTGACTCGTTGTTTCGATTCTGCTCGAAATCGGTGTATTCATTATCATTCTTGCGGCGTTTCTGTTTTCCACCTCCTTCCATATCCCTGCGATTTCCTGCACTTCCCGACAAACTTGTCACGATTTGGACACGGTTCCCAAGGCGCTTTCTCTGTCTTCTTTGTCCCCTTCGAAGCCGCTTGAAGTGAAGGAAATCATCCCGCCGCTCATCCAATTCCGACCAGTTTCCTCCTCCACACCCAGAAAACGCGGGGCCTGAACAGCATTGAAGATATCTGACTAGTCTTCGGCAGGACTCACGAGCGGGTGGAGTGATTTTGTGGGTCCCTGTGATCGCCATGTGTCTTCTGAAAGTCACGCCGCGCCCACGGGGGCGCTCTCGATCCGGCCGTCAAGGATCCGGACCCTCCTTCTTGCCATCGCCGCGAAACGCTCGTCATGGGTCACCACAACGATCGTCTGGCCCCGTTCGGCGTTCAGGTGCGTGAAGAGCTTGAAAATGTTCTCCGAATTCTTCGAATCGAGATTGCCGGTCGGTTCATCCGCCAGGAGAAGCACCGGCTGGTTGGCGAGAGCGCGGGCGATGGCCACGCGCTGCTGCTGTCCGCCGGAGAGCTGGTTCGGCTTGTTGAGTTCCTTCCCCTGCATGTCGAGCTCTCCCATCAGCAGGCGCGCGCGCGCTTCCGCCTCCCTGTAGCTGAAGCGCCCCCGGGCCAGCATGGGCATCATGATGTTCTCCATCGCGGAGAACTCCGGCAGAAGAAAGTGGAACTGGTACACAAACCCCATTTTGGCGTTACGGAGATCCGTCAGATCCTCTTCGCTCATCCCCGTGATCCCATTGCCGTCAACAGTAATTGTTCCGGATGTCGGCTGGTCCAGCCCTCC
Source organism: Ignavibacteriota bacterium (assembly GCA_003157485.1). Lineage (GTDB taxonomy): Bacteria > Bacteroidota > Ignavibacteria > UBA10030 > UBA6906 > Fen-1273. Next base: position 43,936 of record PMJQ01000179.1, read on the forward strand.
CATGAGATACAGAAGCGATGTCTTGCCTGATCCGCTCGGCCCGGTGATGGCAACAAACTCGCCCCTGTCGATCGTCAACGACACGTCATCGACAATGCGGGTGACAAACTCCGCTCCGGCGGAGCGGATCGTGAGGTCCCTTGAGACATGCTCGAGCGTGATAATGGCGTTTCCGTCCATCAGCGTTCCCCCCGGAGGATCTCCACGGGGTTTACGCGCGCCGCCTTTCGTGACGGGCCGATTGAGGCGAACACGCAGACCACGAGCGCGAAGCCCGACGCCATGGCAAAATACCAGGGGCTCATCCCCATCTGCAGCCGGTCGGAACGGATCATGCCGGTCTGTGACGGGGTGACGGGGATCGACCGGAAAACCTGGATCATCACAAAGCCCAGAAGGCAACCGATCGCGGCACCGATGAGCGCAACCGCGGCGCCCTGGAGCAGGTAAATGACCGTAATCTCGTCCCTGCGGAATCCAAGCGATTTCATGATCGCGATATCCCGGTATTTTTCGAGCACGTTGGTGATTAGAATGTTGGCAACTCCGAACCCGGCGACGACGATCACGAAGAACACGAGCACGTAGACGATGGAGGAGATCATTTTCAGGAGGCTGAGAATGCCCGCGGAGTTCTCCTCCCATGTCGTGGCTTTGTGGTTCGTGACCTCCGCGATCCGCGCCGCGACAAGCGTGTTTTCTTCCAGGTCGGTCACGCGCAGATCCATCTGCGTGATCTCGTCCCGCGAAAACCCTCCGAGTGTCTGCGCACGGGGGATGTTCGCATAGGCGCTGTTGTCGGCATCGTTCATCCCCGTGGAAAACACACCGAGGACTCTGAATGTGAATCGGTCCCCCACGGTTCCCACGCATTGAATCTGGTCCCCCATCTGCGCGCTCAGATCCCGGGCGAGCGAGCTGCCGAGCATAACCCCGTCCGGCGTCCGTTCCAGCTCGGCAAACCGCCCCGAAAGCATGTTCTCGCTGAAATGCTGAATCTTGTCCGCCTCCGCGGCCACCACCCCGATGACCGGCGCGGGGAGCGACAGGGTGCCGAATGCGACGATGGTATTGACGTAGACGACGGGCGAGACGGTCGCGATGTGCGGTTCCCTTCGGACCGCATCCATGATCATCGAGTAATTCTTGATTACATCCTCATCCTGCCTCTCGGTGTTCTTGATGAAGAACACGTGGTCCCCACTCCCCCCTGGTGGAAGCAGCGTGTCGCCCACGGGCTGGTGCACTTTTTCACCGGAAAGCACGATGTGCGGGGAGTTGTTCACGATCTTCTCTGCAAAGCTGGCGAGGATCCCGTTCATCAGCGACATTGCCGTCACAAGCACCATCACAGCCACCCCGATGCCGGAGATGATCAGTGCCGCCTGGCGTTTTCGCTGGAACAACTGACGGAAGGCGATCGTGACGATATGCCGGGGGATGCGAGCGAAAATCATCGTCTATGCCCTCAGGATCTGTACGGGTTGATGGCGTGCCGCGCGGCGGGCGGGAGCGACGCTGGCGCCGACGCTCACCGCCAGGGAGAAACAGACGGTGATGACATACGACGAAAGGGTCTGCACAACGGCGATCGACGATCCGCGTACCACCGCGCTTGCACCGTACGAGACGGGGAGCAGACCGATGATCTCCGTCAGTGCATACCCCCCGATGCATCCTGTGAGAGTCCCTGCGATGCCGATCACCGCTCCCTGGATCAGGAAGATCCCTTCAATGGACCGGACACTGAACCCTATGGACTTCATGACGGCGATGTCCCGCTGCTTCTGAAGCACGGTCGTCACGAGCGTATTGGCGATCCCGAAGCCCGAGACAATGAACACGAAGACCACGAGGAGGAGCGTGATATTGTTGTTGCGCTGGAATACCGTGAGAAGATTGGCGTTGGCTTCATCCCAGGTCTCCGCCCGGTATCCTGTGGCCCGCTCGATCTGCCTCGCCAGTTCCGGGAGACGGTCCATCGACGCCGAGTGAACGCCGATCCCGGAGACGGCGTTGCGGGAGCGCCCGCTGATGGCCTGGGCGCGCGCGAGGTTGATGTAGCCTGTGTTGTCATCCGCCGCCGAGAATCCGCTCGAAAAAATGCCGACAACGGTCATGGACAACACTGTCCCACTCTCGGTCGTCAGACGAATGACTTCGTGGTACCGGGCCGTGAGTTTCCTGGCCAGGCCGTCCCCCAGGAGGATGCCGTCGGGTGTGAACCCGAGTTCGCCGAGCGACCCCTGTACGATATTCCGGCCAAGGTTGACGACCGTCCCTTCACGAACCGGGTCAATCCCTCTCAGTGACACCTGACGGAGCGATTTTCCCTTGCGCAGGACTCCGCTGGTCTGGACAAACGGGGAAAACGCGTCCACGCGGGCGATTCCGTTCAGTTCTGCAAGGACCTCGGGGTACGGAGTCACCTCCTTCTTCTCGTCCGGAATGATGCGGGAGACCATGTCCACACCCCTAGTGGGCGACTCGTCGACGAGGATCCTCTCCTTCCCGGGAATCCGCTCTCCCTTGATCGTAATCATGGGAGACACGTTGACGATCTTCTCCCGAATGGTCTCGATGATCCCGTTGGTCAACGCGAAGGTGATGATCATCACCATGGCGCCGATTGTGACCCCTGCCGTGACCAGAACGGTTTGCCGCTTCCGGCCGAGGAGCTGTGCGAGGGCGGTGCGGACGATAACGCGGAGCTGGCGCATGGCCGTTTATTCCGCGCGAACGCGCATGCCGTCAGTCAGCGCCGGCTCCGGCCGCAGGACGACGACCGTGCTTTCGCGGAGTGCCGATTGGCCCGCGAGATGTGTGACGATCCCGTCGGACGTTCCGGTTTCGACCGGGGTGATCTTCAACCGCCCGCCTACGACCGTAAACACCCGCTTCCCCCCGGCGGTTTCTTGAATTGCAGCTTGCGGAACCAGAAGGACGTCATGGAGTTCCTCGGTAATGATGTTGACGGTGACCGTCATTCCGACGGTCAGGCTCTCCGGCGGCCGATCGAGCCGCAGGATGGCCCGGGAGGTTTTTGTCGCTTCATCGGTGAAAGGAATGAGCCGCACCAGCCTGCCGGTGAACCGGAGCTGCGGGTAGGCGTCGAACGCCACGATGCACTTCTGCAGCGGGGAGAGGCGGGCGATGTCCTGCTCGGCCACATCGGCCTCGATCGTCAGCGAGCCGGGGGCCATCAGCTGGAAACACTCGGCGTCCGGAGAGAGGAGGTCTCCCGGGTGGGGGGTGGATTTGATGACAACCCCGTTGAACGGAGCGCGGATTTCCGTATCACGGAGTTTCTGGGACGCCAGGCCCACGTTGATACGCTCACGCTCGACGGCGATTCGTGCGAGGTCATATTCCCGCTGAGCGTCATCAAACGCCGCCCGCGTGACTGTCCGGGCCTCGTAGAGAGCCTGTTGCCGCTTCAGATCCCTTGCGCGATCGGCCAGATGCACCTCCGCACCTGCAAGTGCGCTCCGGGAGCTCCGAACCTGCAACTGCTGTTCGCCGGGATCCGTACGAAGCATCAACGCGCCCGATTTCATGCTCACTCCTTCCCGGCAGAGCACCTCGGCCACCACACCGCCGGGTTTTGAACGAAGCGTTGCAAGCGAGTCGGCGGAGACCCGCGCAGTCGCATAGACGAGTGTGACCAGATTGCCGCGCGTTACAATGCCGGTTTGGACGGCGGGGGGAGCGAATAGGAGGCGGTAGAGAACATACAACACGACCGCTCCGGCGGTGATGGAGCCTACGAGATAAACGCGTTTCATCTGACTTAACGGGTTGTGGAACATCACCGATGGACCCTCTCTGTCGCTGCTGAGGGAGCACTCGTCACCGGGAGCGGAGGTTTTTCATGGTTATTACAAGATAGGATGATTCCACTCCAATCTCAAAGATTCGAATTGCCTCAGTCGCTCGATTTCAGTTCGTATCTTCGCAGGCCATGCCACTCACTCAATGACCGTCGACCCTGAAAGGACACGGTTCAATTGGGTCTTGCCAGGTCACTTTTCCGCCTGAAGATGGATGTATGGGAAGGGATCAAACATTCTGAAAACGTATGTCCCCATCACCCCGGATGCCAGAACCGTGTACGTATTCTGTCGAGCCAGAACGACAGCCTCCGGATACCCGGACTGAATCAGGCGGATACTCTTGGCGGCAGATGGGAAAAGGGGTGTAGAAAAGTTCTGAAGTCGGTTGAAGTGTTTTCGCTATCGTGCATGAGATGTCGTCTTGATCCTGTTTTTTGTTTCTTCAGGTATGCTTCCGTCGCCGCTGCAAGCGAAGCCGATGCCTTTGCGGATATTCCAATCTGAAACTTGCCCGGCAGCAGGTCAGATTGAATCTCCAATGTTGGCGCACTTCTGGCAAGCAAACAGAAGGTTGAGACGTAACTCATTGGTAGGAAAGGAGTTTCAGCAGTTTTGCGGAGAGCGAGGGATTCGATACGCCAGCAGTAACGAGTTTCGATTGTGGTTCAGATTGGCGAATTCAATATCGTTTTCGCAGAGTTTCTGTTTTTCACCTCCTTCCATTTCCCTGCAGTTCCCTACGGTCCCCGATAAACTTGTCACGATTTGGACACGGNNGCGTATGCAAAGTAGCTCTCCGCAACCGTAGAGTCAAGGCGCTTTCTCTGTTTTCCTTGTCCCCTTAGAAGCTGATTGAGGTGGCTTCTTCCACTTCGTCGCGTTCCCGATCTCCCCGGCATCAAACGCCGCAGCAACTGCGACCTTTCTATACCGCGTTGCACTACCCACCTTGGTGAAGGGGATCTTCCCGTCGCTCGTCCAATTCCG
>PMJQ01000066.1:0-2508 GCA_003157485.1 Ignavibacteriota bacterium
GCCCCGAGCGCGCATGTCTGATCCGAACGGGGAACGCGTATGGGGACGTTCATGACGTCGCTCACGATCTGCATGATGAACGGAGATTTCTTTGCCACGCCGCCGAGCGCGATAACGCCCCGTATCGGCACACCCTCGCGCTGAAAGCGGTCGGCGATCGCCTTTGCGCCGAACGCCGTCGATTCCACAAGCGCGCGGAATATCCTGGGCGCATCGCTCCCGAGGCTCAGCCCCGTCACCGCCCCCTTCAGGAGCTGGTTGGCGTCGGGGGTTCTTCTCCCGTTCATCCAGTCGACTGCCAGGACGCCCGATTCCTCGACCGGGAGCGCTTCCGCACGGCGGGAGAGCTCCTCGATCATCCTCTCCGACGCATCATCGATGAGGGACTGCCGCGCGGCGGCGTCGATGTGATTGCCCGCCGCGACCACATGCTCGACCGGCCACATGAGGACGGACTTGAACCAGGCGTAGATGTCGCCGAACGCGGACTGCCCGGCCTCCATGCCGAGCATCCCCGGTATCACGGAACCGTCCACCTGTCCGCAGATCCCCCGCACGAGCTTCCCTTCCATCTCGGCCATCGGCGCAACGATGACGTCGCATGTCGACGTCCCCATGATCTTCGTCATCGTGTAGGGAGTGATCCCGCCGCCCACGGCACCCATGTGCGCGTCGAATGCCCCGATCCCCACGCGCACACCGGCGGGAAGCCCGAGCCGGGCCGCCCATTCGGAAGAAAGGACGCCCGCCTCCCTGTCGCTCGTTTCGGTCTCCGTGTAGAGACGGTCCCTCAGCCCCGCAAGGAGAGGATCAAGACGCACGAGGAACTCCTCCGGGGGGAGGCCTCCGAACGATTCGTGCCACATCGCCTTGTGGCCGGCTGCGCAGCGGCTCCTCCGGATATTTCGCGCATCGCTCACGCCCGTGAGGCATGCGGTGAACCAGTCGCAGTGTTCGACCCAGCTGTACGCTTCCGTCCTGATGCCCGGATCCGCACGCAGAAGATGGAGGATCTTCGCCCAGAACCATTCCGAGGAATAGATCCCCCCTTCAAATTTCGTGTAGTCGGTCCCACCCCACGTGCGGGCAAGGCGGTTGATCTCCCCGGCTTCCGCCACCGCGGTGTGATCCTTCCAGAGGACGAACATCGCGTTCGGATTGGATTCGAACCCGGGACGCATTGCAAGCGGGGATCCCGTCCGGTCCACCGCCACGGGGGTCGAACCCGTCGTGTCAACGGAGATTCCCCGGATGCGGGAAGCGGTTCCCCGGGGCGCGCGGGCGATCGCCTCGCGCATGGCGGATTCGAACGCCTCGAGATAATCGAGCGGATGCTGGCGGAACATGTTCTGCGACGGATCGCAGAAGAGTCCCTTTCCCCACCGCGGATACGGAGACACTGCGCCGGAGACCTCGGAGCCGTCGGCCGCGCTGATGATGACGCACCGGACCGAGTCGGTGCCGAAGTCCACGCCGCAGACGCATGCGCCGTCGTTCATTGTTCATTCCTTCCTTCGATATAAGTCCACATATTCGCTTTCATGATGATGTGCCCGCCCGCCCGAATTCATTCAAAAGAGAACGTAATTCCAGAATGGAGGGCATGCGGGATCTAAAACACGATTCGGACGGTTGTCTTCCCGGGCTCTCCGGAGGAAGGAATCTGCGCCGTCACGAGCCCGCCGCTGAATTTGAACGGGACATCCTTCCCGCCTGCGGAGACGCTCCGCGGAGGGTGCGGCCCCACGGCGGCGAACGTCCCCCCCTCATAGAGGAGAGCCGTGACGACACCGCCGGAAGAGGAGGATCGGAGGAGAGTCGCCGGAGCGTTGTACTTGTCGATCAGGCCTATCGCCCCCATCCCGCCGGTGAGCGGGATGACATAGTAGAGCCGGCAGCCGAGCCGCCCCAGAGAAACGGGGATTGACTCATCGCGGGCGGCGTACCGGAGGGCGCCGCTCGTCCGGTCAAAGACGGCGAACCGCTCTCCGCGCATCCCCTCAACGTCCGATGGACGGAAACTCCCTTCGACGCTGTCCGCATCCGCGCAGTTCCATATCCCGAGGAGTCCAATACCTGAGGCGCGGGAGAAGGCTTTGAAAGGCTTCGGATCCTGTATCTGGAAGAGACAGTCACGCGCAGGAAGGAGAGGCTCTCCGGAACGAATGATCTTTCCGTCGCCGTAGACAAGCGGGCGCAAAACGCCGAAATCCCCCTCCCCGATATTGTCGGTGATATAGATCGGGCCGTCGTTTATCGCGCGCGCAAGAGCGTGAAACAGGGCGTTCGGATTGTGCGACTGAAACTCGTCGAAATCGGGATACACCATCTGCGAGAAATAGAGCGAGTTATACACGGCCTGGAGGACGTGCGCCGCGGCATTTCCCCTCTGCAGGTCGTAGGTCTCCCCCTTCTCGTACGGGAAATAGTCCTCCGACGCCCGGGCGACCGCCGTCGTCCCGAAATTCCCCCATGCGTCGGGGGTCATGTCCATGCAGTTGATTATCG
>PMJQ01000066.1:2534-4480 GCA_003157485.1 Ignavibacteriota bacterium
GGAGAAAGGAACGCGCTCGTTCTCCAGCGCGACGTATCCCCCCCCGGATCTGAACGCTCCCCGTACGTTATCAGGTCGTGAGTGTATTCAGCCCCGAGTTCGGATGAGGGGTTGATCCCCTCCCAGTAGCCGTTCAGCGCATGCCAGACCCCGACGTTTTTCACTCCGTATTCATCACGGAGCTTGCGGATGATCTCCCGGAAACCACGGGGGAACCTCTTCGCGTCGGGACGGACCGAGTTCAGTTTGCCCCCCGTCTGGTCGAGCCAGCCGTCATCCACGAGAAACCAGCCGACGGGAAAATGCCCATCGCGGAAGTAATTCGCCGCCTTCAGGAGGAGATCCTCATTCAGATTCTTCCCCAGCAAGGAGCTGTTCCATGTGCACCAGCCGATGTTCTCGAGTACCGGGGGGAATGTCTTGTTTTTCCGCAGGTTTTCGGGGTGTCCCATTTCATTCATACCCGCGGCCCAGAGAGACTCGAAGAGCACGTACGGGTCGTGCCCGAAACCTACGGACACACAGGGGATCTCCCCCCGCCGGGGCGCACCATGTATGCTGACGGATTTCGAACCGAACCTGCCGCGGTCTTCCCCCAGCGTCGAGCGGTATCCGTTTCCGGATATCGGCATCGCCGCGCCGTAGAGGCCGTCCTCACACTGCCAGTAGAAGAACTGCACGTCATCGGCATGAATCCCTCCGGGGGAGGAAACGCGGACGGGCTTCGACCAGGAGTTCCACGGGCCGTATCGCCAGAGGGAGACCCCGCGTGCGAAACCCGGCATCCCCTCAAAAAAGAGANNTCGACGTCCCCGGAGCCGGAGTGAAACGAAAACCTGCCACTTTGCCCGGTGATGCCGGTGAATCCGGGTTGACCGGACCGGATGCGCGGAGCACCTCCCGAGAGCCGTGTCACGCCTTCGAACACGACGTCTATTCCCGCGCCCCCCGCGTTCACAGCCTTCGGCCCGGCCACCGGCGGCCCCTGCGCAAAGAGCGGGAGAGCTGAGAGCACTGAGAGAAGAATCGCGTGAAGAGGATGTGTCATGGGGGAAAAGCAGAATTGTCTGGACAAGGTGAGGAAAAAATTCGACATTGGCAATGCGTATATTGCGCACGGGGGATCACACCTCCTCCACCGCCAACGACAATAGAACAGGATGCGAACATATGCTGACGATCGGATATGACATAGGAAGCTCATCAGTCAAGGCCGTCCTTTTCGACGCCGAAAAAGGAATCCAGCTCGCGGGTGCATACTCCCCGAAACAGGAGATGCCGATACTCGCCCGCCAGGCAGGATGGGCGGAGCAGGACCCCGCAATGTGGTGGGAGAATCTCAAGGCAGCCACGCGAGAGATCCTTCAGGCTTCGCCCGGCGTCGCGCGCCGCGTGGGCGCAATAGGGATATCCTACCAGATGCACGGACTTGTGATCGTGGGAAACGAAAACAACGTCCTCCGTCCCTCGATCATCTGGTGCGACAGCAGGGCTACGGGGATCGGGAGAGCGGCGTTCGACAGGCTCGGCCATGAACGCTGCCTCCGCTCGCTCTTAAATTCCCCCGGCAATTTCACGGCGTCAAAGCTCCGCTGGGTGAAAGAGAACGAACCCGGCCTGTTCGGCTCCGTCCACAAATATTTCCTCCCCGGGGATTACATCGCCATGCGTCTGACGGACCGTGTCACCACGACGATCACGGGGCTCTCGGAGGGGATGGCATGGGACTTCAGCGCGAACGGAATCGCCGGATTTCTTCTCGACGATTACGGGATCGGGCGCAACCTTGTGCCGGAAATTGTCCCGACGTTCGGCGAACAGGGGAATCTTACGCGCGGGGCGGGGGAGATTCTGGACCTTCCTCCCGGGATCCCCGTGACGTACCGCGCAGGGGACCAGCCGAACAACGCGTTTTCGCTCAACGTGATGGAACCCGGCGAGGTTGC
>PMJQ01000066.1:4545-5523 GCA_003157485.1 Ignavibacteriota bacterium
GGACTGATCGTCCTCCCGTTCGGAAACGGCGCCGAACGGATGTTCGGAGACAGGGACATCGGGGCACAGATCCTTCACGGAAGCTACACCGTCCATACGGACGCGCACATGATACGGGCCGTGCAGGAGGGGGTCGCATACTCGTTCAAATACGGGATGGACCTCATGACGGCATTCGGGATGCTGCCGACAGTCATACGGGCAGGGAATGCGAACATGTTCCTGAGCCGCGTGTTCTGCGAGACTCTCGCCAACACGGCGAACGTCGCAATCGAGCTCTACAACACGGACGGCGCCCAGGGGGCCGCCCGGGGGGCGGCACTCGGCGCCGGATTCTACTCATCGGCTGCGGAGGCATTCGGAGGGCTGGCACGGACGGGCGTCATCGAACCGGACGCATCGGGCGCGGGGGAGTATCTCGATCACTACAGTGTGTGGAACGGAGCGCTCTCGCGGGCTCTCGGTTAGTCCCCCCTGCCGGGGCTCCCGGGGCGGAACGAGGCGTAGTGGGGTTTCCACTGCGCCTTCGCGATGAGTTTATCCAATTCACGGTCGTCAAGAATCCGCCCGAGGCCGGAATCGCGCGCCTCGAGAGCCACCGCCTTTGCGACGGTCGCGGACACGGAGCGTATTTCGGCAAGGTCCGGCAGGAGCTTACCGGCCGCGCATTGAATGTCGCTCACCATGCCGCTTATGGCCCGGCTTCCACGGAGAAACATGTTCGTTGTGATCCTCGGCGTCCGGCTCACAAGGGCACCGAGACCCATCCCCGGGAATATGAACATGTTGTTGCACTGTGANNTCGTTCGCAGCCATCTGAGTGAGAATGGGCGCGTTGAAGAGCCCTTTTGCCGCCGTGACGCCGATAAGAACCGTCGCCTTCGCATTTCTGACGACGTCCATAAGCGAGACGGTCCCGGGGTTCTCAAGCTTCCAGCCTGCAAGCCGGGACCTCCTTTGCGCAAACTGCTCCTGCGC
>PMJQ01000175.1 GCA_003157485.1 Ignavibacteriota bacterium
GTAGAACTCAAGGTCGGTCAACACCCCCGAGCGCCTCCAGAGACGCGCGTAAAAGAAGACCGTCGAGACGCCGGTGAGCACGAATGCCCACCAGACCCAGTTTCCCGACACGCCGTTGCGGCGCACGATATCGGTGACCAGATTCGGCGTATCGCTGCTGAACGTCGTTGCGACCATCGAGAGGCCCGCCAGCCACCAGGGAACGGAGCGTCCCGATGCAAAGAACTCCGACGTGTTCTTCCCGGCCCGCTTGCCGAAGAACAAGGCGGGCCCGAAGCACACGACGAGGATACTTCCAACGATCACCCAATCAATAAGATGGAGGTGCACGTGTTAGGCCATATACTTATTGTGAATATATTGCTCAATCATACATACAGTTTTTCATTTGCCTGGCGGTCTCAGCCAGCCCATCAAGAAGCGAATACCGGAGAGCGAAGTTCAGGCCTTTGATGGTTCGTTCGATCGAAGCCACGCAGGGTGACCACATTTTTCATGTCAGACATATGCCGAGGGATTGAGGCGTTCGACGTCGAACAGGTCCTCCGCCAGATACACGGCGACCCCCAGCGCGCCCGCCTTATTCCCGAGGCGGGAAATGGTGAATTTGACGTCGCGATTCAAATTGACAAGTGAATGTTTCATGGCGCCGGCGCGTACCGACTCCAGCAGGAACGGGGACGCCATCGCGACTCCGCCGCCGAGAATGATGAGCGCCGGATTCAGCAAGTTTATCAAAATCGCGATGCCCGCCCCCAGGTGACGGCCCGCCTCTTCCAGGATCTCGATGGAGAACTGGTCTCCCAGGCTCGCGGCTTTCAGGACGGCCTCCGCGTCGATTTGATCGATACGCAGGTGCTGCTCCTTCGTCATGATTGTCGTGGCATCCTTTGAGATCCTGTCCCGGGCGATTTGCGTGATCGCCCTGCCGGATGCGACGGTCTCCAGGCAGCCCCTCTTGCCGCAGTAGCAGAGTTCCCCGTCCTGCACCACCTGGATGTGTCCGAATTCCCCCGCGTATCCGTTCTCGCCGTAGTAGACTTCGCCGTCGATGATGATCCCGAGTCCCAGCCCCCAGCCGATATTGACGCACAGCGCATTGTTTACTTCCTTCGCCGCCCCGAACCAGCGCTCGCCGAATGCCATGGCTTCCAGGTCGTGCTCGATATGGACCGGCTTGTTGAACCGCTTCGAGAGAATCTCGCGCGCGGGCGCGTCACCGAAGTTGAAATAGGTCTCCCCCAGCCCCTCCTTCCCTTTCACCATCCCCGGCAACGAGATGCCTATGCCAAGAAGCTTGCTCCAGCTCACCTTCGCCTCCGACAGGACGACCTTGATCTCGCGTTCGAGGTCTTCGATCAGTTGTATGTCGTTGCTGAGGGCGATGGACTTCCTGCGGGTATCTCCAACGATATTCGTTTCAAGATCGAGAATGATGAAATTGGTGAACAGCCGGCCGATATCGATCCCGAGTATGAACCCGGCCTCTCCGTTGAGTTTAACGATTGACGGCGGGCGTCCCGCCTGTGTCGCGCCTTTTTCTTTCGACTGGACGACCTGCTTCTTTTTCCTGAGGAGCGCAACGATGTTCGACGCGACAGGCAGTGTCATGCCGGTCATTTTGGCTAGATCGGTAAGGGACAGGGGTCCATTGTCCAGGAGTGCCCTCAGGATCAAAATCCTCCTGATTTCATTCTTCTTGTCGACCTTGCTCTTTCTGTCAGAATGGGGCGTTTTCAAAGTGCGATTCCAGGTATTTTTTCACAGGTAAGATGTCGCCTTTCTCCGTGAGGTCCAGGACATGCTCGGACAGAGGATACGCGAAAAGGCATCGGGGAATTGCGCCCACCATCATCGTGACCGCTTCCGGAAGCTCCTTTTCATTCCGAAGGGGGTGAAAGGGGACCTTTTCCAGGAACGGGAAAATCATGTCATATTGCAAGTCGAATATGTTCATGCTCACGCCGACAAAACCATCTCTACCGGTCGCCGCCTGAATCTGCTCCTTGGAGGGTTTTTCAATGATGCCCGTCAGGAAGCCTCCGTCGTCCTTCACCGTGACGGCAAACCGTTCGATCCGGCTCCACTCAAATTGTAAAGCGCGGCGGTCATAATCAATCATGGCAGACCGGTATTTATGCTCCCGCATCAAGGCGAGGGCCTTTTCCGAATAGAGGTTGTCACTGTTGCAGACCGTAAATCGTTTGCCCGCCCATCCGACATTCCCCTTGAGCCCCTGGTAGAGCGCATCGGCCGTTCCCATCGGTTTTGTGCGGTCGGCCGGAATGCGCTGGATTGCGTAGGAAATCTTCAGTCCCGAGAATTCGTTGTCTTCGTCCTTATGTCCGTAATAGTTCCGGATGCTGTCGTCCCCCTCGCCGATGACGATCAGGACGTCCCCGTAACCCGCCTGCCTGGCGTTGAAGAGGAGGTAATCGAGGAAAGGCCTCCCCTTCCTCCCGACCCCGATCATGGATTTCGCCTTGACCTCCGCGTCGCGGATCAGGGCCGGGTC
>PMJQ01000194.1 GCA_003157485.1 Ignavibacteriota bacterium
CGGAATGGGCGACATGTACTGATCCACCCGGGACGACGCGGCGCTCATGCAAACGCCGGCTCCCCCCCCCGGGGGGACCGGCGTTTTTGTTGACGCGATCCGTACGGACCGCACCTCCTAGAGGTACTGCTCGAATACCCGGCGAAAATGGAACCCGTAAATGGCAAACGTGATTGCCGCCGAAAAATGGCGCGGCCGGCGGAACAACGACCAGAAAAAGAGCTTCCAGTAATACACACGTTCTTTTCCGATGACGCCCAGAAGGAGCATCGAGCGTGACAGGGCCTTGAGCTGGGCATACCTGAGGGGCGACCTGTGCTGGCGCAGCGGCTCATGCGTCCTGAGGAATTCCGTCACGCGCCTGTAGTATTCCTTCGGGGAGTAAATCGTGGCGAGGATCTTCTTGTACCCGTCCCGAAGCGCCGTGTCGTTCATCTTCGGGATGAAGTTCATGGAGAAGTCCGTATTGCTCCCCGAAAACGTCTTCAGAAGCCTCTCCTCCCTGCCGAGGCGGTGATACAGGCGCGTGTTGACCGGGGCGTTCAGGAGTCCCACCATCGCCACGACGATCCCGCTCTCACTGATGAAGCGGATCAACGTGTCAAAAATGGAGAGCGGGTCGTGGTCGAACCCCACAATGAAACCGCCCTGGACCTGAAGCCCGGCCCTCTGAAGCTTCCTGACGCTTGCAATAAGGTCCCGGCCCTTGTTCGGTATCTTCCAGCATTCCTCCAGGCTTTCCTCGTTCGGGCTCTCGATGCCGACGAACACCTCTTCAAATCCTGCCAATGCCATCATATCCAGCAATACCATGTCGTCGGAGAGGTTGAGAGATGCCTCGGTACCGAGCGTGAACGGGTAGTCCCGCTCCTCCATCCAGCGGATGATCAGGGGGAGGATTTCTTTCTTCAGTTTAACCCTGTTGCCGATGAAATTGTCATCGACAAAAAATACGTGTCCTCTCCACCCGCTTTCGTAGAGAGCCTCCATCTCCGCTATCACCTGAGGGCCGGACTTGCCGCGCGGCGCGCGGCCGTACAGGACCGTGATGTCGCAGAATTCACAGTCGTACGGGCAGCCCCGCGAATACTGGACGTTCATTGTGGCATACTGGCGGGCGTCAATCAGGTCCCACAAGGGGAGGGGGGTCAGGGCCAGATCCGCCCACTCGTCTGACGCATACAGCGGTTTCGGCCGCCCATGCATCACATCGTCGATAAAGAGGGGAAGCGTGATCTCCGCCTCGTTGAGAACGAAGTGATCAACTCCCGTGAATTCTTCGTGCCGCGCGGTAAACAGCGGGCCGCCCGCGACGACTTTTGTTCCAGCCTCGTTGCAGCGGCGGATCACCTCCCTGGCGGAATCCGCCTGAATGGACATGCCGCCGAGAAAGACGTAGTCGGCCCACCCAAGATCCATCGCCGTGAGCTCTGCGAGGTTGAGATCGACGAGCTTCTTCTTCCATCCGGAAGGGAGAAGTGCGGCGACCGTCAGCAAACCGAGAGGAGGCTGGCCGGCCTTCTTGGAAACAAACCGGAGGGCGTGTTTGAACGACCAGAACGTATCGGGATATTCGGGACAGACGAGGAGGATGTTCATAAGGCACCAGATGCAATGTATCCCATGGATAAAAAAACGCAATAGATCAAAAGGATGAAAAAGGATCTAGTCAGTTTTCTCCCCCTCCTCAGCGCAGGGCGATCGTCCACAGGGGGAGACCCACGTCATTAGTCCCCGCTCGTCAACCGTAGGCCCCAATCCGCGTCGCCGGGAATCGGAGGGAGAGTCAGGATGCCGATCTTGTTCGCCAGGATTACGAATCCCGCTTCCTGGCCTAAGGGCCGCTCCCCGGTCGCAGAAAAGAGCTTTTCGGGTGGATGCGGATCATGACAATGTTGCGGAGGGGGATTGCTATGCGATGACTGTGAAGGAGCGTCCGGCCGCGTGCGTGTTGCGGAAGAACCCACTGATTTCCCGGCACCGAATCAACGGGTTGATGACGTGCTCAGGGAGTCACGGGGGACCTTTTCCCTCCAGCACTCCCATCCCGAATGGACCTGTTTGAGCCTTCCCCGGCCAAAATGTGCGGCCCGGAAAAACACCTCCACCCCCTCATGCATTGACGGCAGGACGTATGAAGGAATTTCCGCGCAGTCGCAGCGTTCCGCCTTTCCCGCAGAGGGATCCCCCTCCACGCTCAACGCCGTCAGCGTACTGTCGTACAACGCCTGCACAGAGCGGACATATCCCCGAACGCTGTCCGCATCGTATGCCGCAACGCTCACCGCCGTCTCGACCTCTCCCGTGAGCCGGTCAAACGAGCGGCGGGCGAATCGCCGCGCAAACGCGGGGACGTCCCCGTCACGAAGGCTGACATCCAGCCGCTCGAGCAGATGCAGGTCGAAGTATGAGAGGTGGAGATTGTCGGGGGAGGCAACGATGTACCGCGCGGATGCTCCGAGGGCGCCGATCGTGAACGGCGTGCCGCCGTAACATGTGGAGAGGATGGCAATATCAAATCGTGCCGAATCGCCGGTGAACGATTTCAGCCCCCCTGCCAGCTCATGAACGGTACACGTGCGGCCGGGTTCCGAAGCATTGTCCGCCCTCCCCCGCGTCTCAGAGATCTCGTGGCCGCAGTAGACGAATACACTCGCTGACGGGTGCCGGTTGTCCGCGCTGAAACGGCGATACAGCTCCAGTTCAGGACTGAACGGGGGTTGGCTCCGGTCGCGCCTGTATGATTCATTCGCAACAAGCCGCCCTCTCCGGTAACAGAAGAATTCCGCGTCGGGAAGGGGGAAAAAGAACAGGAAGTGATCCTCCGGCATCTGGTGAAATATGAACACTTCCGCACCGGGGTTCCTCTCTGCAATCCTTTTCGCTCCATCGAGAGCCTTCTCGTCAGCCTTGTACGCGTTCCCGCTCGTATCATGGTACACGTAGTCGCCGTCCCCGTTGATAACGAACACAATCGAGTACGGCGGAGCGGGAAGCCCTTCACCTGAGGCCCGCGCATCGCGAAGGGCGGGCGTACCCGCGCCGCACGAAGAGAGCAAGGGGAGGAGAACGATCCCTCCGCCTGCGAGGGTACGGGCGAGTACCGCGCTCTTGAAGGCGCGGTTACAGAGTTTCCGCATTTCCCGTGCCGGTATGAGGTGACCGCAACACTGTTACTTTACAATGAGCACGATCAGAATGATGATCAGGAGCAACGTGACGACACTTATTGTGATCACCTGGTCGGCCTGCTCCATATCCTGGACAACGTAGTCGGAAAAAGCGTTCAGTCTGGCGTCCGGCACCCGGGCGTATCCGTTCGTTCCCGCAAGCTCGTCCTTCTTTTCGTTGATCGCGGCCCGCGCGTGGTCTATCCCCGCGACATCGTCCTTCGAAACAAGCGGGAGGCTCCGGACAACGCCCAGGACTGCAGACATCGATTCGAATGAATTATTGAGAATCTGACGTTTTTCGGCCGGGTCGACTGTCGCTTTCACCCTGTGCGACGCATCGCTGAAGTATCCCTGTAACTGCCCCGTGCCGGCTGCAAACACCGGGAGCACCAGCACGCTTATGAGAACGAGAGATCCAAGAACAGTGCGAGCTTTCATGTTCCACCTTCGATGATTGAATGATTGTGATGCCGGGCCCTTCGGGGCGGCTGCGACTTCACCAATCTAGCGGGGAACGGGGCCAAAGGAATCGTCCCGAGGGATGATTAAGGAGCTAATCCCCCACCGGTGCGGGGTTCTACGATGCAAGGCGGGGATACATCCGGGCGCCGATCGTGACGAGGAGGACCGTCGTGAGAAGTATGACAACATAGTCGAACGCGAGCCCGAATGTGCTCGTGCTCCCGGCAAGCATGGACGTGCGCAGGGCGTCCACGACGTATGTCAGCGGATTGAGGAGAGCAACGGTCCTCAGCCATCCGGGCATGATGGCGGTGGGATAAATGGCGTTGCTTGCAAAGAACAGGGGCATCGTGAGAACCTGGCCGACCCCCATAAAGCGTTCGCGCGTTTTCACAATGCACGCGATGACGAGCGAGAACGTCGAGAAGAGGGCTGCCGCAAGCACGACAATACACACGACGTTCAGGAGTGCGAACGGACTCCAGTCCAGCCGCACGCCGAGAAGAAGCGAGAGACAGTACACGATCGCCGCCTGCGACAGGGTGCGTGCTCCGGCGGAAAAGCCCTTCCCGAGGACAAGCGCGGAACGGGGAGTCGGGCTGGCAAGAAATTTCTGCACAATCCCGAGATCACGCTCCCAGATAACGTTGATGCCGAAGAAGATCGCCACGAAGAGGACGCTCTGCGCAAGAATGCCGGGGGCGATGAAGTCCAGATAGGGGATGTTCCCCGTATTCATCGCCCCGTTGTGCGAGAACACCTGCCCGAACACAAGAAGCCAGAGCGCGGGCTGGAGGGCGCGCGTGACGAGCTCGGTGAAATCGTGGCGGAGCTTCCGCAGCTCGAATTCGGTGATGACGTACGTCTTCCCGATGAATCCGGTGAAGGGGCGGATGAATGCCGTTGTCATAAGGGTCAGATCTATCCGAGCCGCAGGGCCGCGGCCCGTTCGGCGGACACCGCGCGAAACGTGCCGCCGGAATCCGGGGTGCCGCCGGCGTAGTGCGCAAAAACCTCGTTCAACGTGCTTGTACGGCCGTCAATCGAGGACTCGAGTTCTTTGCAGGTCCCGAGCGCAGCCACTTTGCCCAGATGCATTATCGCGATTCGATCACAATGCGTCTCCGCCTCCTCCAGGTAGTGCGTCGTGAAGAAAAGGGTCGTTCCGTAGTTTGAGCGGAGATCGGTAAGGTGCTTCCAGACAGCGTCGCGAGCGATCGGGTCCAGACCGACGGTAGGCTCATCGAGGAAGAGGACCCTGGGGCGGTGGAGCGTGGACTGCGCGATTTCAAGCCGGCGGACCATGCCTCCTGAATATTCACCGACGAGCCGGCCTCCGTCGGCAGTCAGCCCCATGAATTCCAATGCCTCGTTGACGCGCGCCTTCCTCTCCGGGCGGGGCAGGTCATAGAGTTTCGCGAACAAGAGGAGGTTCTCGTAACCGGTAAGGGAGCCGTCCACGGAAACCGCCTGCGGAACATACCCTATGACGCGCCGGACCCTGACTGCCTGGGTCGTTATCGAGAACCCGGCAACGCGCGCCTCGCCTGACGACGGGCGCAGGAGCGTTGTGAGCATCTTGATCGTCGTCGTCTTGCCGGCCCCGTTGGATCCGAGAAGGCCGAAGACCTCGCCGCCGTTCACCGCAAGTGTGAGCGCATCGACCGCCGTGAACGTGCCGAAGCGGCGCGTAAGCACACTGATGTCAAGGACGATATCACTCATGAGAACCCGCAGATCCGTGTGTTTTCGACGGCCCTGCACCATCGTCGTAACCCCTGCGTCTCAATCACGGGCCAGGGCCTCAATCGGGTTGAGCTGTGAGGCTTTCCTTGCCGGGAGATACCCGAAGACAATCCCCGTGAGGAATGCGCATGCGAAGGCTATGGCAACAGGCGCAGCGGTGAAAATCACGCGCCAGCCCGCAATCGCCGATGTCGCCAGTCCTCCGCCGAAGCCGGCAACGACACCCGCTATTCCGCCGATGAAGCAGACAACGACGGCTTCGGTGAGAAACTGAAAAAGCACGTCGAAGCCGCGCGCTCCGATCGCCATGCGGATGCCGATTTCGCGGGTCCGCTCGGTGACAGAGACGAGCATGATGTTCATCACCCCGATCCCGCCGACAACGAGGGAGATTACGGCGATCGCCGCCAGAAGATACGTAAGCGTGTTTTGCGTTTCATCAGCCTGAGCGATCGTGTCCGCCTGATTCCGGATGTTAAAATCTTCCTTCCCGTGGCGCTTCATCATCAGCGCATGGAGCCCGGCCTGCACCGCGGTCATGTCCGCGTCCGTCTTCACCCTCACAACGATATCATTAAAGAACCGCTGGCCGAAAATGCGGGCCCCTGCCGTCGTGTAAGGGAGCCAGACGGAATTGTCCATGTCGTCGCCCCGCGGGGTCAGGCCTTTGCTGCTGAGGACGCCGATGACGAGGAACGGTGCGCTCCCGATAAGCACATACTGACCAAGCGGATTTGTTTCCGGAGGGAACAGGTTTTTGACGACGGTCTGCCCGAGAGCGACGACCTGGGCATAACCTTTGACGTGCTCCGCGGAGAAGAAGACGCCGGCCTGGGGCGGCCAGTCATGCACCTCCGGAAACTTGTCGCCCGTGCCTACCGCGGTCACTGTGAGGTCCTGGTTGCCGAAACGAAGAAGGGAGGAGAGATTCGTTTCCGGAACCGCCATGGAGACCCCCGGGACGCCTGCGATGAACGGCAGATCTTCAGGGAGGAATGTTGTGACAATCTCCGCCGAGGCACGGACGGCGGGCGGACCGCGCATGATTGTCAGGAGGTCGGTTCCCATGGCCTGGATCCGTTCGACGACGTCCTGTTTCGCGCCGTTGCCTATCGCCATAAGCGCGACAACCGAAGCGACGCCGATGATGATTCCCAGCATCGTCAGAACGGTTCGCATGCGATTATGGAGCAGCGAGCGCATTGCCATCTTCAGGGATTCGCCCAGAACCGCCGCGCCGGGCCCCGCGGCCTTCTCCGGTTCGCCGGCCTGCAGCAAGGTCCCGGTCTCCCCCTTTTGCATCTCGTCGGAAGTAATCCGCCCGTCGACAATGCGGACCAGCCGATGCGCGTAGGCGGCAATGTCCGTATCGTGCGTGACAACGATGATCGTGTGGCCGAGGCCGTGCAGATTCTCCAGGATGGCCATGACCTCCTTCCCCCCCGTGCTGTCGAGCGCGCCCGTCGGTTCGTCGGCGAGTATGACCGGTCCGCCGTTCATGAGCGCACGGGCAATGCTGACGCGCTGCTGCTGACCCCCCGAAAGCTGGCCGGGATTGTGGTTGAGACGGTCGCCGAGCCCGAGATCCACCAGCAGCTGTCCGGCATGAGCCTTTCGTTCCGCCTTCCCGACGCCGCGATACACCGCCGGCACTTCCGCATTTTCGATGGCGCTCAGGTCCGACATCAGATTGTAGCGCTGGAATATGAAGCCGAATGTATCGCGCCGGAGCGCTGCCAGCGCGTCGCCGTTGAGGCCGGCCACGTCGATGCCGCGGATGGAATACGTCCCTGCCGACGGGCTGTCGAGGCAGCCGATGATGTTCATGAGCGTAGATTTCCCCGAGCCGGATGCACCCATAATGGCGACGAATTCCCCGCTCCGGATCTCCAGCGTCACATCCTTGAGGACCGTCAGCGGCTCGCCGTCCGTATACGTGCGGCAAACAGCCTTGAGTTCGAGCAGAGCCGGCGGCATCACGGACCCTTCCGGGTGCTCAGCGCGCTTGACGTCGCCCCCCCCTGTGCCGCAATCTCCCCGATGACGACCCTCTCCTTTTCATTGAGGCCCGTTCTGACCTCCGCCGAGATTTCGCTCCTGATCCCTATCGTTATGGCACGCTTCTCGACGCTGCCATCGTCTTTCAGCACCCTGACCGTGGTCTCCGCGCCCTCGCCGGCATTGCCGACCGCGGCGGCAGGAATGAGCAGAACACCCGTTGCACGCGCCAGCACGATGAATACCTGGGCGGTCATCTGGATTTTCAGTTCGCGCTCGAGGTTCGGTATATCGAACAGAACGTCGTAGAACACCACGTTGTTTATGAGTTCCGGCGTCGGAAGAATCTGCCGTACCGTGCCGTCCCAGCGCAGGGAGTCGCCGAGAATTGTAAAGTAGACTTCCTGACCGGGCTTGACCCGGACGATGTCCGCTTCGGAGACCTGCGCCCAGACAGTCACCGTATCGATGTCACCGATCCGCAGGATATTGGGCGCCTGCTGATTGGCGTTCAGTGTCTGCCCTTCGAGAAGACTGACTGAGACGACTTCGCCGGCCATCGGCGCCGTTATCGTCGTATACCCGAGATTGGCCCTGCCGGTCTTTACCGCGGCCGCAGCTTCCCTCATCTGCGCAGAGAGCGAGGCGGCATCAGCGAGCGCGACGTCGTATGCGGCCCGCGTGATATCGCGGTCGTTGGCGGAGATCAACTGATGCGCATACATCGTGTCGTTGCGTACCCGTTGCAAACCCGCGAGGACAAGCTGCGCCTGTTTAATCGAACGCTGTGACGTCACGTTCTCCAGTGCCGCGCTGGCGGATGTGAGCGCCGTCGCTGCCAGCACCGGGTCGATTTCCGCCAGCACCTGGTTCTTTGTCACCTCATCACCGCGCTTGACCTTGAGCAGCTTCAGCTTCCCGGAAGTCTGTGCGCCGACGTCGACATAGTTGATGGGCTGCACCACGCCCGCCGCCACGACCGTGGTCTCCACGTCGCCCCGCTCGACCGACGCGGTGGCATACCGGACGGGTGTTTTGACGAACAGGAGGCGGTATCCGAACACGCATGCGCACGCCACCAGGCACGAGGCTATCAGCCAGAGGCTGAGCCTCTTCAGGCGGGAACGGGATTGTACAGGGTGATTCCCCGGGGGAGGTGCAGCCGGGCCCCCGGCGGGAACAACGGGAGCCGCTGCCGGAGCAACGCTTGACGGTTCCATTCTATTGATTTCCTGGTTTACGCGGCCGGGCAAGCCTTCCCGCCGGCAGTGACCCACCGGCCGGAACGATTCCCGGAAAAGCCCGCATGCCGCATTCAGGCCGCAACGGGCACTTCCACCGAGACCTTCTTGAGTTCAACGGCAAGAGCGAGCCGCACCTGGTCGCTTACGACAACCGCGCCGGCTTCCGTGAGATTGTTCCACCGGAGACCGAAATCCTGGCGGTTGAGTTCTCCCGATATTTCAAATCCGGCGACGTCCCCTTCGAATCCCTTTGCCGTTCCGTTGTACGTGGCATCAAGCGAGATCCTCCTCTTCGTCCCCCGTATTGTCATATCGCCGGTGATCGTGTACTCCTGGCCGGTTTTCCTTTTTATCGAGGTCGACACGAACGTGAGCTTTGGAAATCCGGATGCGTCGAAGAAGTCAGGCGACTTCAGATGCCCGTCGCGTTGCTCATTGTTCGTGCTTATGCTGTCCACCGCGGCCTCAAATTGCACGCGCGCGTCGCTGAAATCGGGCTGGCTCGCCGAGACAGAACCGCTGAAGGTCTTGAATTGTCCTGTCACAGACGAGACGAGCAGGTGTTTCACTTTGAACGCGATTTCGGAATGTGCCGGATCAATCGTCCACTCTGCCATATGCATGCCTTTGTGTGATTGCCATGATTGAGTACAACGGATTCACCCGACCGCGGCTTATGCCGTCTTATTTCCGGTCTGGTCGGCAAGATAGTTTTCCATGCCCATCTGGTCGATCTGGGCGCGCTGTGATTCCGCCCAATCGACATGCCCTTCCTCCATCTTCAGGATCTTCGAGAGCAGATCGACAGTCCCCTGATCGTCGAGCGACCGGGCGAGCTTTATTGCCTCATTGTACGTGCGTACCGCATCCAGCTCATCGTTGTTGTCGTTCTTTATCATCTCTGCGACGGTTTTCCCGATCTTCATGGGATTGAGCTTTGACACGGTAGGCGTACCGTCGAGGAATATGATCCGTTCGATGAGCCACTCCGCATGATGCATCTCATCCATCGCCTGGCTTCTGATTGCCAGGTGGAGCTTCGCAAACCCCCAGTTCTCACACATCTCCGAATGGACCATGTACTGATTGATCGCCGTAAGTTCGTCTGCGAGCTGCCTGTCAAGCACCTTGAGAATCCTGTCATTGCCTTTCATGTTCCTTCTCCTCCTTTTGCCTGTACGGTTTTTCCGCCCCTGCAGAACCCGTGCCGGCGTTCCTGCGTAGCACCTCGCCGCCCGGAACGCGGAAGTGTTCCCGGACCTTTGCAGTTATCTGCTGGTCGGTCATCTTGTCGACCGTTTCCACATCGACGACCCGCGGACCCGACGGATCAAGGCTGAGGCGTTTTTGCAGTTCGCCTTTTGCCTCACCGGGGCCGAGGATCAGAACGGCGTCCGCGTCCTGCAGAAGCGAAATCACCTTTGCATAGTATTCGTTCAGGTGGTTCGTAAACCGGTGTTCCATCTGATCCTCCGGTCTTCCGCCGGAAAAGCGGACGTGTTTCTCCACATCGGAGACAAGTGCATGCGTCTCCTCGACTCCGTCTCTTTCGCGTACGATGAACGCTTTCCGGTGGTCCAGCCAGATCCCCACGTTGCTTTTCATGAATTCCTCCTTTGTTCCCGATTCCGCTGCACAACCTCCCTCACGCGACAAGACGCCGCTTCCTGCCAAAGACGAGTACGGCACCCCCGATGATCATGACGCCAATGCCGACATAAGGCTGCCAGTCCACGCTGTGATCTTTGTCCCTTGTTATCTCAACCGGCCCGATGTCCGCAACTTTCTCTTTTGTCACGTAAGTGAAACCCGAATAGAGTGTCATCAACAGACCCAGGACGAGTATAACGATACCTGCAGTTTTCATTGTGCTCCATTTCTGTTGTTTTCTGTTATTTTTCGGACGCGATAATCCCCTTCCGTGTCAGCTCAGCCGTTGCAAAGCGGACGATCTCCGGCCGGAGCACCCGCACGCAGGGATGCATGCGAACCGGTCCACACGATCCCTGCAAAAGGAGAGATCCCGCACACGATGCAAAACCCGCTCAGGAGAAGCGTTACCCCCATCAGGCCTGCTACGATCGCCGGAAAGTCATACGCAACCAGGCTGCCGAAGTGCGAAGACGCTCCGGTTTTCGTGATTTGCGCGACCCCCCTGAATATGAGGAAGCCTCCGAGCATGATCCTTGCGGCGAAGAGGATCGTGTCCATTGGAGCGGGTGACTCCTTTCGATCAATCGGGAGACAATTCCCCGTCGAATACGTCGGATTCGTCCCCGGCCACCGGGACCAGCGCTTTTTTAGAGACCTCTTTCCTGATGGCAATCAAGAGGGGGATTGCGACAAGCGTCACACGCACCGCCATAGTCCAGAATTGCCTCGTGGCGAGAATCCTGAAAAACATATACTTCTCCTTTCAGAGTTCAATAACGAAAACCCGATGCGCGGTTCGGCGGCGGCCGGGGACGACGACAGAGGTGCCCCGGCGCAGGGACTACATCAATTGCGCGGCAAGGCGAAACGCCTTGCGCTTCAATTCCTCGCCGCGGCCAAACCAGATCGACTCCAACCGGGTGGAGGGATCTGCTTCCATCAGATGGTCGGTGTATTCGGTAATACAGTTGAACGCCCCCCACAGCGTCCCCCGGGAAAGCGCGGCACCCTGTCCAGACTCGTGCAGATTAAGAACGGATTCCCGGGTCCTTCCTGCTGCCGCCCCGTCCGCGTCCGCGCCATCGTCCGGGACAAGCGCCTTCACATACTGCAGCAGCTGCTCGTCGGTTATTTTCGTGAGCGCCATCTTGTTAAAGACCGCGTCGAGTTCTCCGAAGAGCCGGTTTGAATGCGCCAGCAAAGCAAGGGCCGTCTTTACGTTCTCCGGTCCCCCGGCCGTATGGGGGACATGGACTTCCCCAGCTCCCTGCAAAGCGGCAGTCAGCGTGTTGTTACAGACCACGCGCACAGGCGTCAGTTTTACCCGGACAGAGCGACAGTCGTCGTGACTGTTCGAGAGCAACAGGTATTTGTTCACGTGGTCGTTTTCGTTCACCGACATGAACCCGGGAAGCTTTGCCAGTATCCACATGCGTTCACCCCGGCCTATGATCCCGGCTGTTTCGTAACTCGCGGTGCCGTCTGCTACGAGAGTATCGAAGAATGAGAAAGCGTCTCTGTTCTGCACCGGTTCGTAATCCTCTCCGACGATGCCCAGCACGTCCCCCGTATCGGTCCTTGTCGTCACCCAGCGATCGGAGACACTAGCGTCGATGTCCTGATCCACGAACCCCGCCATGGGTTTGATGACGACAGTATAATCCAGCCCCGCAAAGCCGACAGCCTCATTTGCTGTCAGCGGATCATCCAGCTCCTTGCCCATGTCGTGCCAGGGGGACGGTGCCGCACCCGGGTAGGGAGACGGTGTTCTCGGAACACGGAAGTGATTTTCCCGGAGGGTTCTTTCGCAGACCGTTGACTTATCCAGAGGATGTCCCGGTCTGAGGATTGTATAGAGAGGATAGATCCGTCTCGAGAGGGTCTGCTGCCATCCGAGAAACCTGACATCCTGAACTCTTCCGACCGGAGCCCGGATATCTTCCGGAACGGCGACTGGGACGCGCAGCGTCTTTGTGATCTCCTGAGGGCGTTGCCAGACCATGCTGTCTCCTTGCGCCAGGTGAAGTTGCATCTCTCCCACGGGCGGGGGGAGACTGCCGTCCTACCACTCCAAGTTTACAATGAGGACACCCGGATTTCATGCGCCAAAGGGATGAAAGAAGAGCTAATCCCATTTGAACGCCGGCTTCACGTCACCCCGTTAGCCCCATCTTCCACCACGGCGGTTCAGTGATTCTCGTGACGGTTCCGATCATCGCTCCGGGGGTGGACAACTTGATGGCGCACCGGCACCTCAATTCGCACACGGGCACGGCTGCGATGATAGGGATGCTGGACATAGTGGTGTCTTTCGTGGTGCCCGGCAGCCACGCGAAGCTGCACCTGGGAACCGGCAACGGGGGCGGCTAACATCCCTGCAATCAACAGCCCGGCGGTGATTATCTGGTAGTGTTTCATTGGTTTTCTCCATGCGTTACTTTGTGCAGCCACTGCTGTGACTTCGTGAATCAACAATCCTTCAAGTGCGAACAAGGATCTTCACGGTCCCGACTATGACAGACTCCGCCGGCTGCTGATGATGTTCACAAGGAAGCCAACGAGTGCGACGACAAGCAATCCGTGAATGAAACCCCACATGGTTATAGGACGTCAGATGATTCGGGAGATCCCTGATGAACTCCTGACTCGACTCCTTCGTCGCGGTGTCTTCACTCATGCACTCCCCCGAGGACGAAGCATGTGCCGCAGAGGACAATCGCCTGAGAGAATCTCATCGGGCGTTCTCCTCTCCCGGGACGTTTACAGGATAATAAGGATCACAAGCAGGATAATGAGAAGGGTGACAACACTTATCGTTATCGTCTGATCCGCCTGCTCCATGTCCTGGACGACGTAGCCTGAAAAGGCATTGAGCTGTGTGTCCGGAACGCGGGTAAAGCCGTTCGTGCCCGCAAGCTCGTCCTGTTTGTCCTGAACCGCCGATTTGAATCTCTGGATGCCCGCGATATCCTGCTTCGACGTAAAAGGCATGCTCGCGGCGATATCGAGGGCGTTCGAGACGACCCGGAAGGATTCATTGAGGATCCGGCGCTTCTCGGCAGGGCTGACGGCCGCTTTTGCCTTTGTCGCAGCGTCGCTGAAGTATCTCTGCAAATCGCCCGTTCCGCCGGCGAAGACGGGGAGAGCGAACATGCACGTTATGGCGATTGTCCCTAATGCGGTTCGTCCGTTCATTTGTGCACCTTCCATTTAGATGATCACTGATGAAAGCGAGAGTGATACCCTGATGGGCTGCGATTTTGACACTTCCATGCTAGCGGTAATTCCACCGGATTGATATCCCCCGAAGGGATGGAAGGGGGATTAATGACTGTCGGGAAGAGGAAGGGCGGGTATGATACAATAAACGAAGGAGGTCTGATGACCCTGGTCTGTCACGCCGGCTCCGGAGCCGCCTGAGTTTTCTGCGGTTCCGGCGGGGAACTTCCATGGGTCAGCCCCCCTATGCCGATGAGCATTCCCAGCGTCGTCCATATCAATGTGATGACCTCCTGATCACCGAAGTTCCACTCGGTGAGTCCGTTGACAAAGAAGGCAACAAGCGCGGCGAGGACACCGACGGCGAATGAGCCCTTGAACCAGTCTTCACGCACGAGCGTGAATACCCCCCACTCCACTCTGGCGACCTTGACAAACATCGCGACGAAGACGATGAACCCGATAACGCCGTAGTTCACAAGGACCTGCAGAAGGGTATTGTGCAGGTGCCCCCAGAGTCTGGGGAGACTCGGATCGGCATATTTGTCGATGAGGCGGCCCGTGTCAATATCCCCCACCCCGACGACGGGATGATCCTTGAAAATGGCGATGCCCGCCTTCCAGAGCTCCAGGCGCACCTTGTTTTCAGGGTGGTTGACGTCAACGATGCTCTCGATCCGCCCCTTGATGTACGGCGGGGCAAACAGAATGATGACCGCGACGAGGAGTATCACCGGGATAACCACACGCCTGTTCCGTACAATCGCGATAAAGAGGACGCCCGCCGTCACTGCGACGTATGCGCCGCGCGTGACCGTAGCCCAGAGCGATACGAGGACGGGGAGCATTGCGGCGATCACCAGCCACCGCACGTTCCGGGGGGTGCGAGGATGAATCGCAAAGGGGAACAGGAGGAGCGTCCCAATCGTCATCAGCTCCGACGTCGTCATGTAGAACTGGAATATGCCGAGACGCGTGTTGTCCCCGGGACCCCCGAGGAGAAGCTTCAGAACCCCGATCACGGAGACAATCACGGCCGTCCCAAGCAACGTTGCGACGAGACGCCGGGCCCGTATCTCCGTCGTGACTATCGTGGCAAAGAAATAGACAAGGCCGATCAACAGAATGCGCTTGGACAGGATGATTGACTGCAGGGGATCAGATGAGAAGATTGTAGCGATGATCTGTACAATGAGGAATCCTGCAAAGTAGTAGTCGAGGGGGGTCCGCCTGACGGGCCACTTTCTTTCGGTGATTGAGATTCCCAGCAACGTCACGGACATCAAACCCATCGAGAGGGAATTGACGGCGATCGATACATACGTCGATACAAGGAAGATGTACGTCCCGCCGATCTCCAGCGCCCTCAGGAAGCGGGCAAGGGCTTCGCGTTTCACGTCATTGAGCATCTGATTCATATGGCCTTCTGCGGGGCGGGCCGCGCGTTGCGGCGTTCCCGGAGCATGGCGCATGCGATCTGAAGTACTTCTTCCACTGTGACGCTTCCGACGGTCTCATCCGCACCCCGGACGGCGGCGAAGGAATCACCAACCGGCTTCCATTCGACCGGATCGGTGGGCCCGAAGACGGCGACAAGCGGGACGCCGACGGATGCGGCGAGATGCATGATCCCCGTATCGTTGCATATGAGCAGGTCGCACATCGTGAGAAAAGCAGCGAGCCGGCGTAAGCCCCCCGGAGCCACCTTCATGACGTCGAAGTCGACATTGCGCGAGAATTCAGCGGCCAGATCGCTTTCACGCGGGCCCCAGCAGAGAACGATTCTTGCGCCCTCGCGGTCCCGCAACTGCCGGGCGAGACCGGCAAACCTCTCAGCCGGCCACCTGTTCTTCAATTTCCCGGCGCCGATGTGCATTGCCACCACCGGTCGTGCGGGATCGGATCTGAGCAGCGGGTACTGGCGTGCTGCGGCGCGGGATTCCGATTCGTCAAGACGCATGAGTTCGGAGCGGTCTTCCGTATCCGCGCCGATGTAACGCACGATGTCAAGATTGCGATCGGTTTGATGCCTCGGGCCTGCGTGTTCCGGCGCCTCGAGGTTATAGAAGAAATTCCGGGAGCACCCCTCGAACCGGCGCGCTGCCGAACCGACGATAATCCGGCTGCCGGAGAGCCCGGCGAGGATGTCACTGGAGAGGGAATGGCTGACGGTATTCAGCACGACGGCGAGATCCCATTTGCGATAGAGCCCGGAGAACAGTTTGAGGAGTTTTGCCGGGTCCCATTGATTGAGCGTCTTCTGCAGCACGAGGATCTCGTCGACAAACGGATTGTTGACGAGAATGCCGGCAAATTCATCCCGGACAAGTACTCCCAGACGGGCCGAGGGAAATTTCCGGCGGAGGGCACGCAGGACGGGGGTGGCAAGAAGGAAATCACCCATCATGTCGTGCTGGCGAACAAGGAGCACCCGTTTCACACGCGAGAAATCGACCTCGCGCGGATCGAGCGCCGGCTTGCGGATAAGTGCTTCCAGGGAGCCGACAAAGGCGCGCTTCAGAAAAGGCAGGCTTCAATCCCCCAGGTTGTCAATTGACAATTCTGGTGCAATATAGCATTCGGGCACCGACAATCAAGAAGATTATGCGCCCGTGCGGGGGGGGAGAGCCCCGCAGATCGTCAGGGACGGTCCAGAGGCTCGTTTGTCCGCCCGTTGAGGAACCCGAACTTCCTCACGTAGAACATGAGGTCGCCTCTGTCGATGGGCTTTGACAGGAACGCGTCACACCTGGGGATCGCCTCGAGGAGATTGTGCTGATCGCTGAGGGCGGTTGTCATTATGATTTTGGCTTCCTTCCCTTGCGCGATGCCGTGCGCAGCCTCCAACGCGCGGATCTCCTTCAGGACCGTCTGCCCTTCGATTTTCGGCATCATGATGTCAAGACAGATGAGATCGAACGGACGCCCGGCAAGGTGCGCCGCCCGGACCGACTCCAGTCCGATTTCGCCGTCCGAGGCGGTCTGTATTTCTCCGACGGACTGCAGGCATTTGGCAAGGATGAGGCTGCAAATGGGCTCGTCTTCAATAATGAGGATCCTCATCGTGTCATCCTCTTCCTTTTCATCTCTTCGAGTTCCGGGGTCACGTATTTTTCGATGCACGAAGGACAGGCGCCGTGCGAAAACTTCGCCTCGGTCCGGGTGCTTATATACCCTTCGATCGGCATCCAGGAGTCGTTCTCGTCCCGGATCTTTTTGCAGTACGAGCAAATGGGAAGGAGTCCCTCCAGCTGCCGCATCTCGGTGCGCAGCGTGATGATGCGCGATGCCACATGGAGGCGCGCCGTCAGTTCATCCATGTCCACCGGCTTGTGGAGGAAGTCATCGGCCCCCGCCTCGATACCTTCAAGGTACGCCTTCTTCCCCTCCACGCCGGTGAGAATGACGATATAAATGTACCGTTCCTGCGTAAGGGTGCGGATTCTCCGGCAGAGCTCGAGCCCGTCGACATTGGGCATCATCCAATCGGTGATGACAAGTTGCGGCTTCTCGGCGTGGAACTCCTCCCACGCTTCCTCCCCGTCCTCGGTGACGATGACGTCATATCCCATGTTCTTGAGCTTTACCTTCAGGATCACGCGGGAGACGCTGTCATCCTCTGCAACAAGAATTTTCATGATCTACGCCGCATTGAGGGTGAATTTTGTGCTAAGGAGCGCACCGGTCTCACGAAACACCTGTTCAAGCTCGGTGATGGCACTGCCAATCCTGTCCCGCTCAGGCGTCCTTTCGCAATCTTCAAGGCGCTGGCAGATGCCGGCCATGCCGACAAGGCCGAGCTGCCTGCACGCACCTTTGAGCTTGTGCGAGGTTTCACGCACCGCCTGCCAGTCCGCCGATTGAAATCCCGATGTGATCTGCCCGATTCTCCCGGGGGTTTCGGCCAGAAACATCGAGAGGAGCTGTTCCACAAGGTCCGGTTCGTCCGGACCGGCAATGTTACGCAGCGCGAAGAGGACTGCCTCATCAAGAAGCGCCCCCGCGGGCTTCCCTCCAGCCGGCGGCACGGCGGCGGTTTCGATTTTCGGGGAATGCAGGTTCAGCGCCGACGCCAGGTCCGCCAGGCGTACAGGCTTGGCAATGTATCCGTCCATCCCCGCCGCGAGGCATTTTTCACGGTCCCCCTGCAGCGCATTCGCCGTCATCGCAATGATTATCGTGTGCCCCGATGTCCCCTCCTGAGCACGAATCCGGGATGTCGCCTCGTAGCCGTCCATTTCGGGCATGTGAACGTCCATGAAGACGACGTCATACCGCTGACGCCGCACGGACTCGACGGCCTCGAGACCGTTTCCTACAACATCGGCCCTGTATCCGAGCCGCTGCAGCAACCGCTGGGCAACCTTCTGGTTTATCAGATTGTCCTCGGCGACAAGGAGCTTCAGCGGCGCCCGGCCGGCGGCCGCCGGGTCGGGCTTCTGCGGCGCGGGCGGCATTACCTTTACAGTCTTTTCGCTGTTGAAGACGCTTATGATCACGTCATACAGCTGGGAAGGCTTTATCGGTTTCGTAAGGCACGCCGACAGGGAGAGCTCGCCGTGCTGTTCTTTCAACTGCCGGGCGCTCGACGAAAGGGAGGTCAGCATAATCACCGGCAGGGTCTTCCCGTCCCGCAGTCCGCGGATTTCAAGCGCGAGCGTCGCACCGTCCATGCCGGGCATCTGCATGTCGATAATGGCCAGGTCGAACGGCCTTCCCTCCCGCAGCAGCGCGAGGGCTTCTTCCCCTCCCGTCACGGCCTCAGAGATCATCCCCCAGGACCGGGATTGGAGTGTGAGAATCCTCCGGTTCGTCTCGTTGTCATCGACAACGAGCAGCCGTTTCCCCGCGATCTGCGGCTGATCCAGCCTCGTGTGGTCCTGCGGAACGGCGGGCGCAGAGGGAGCCACGATAGTGAAACAGAACGTCGAACCGGCGCCGGGACGGCTCTCGACCCACATCCTTCCGCCCATGAGCTCGCTCAGGCGCTTGCTGATGGCAAGCCCCAGCCCGGTTCCGCCATAGTGTCGCGTCGTGGATGAATCGACCTGGCTGAAAGATTTGAAGAGCCGGTCCAGGCGGTCCGCGGCAATCCCGATGCCCGTATCCCGCACGGCAAACTGCACCTCATTATCGTTCCCCTCCAGAGGGCGGGAGCTGACGGACACGACGACTTCCCCCGCGGCCGTGAATTTCACGGCGTTGCTCAGGAGATTGACGAGAATCTGGCGGAGGCGCGTCACGTCGCCTACAATGGACTGGGGGGTCGTTTCGTCCATGATATAGGCGAGCTCGATCCCCTTCTCCACCGCCTTTGAGGAAAACAGATCCAGCGATTCCTCGATGCAGGTCGGGAGGGAGAACGCCTGATGTTCCAGGTCAAGCTTTCCGCTCTCGATCTTCGAGAAATCAAGAATTTCGTTGATGATCGTCAGGAGTGCATCACCGCTTGTCCGGACAATCTCGACAAACTCGCTCTGCTCGGCGTCCAGATTCGTGTCGAGGAGAAGTCCCGTCATGCCGATAATGGCATTCATCGGGGTGCGGATTTCATGCGACATGTTCGCCAGGAATTCGCTCTTCGACCGCGTCGCAGCTTCGGCCGCCTCTTTTGCCTGGAGCATGTCAAGAGCGGCCCTTTTCTGAAGCGTGATGTCGGTGGCCACGCCAAGAAGCAGGGGTTTTGATTTGTCCTCCTCGACGATGGGAATCTTGATGACCTGCATCCACCGTTGCTCGGCGTTCGCGGTCGTGAACCGCTCTTCGGAGATGAACTTTTCGGAGCCCGAATCCATCACTTCCACGTCGTCTTTCCGGAATTTCTCGACCTGGCTCTGCTCCGGGTTGAAGTCCGCATCGGTCTTTCCGATAAGATCGTCCACCGTCGCGCCGTACGCCTGGGCCAGCGCGCGGTTGGCAAGCGTGAACCGTCCCTCCCTGTCCTTCGCGAATATGAAGCTCGGATTCAGATCGATCACCTTCCTCAGGAAGGAGCGCTGGTCCTGCAATTCGATTGTCCGCACGTGAACCAGTTCTTCAAGCTGGTGCTTGCGCGAGGTAAGCGTGCGCACCCGGATCCTGTGGCTCCCGAGCGCGACGGCGACAAGCAGGATGCCCGACAGACCGTAGAACCACCAAGTCTCGTAGAAATGCCTTGCAAGCTCGAATTCGGTGCTTGCCCCCACCTCGTTCCAGAGGCCGTCATTGTTGCATGCTATGACGCGGAATCGGTACTTCCCGGGCGGAATGTTCGTGTAGAACGCTACACGCCGCGTACCGGCATTCTGCCACGTTTTGTCGTACCCTTCGAGCTTGTATTTGAACAGAACTCTCTCCGGCACGAGGTAGCTGAGTCCCGTATAGTGAAACTCCAGCTTGTCCGCGCCGGGGGGGAGGACAAGCGAGCCCCGCGACGCAACGACTTCCTGATCCACAATAACCTGTTCGATCCTCACCGGGGGGAGGAGTTCGTTCCTGCTCAGGGCGTCAGGGTCGATCATTATCGCCCCCTTCCTCGTCGCAAACCAGATTCGCCCGTCGCGTGCCCGTATTCCGCTTGTCGGCCAGTCGCCGAAACATTCGTCTGTCTTTACGCCGTCGGCGCTGACGTAGACGCGGGTTTCCACGGACGCCACCCGCCCATCTGCAAAGCCATCGAGATCTTTGCGGCTGATTCGCCCGATCCCTCTGGGGCTGCTCATCCAGAGATTCCCGGCGCCATCGCCGAGCACGCAGAAGATTGCATCATTGAACAGTCCGGCCCGGGAGTTATACACCGTGAATCTGCCTTCCCTGTACCGCGTCAGGCCGCCCCGGGGAGAGCTGAACCAGATGCTCCCGCGCTTGTCATCATAGATGGAGCTGACCCAGTTGCCGGCCATTCCGTCGGCCGTCGTGAAGCCTCTCAAGACGCCATTCTGTATCCGCACAAGGGAGTCCGCAGTCCCGACCCACATGATGTCCTTGCTTTGAGAATAGAAACAGCTCACGTAGAGGAGGGAAGGATACGTCTCTCCCGCCGGTCCATATGGGACGAGCCGTCCCCTCTCGAACCTGAAAAGGCCCGTATGATCGACGAACGTGATAATACCGCGGTCGTCCTCGCCCAGCGCCGTAAACCACCGGTTCGGCAGCCCCGACGAAGTGTCATACTTCGTCACGCGGCCCCCGTTGATATGGACGAGCTGACCTGTCTGCGCGATCCAGAGGCTTCCGTCACGGGCGACCAGGGACGGCCCAACAGAGATGTCGAATTTTGTGTATGTCCCGTTTTTCAGGCGAGTGACATTCGAACCCTGGTCGCTCAGGAAGTAGAGACTGCTGTCGCCTGTTTCAACGACGCTCGAGATACGATCATTGGCAAGTCCCTCGTACGCGGTATACGGCGTGATGCTGACGTCTCTGAACTGATTCAGCCCGCCTCCCGTGCATACCCAAAGACTCCCCTCCCTGTCTTCGACGATGGCGGAAACGCAGTTGTCCGTCAGCCCGTCCGATTCCGTGAATGAAGTCCACTTCCCGCCGGACCAGCGGCAGAGCCCGTTCTGCGTCCCGACCCAGAGGCTGCCATCCCGGTCTTCCGTGATGGCGTTGATGAGGGAACCTGAAAGGCCGTCGGAGACATTGTAGGTTGTCAGACTGCCGTTCTTCAATCTCGATAGCCCGTTATACGAACCGATCCAGATGCTCCCCTCCCTGTCTGCATACACGATGGTGGTGGGCTTTCTGAATTCTCCCTCCTTCGTCCTGAGTGAGAGGATTATCCCAGGCCGTGAGGGATCGATGATCTCGACGCCCCTGTGCGTGCCGATCCATATTCGGCCCGTTGAGTCTTCGACGATCCCGGTGATAAATTCAGCCCTCTCCGTCAGGGGTTTGATCTTCCCCTCCCGTAACGCGAAGAGGCCCATCGACGTACCGATCAGGAGACTTCCGTCACGGGTCTGGTGCAATCTCCCCACTTGAGTATCAAAGAACCCCTCTCCTGTGCCGTACTTGAGAATCCTGTCATTTTTCAGCCCTCTCAAACCTCCGTACAGGGTGCCAACCCAGAGCGTGCTGTCCGCAGATTCACACAATGCAGCAATCTGTTCGTGATCGTTTATGTTCCCAGGATCCGGACTCACTTCGGTGAATGTCACGCCGTCAAATCGAAATAACCCGGCCGTCATCCCGAGCCAGAGATACCCGTCGCGCATCTGCAGCGCGGCCGTAACGCTGTTCGACGGCAGGCCATTCTGACGCACCCAGATGCTGTGCGCGTATTGATTTATTGTCTTGTGCGGATCAAGGGCCAGAGCAGTCCACGTCGACCAGATGATGAGCGCGATAATCAGCGCAAGAGAGGTTCCCCGTGAGATGCCAGGAGGTCGGGAACTGTGCATGTGGATGTTCATTCCAGGGCCCAGATTGCCTACACATGAGAAAAGAAAAGAGCATTCGCGGATAAAGGGGCAATATACATGCCATGGGAAGAACCTTAGAGCGGTCACCGAAAGGAGGGTTTTGAGGGAATGTTTCGAGCGATGCGGGAGCCTCGTGGCGAATACTCGCCATCTGGCTAGATTGAAGGGGAGACTGCCGGAACCCCGACAAGGGGTCCTTTTTCAAAGAGATTCACAGTGTCACAAACCGGGGTCGACCACCGTCACGCGACTGTTGAATTATTGTGCGCGCTTAACAATGTTCGTGCGCGGCACCAGATTTTTCACAGGAAGCGGCAAACGAATTTGGACGTCAGCTTTCCCCTCATTGAGCATTCCCTTAACTCGCTGTCTTTATTCTCCGGCGTCCTGGACACATCGGAATCCCACCGTCCCGGAACGGTCGTAGGAAGGCGCCATCAGGAGCAGCTTACCGTGTTCCTCGAGCCTGTGCGCCTGCGGGAAATACCACATCGAACCGCGCGGCCGGTAATAACTCCCTCCTTTCAATATGCCCGCGCGCGTGTGCTCGTCGACGAATTCATCCGTCATTTGCCACACGTTTCCTACAAGGTCCATCACACCGAACGGACTTGCCCCCGAAGGATGCGCATCCACCGGGTCCGGACCCCGCATCGCGCGACTTGAGTCCGGCACCGGAACAGCGGCGGTGTCCCAGGTATTTCCCCAGGGGTACACGCGTCCGTCGTCCCCCTGTGCCGCGTACTGCCACTCCCATTCGTGGGGAAGGCGCTTCCCGCTCCATGCTGCATAGGCGCGGGCATCCTCAAGAGCTACCCAGGTCACGGGCCTGTTCGACCATCCTTCGGGGTACGTCCCCTTCCTCCAATCGAGAAGAAAATTCGTGCGATCCCCGGGACGATATTTGCTGGAATCAAGGAACCTCTTGAACTGCTCGTTCGTGACCGGAAACCTGTCGATCCAGAAAGGCTTCAGGGCGATCATGTGCTCGTGGTACCGGCGCGGCGAGTCTTCCCAGGAATGTTGAACATCCACGCCGATGTCATTGGAGCCTTCGATCTCAATCCCCCTCGATCTGAAGAGAAATGTGCCCGCGGGGATCCTCACCATGCCGGCCGGAGCGGCCGCCGGAACAAGCGTCGATTCGATCGGGACGATCTGCTGGGGGAGCTCGACCCATTTTGGAGAAAATCCCTCAAGCGACCTTGCCGTCATGGACTTCATCTTCCCCATGAATGCCGTCATGCCGCTGTCGGGAGCGCCCGTCGTGGCAAGGAGGGCGCCGAACCCTCCCGGTTCCAGTGCGAAGCTGAGGACGACACGATCTCCCCGGCGCTCCCGCACCAGCTCAAGGCCGTGGTACAGATCGAAATACCTCATCCCCTCGCGGACGGGAACGTCGATCTGCGGCCCGGTCACGGAATACGAGTTCCGGTTGACGATCGTCCACGCTGTCCGCCCCCCGAGCGGCCACCTGCT
Organism: Ignavibacteriota bacterium; assembly: GCA_003157485.1. GTDB lineage: Bacteria > Bacteroidota > Ignavibacteria > UBA10030 > UBA6906 > Fen-1273. The sequence goes on from PMJQ01000194.1 coordinate 23,380, forward strand.
CGCGAATACGCCGTAGCGGAGCATGGGATATGATGGCTCCCAGTCCTGGCTCACAAGAAATGGTGCGAGTTCCCGCTCGATGCTGCTCATGCGGCGGGTCGCCTCGGCGTCGCGGGGAGTTATGCCGTTCCAGATCCCCCAGATGTTCTCCCAGCTCTCCCATCCAACCCCGTTGAAGAATGCGAATTGAAGATCGTCGGTCTTTTCCCTGTTCCACCGGTCGGAGATGTTTACCATGTGGCGGGGCTCAAGCCACTTGTACCGGTCTACCAGGGGAATAAAGGGGTACTGGTACTGACCCCATGTGAGAAGGTTGTATGCAACCGCTTCGTCGTGACAGCCCGCCTCGGGCTCGAATGCGAGCGGGTGGCCTATTTTTTCCGCCGCGGCGGGAAATGCGCGCGGGATCCCGTCCTGTGTGTCTCCGTTGATGCCGTCCGCGCCGATTTCCGACATCAACTCTGCGATAGCAACAGGCCACGGCTTTCCAATATCCGCCGTACCCTGGTCCCACATCATCATGGGGAAAAACACCCGCACCCCGCGGCGGTGGAAATCTGAGACCATGCCTCTGACACCGGCGATTCCTCCCGGCATGGACCGGATCATGTCATGCTGGTTCCGGTTGTCGATCCCCATATTCGGGTACGTCGGCCAGATCAGGACCGCGTCTATGCCGCCGTAGCGTTTCTGGAGATCATCGAGATACCTGTCGACGGTGTAACGTCCTGCCCGCGGATCGTAGAAATACCGGTCTTCGACCATCATTTGCGGCTGGATGAAACTGGACTGCGTCCATCGCAGGACAGGCATATCGTACCGTGACCCGTCATACCCGACCCGGATGCGGCGTTCGGTTCTCCAGTGCTGGATGTCTGCAAGCCATTGCGCGTGGATCTCCGGCGCAGAAGGCGCCGGTCCGGGCGCTACGGGCGCGCCAGTGACATGGTACTCCGGCGATGGAATCTGTTGGCCCCGCGGTTCAAACCTCGTATCCTGGGCCCGGGCAGAGATCGCAGACACGAGGAGTACGCCGGCAAAAACATTCCATCTCATTTGCGTAGCCGTCATTGTGATTCAAAATGGCCTGCACTCAGCGTTGCTGATTTTCTGAAGTCCGCTGGGCACAGCCAGTAGCGGCCTGGAGGATCTTGCGAGCAAAGATACCTCGACACCAGGCTATTTCCAATATTTTTTTCCCGGAGACGAGGCATTTCCCCGCCGCCAGCTCCCCGGCCGGGTGATCGCCGGTGCGGGGCGAGTCAACCGTCAAACAGGAGCGCCAGGAGCGGACCCATCTGGCAGAAATCGGGAATGACGAGATCCGCACCGGCCTCGATGAGCCTCCGCCTCTTCCCTTCGCTGAGCCCGTATCGCCGGACCTCGTCGCTGGCGACTCCGACAGTGTATCCCCCCCTCTTATGCGTTTCCCGGATCTCCACGGGCCCGTCGCCGATTGCCAGCGTCCTGCCGGGGGTGTCCTCTCCGATTTCCGCAAGGATCCTCTCCAGGACGAGCCGTTTCGCCTCTTTCGTGACGTCTCCGACTGCGCCATAGATTCGTCCGCCGAACAGCCCACGGTAGCCCAGGATTGACGATTCCCTTTCCAGGTCCCCCTGGTCGGTTCCGCTTGCCAGGTAGAGCGTCACACCCCGTCCATGGAGTGCGCCGAGAAAATCCCGGGATTTCCGTATCGTGAAATCCCCGGCGTCGAGTTCCCTCTTTTCGATTCTGGCGATCCTCTTCCGGACCATCGACAGAAGCTCTTCATTGTACAGCGCTTTGTATCCGGCGGCGTCGAGAATCTCGTCTTCGCCGACACACCTGAATCGCCTCACGAGTTGCACGAGCCCCTGCATCTGCACGAGCGTCTGAATGCCCGTCGTCCTGTCGATGTAATCGCGCACGGCGGCGACAACATGATCATAAAGCGATTCGTCGGCCTCCCGGTCCCCCAGTATGCAACGGACCATCATCGGCTCCATGATCTCCTCCCACCCCTGACGAAGCGTCGAGATAGTCCCGTCATGATCGAATATAACGTGCGTGAAGCGCTTTCCGCGCGGGAGAGCCCCGGCGATTTCGATTTCCGTCTGATCGTAATAGACGGCCTTCCTGATCTGCCGGGCGAGATCAGTCCGGTAGCGTCTGTCCGCGTCCGGACCGAGGAGGAGGATCTCTTCCGGCGAGGCCGTTCCCGTCTGCATCAGCTTCTGCGAAGTAACGCCGGAGACGATGCTCCCGAACTCGGCTGCTGCCGCCGGCGTCGCACCTGCGGCGAGTGCGGCGGCGATCCCCGCAAGCATGCTGTCCCCCGAGCCGACGGTATCAATCTGGGAAAGGAAGAGGAGGCCGGGGACTTCGTGATATCCGCCGGCGTCGAACACCACGCATCCCTGGTCGGGCCGGGTCACGAACAGGGGAGCCCTCCACCGGAGAAACAACTGCCTGCAGATATCCTCCATGACCGACGGTTCCGGATACTCCTCTGAGTGAAGTTCCCCACGGACGAAGCCTGCCGCTTCCCGGTACGGGAGCCTCCGGCATGTGGCCCCGTAGTCATCCGGATAGTGGCGGGAATCGGTGATGAATATCTTCCCGGGACTGTTCTTTGCCAGAGAACTGAGCGCCTCCCTCATCTCCCGCGTGTGCACCCCGTTCAGGACCTGCTGTTTCAAAATGATGACATCGAGTTCAGGGAGTGCCCGCTCGAGGCTCTCCAGGAGATGCATGAACGTCGAAGGATGGATCTGGTTGAACGTGCCAAAATCGAGCCGGTGCTGCTCCTTCTCTTTTTCGAACGGCTTCATGTACACATGCGTGTCCCACCTTTCGCGCTGCACAATCAGGCCCGACGTCGCGATTTCGTGGTCGGCGAGTATCCTCTGCATCTCCCGGCCGAAGGGATCGGCGCCGAGGACGCCGTACACGGAGACGCTCTTCACCCCCATGGCCTTGAGATTGCAGGCCACATTGCCGGCTCCTCCCGGCGCATACCGCTGTGAGCGGACAGGGCGCGTGGGGAGTCCCGTCTCCAGAGACGGTTCCGAGGCCTGGGAATCCAGGAGAAGATAGGCGTCGAGACAGAAGTCCCCCAGTATGCCGGCGCGGACGCTGCGGATGGAGCCGAGGAGCCGTAAGAGTTCTTCGCGTGTCATCGTTGTTCTGCACGGTGTTCCCGATGGGCGCGGTTCCTCACTGGAGCGCCCCGGCGGCGATCCCCCTGATGAATGTCCGCCGCATCACGAGGAAAAGGATCAGCGGGGGAATGCTGAAAAACACGGCGGCCGCGGCCATCTGGTTCCAGACGTCCTCGAACTCGCCGACGAAAAGCCCGATGCCCACGGGGATCGTCTGTGTCGCGTCGGAGTTCGTCAGGAGGAGCGCAAAGAAAAATTCGTTCCACGATCCAAGGAACGCAAACAGGGCCGTGGCGCCGATTCCCGGAAGAGCGAGCGGGAGTATGACCTTCCGGAGAGCCTGGAGTCTCGAGCACCCGTCGATCAGGGCGGCGTCTTCGACTTCGGTCGGGATGCCGGAGAAGAACCCGTGGAGGAGCCATATGACGAACGGAAGAAGAACGGCGGTGTGGACAAGGATGAGCCCGACATGCGTGTCATAGAGCCCCGCGTTCTTGAGAAGCTGAAACACGGGGATGATGACCGAAGCCCCCGGGAGCATCTGCGAGAGGAGGAGAAGGAGGAGGATGTGCCTTCTCCCCGGAAACCGGAATCGGGCGAACGCAAACGCCGCAAGGCTCCCCACGGCAAGCGTGAGTGCCGTTGCGCTCGTCGCCACGATAAGGCTGTTCAGCGTGTAGCGGGAAAAGGGGAGATAGAAGAACATGTCGCCGTACGGCTTCAGGCTCATGGAGGGGCTCGTCCACTCCGGAGGATAGCGGTTCACCTCCGTCAGGGGTTTGAGCGACGTGGAGACGGTCCAGAGGAACGGGAGCAGGACGAGAAGTGCGAGCAAGGCGACGGGGATGAGAAGGAGCTTCTTTCTCATAACCGCTCCCTCCGCGTGAGCATGCGCAGATACAGATACGAGAGCGTGAAGAGCATCGCGAATATGACGATGGAGAGGGCCGAGCCTTTCCCAAGGTCGAAATGAACGAACGAGAATTCCCTGACAAGGACGGGGAGTACCATTGACGCGTTGATCGGCCCCCCTCGTGTCATGACGAACACCATTGTGAAATCGTTGAAGCTCCAGATCACGCCGAGAAGAAGGAGAACCGATGAGACCGGGCGCAGGTTGGGGAGCGTAATATAGAAGAACTTCCTGAGCGCCGTAGCGCCGTCCACGGAAGCCGCCTCGTACTGTTCCCCGGGTATGGACTGAAGCCCGGCCAGAAACATGACCATGGCGAACGGGTAGAACTGCCATGCCCGGGCGGCCATGACGCACACAAGCGCCAGCCGGGGGTCCCCGAGCCAACTCGTCCCGTTCCGTACGATTCCGATGGATGAGAGCCAGTAATTCAGTACGCCAAAGTGATCGTTGAGGAGCCATTTCCACGCGAATCCCGCCACAACGGGAGAGATCACCCACGGGATCGAATAGAGGCAGGCCGCGGCGGAGCACATCTTCCCCGTATTCGTGTCGAGCACGAGCGCGAGCAGGAGGCCGACAATGAGCGCCAGCACCGTGCCGGCAAGGGCGTAAATGACCGTGTTCCTGAACGCCAGCCAGAATACCGGGTCGGAGAACACGCGTTCATAATTCAGAACGCCGGTCCACCCGCCCCCCGGCCGGACGAGGCTCACGTCCCTGAAGCTGTTTATGAGGTTCTGCACAACCGGGTAGATGAGTATGAACCCCGTAAAGAGGAGGGCCGGCGCGAGTAGCAGATACGGGGTATACTTCTTCATTTCTTCTCGTCAATCATTTCCTGAGCTTCGCGCGCCGCCTGATCGAGCGCAGCCTGTGGCGTGAGTTCCCCGACAATCGCCTTTTCCGTATACGGCGCGAAAATGTCGCTCGCGATAGCGATCATGCAAGGGTGGGCAGGCCACGGTCGTGCGTGCCTGAGCTCATTCATGTAGACGGGGAGATCGGCGAGCGCTTTCGCTTCCGGACTTTCGAGCGCCCGGCGCGTCGTCGCAAGTGCTCCAAGGTCTTCCCGGATCCAGGCCATGTCCGCCTCCTCGTTGCGGAGGTATTTGATAAACTCCCACGCACGCTCGGGATATTTCGTGCGCGCGTTGATCGAGTACATGACCATGTCCTGGAGCGTCGGCGCGGTATCATAGTCCGCAATCCTGTCGTCCGGAACCGGCACGGGGACGGTATAGATCTTCTTCCCCGGGCTCTTGTCATCGACCATCCCCCGGAACCAGGGACCTTCGATGCTCATCGCCACCTTATCCGAGCAGAAGAGATCGTTGACCTCCGTCAGCGTGTACGCAAGGAACCCGGGGGTGACGGAGTGGTCGACCTGGTACATGTCTGCAAGGAGCCTGAGCGCCGCGACGCCCCGGGGGGAGTTGAACCGGACAGTCTTCAGGTCGTCGGACAGGATCTCCGCCCCCGCCTTCAGGAAAAAGGGGGCAAGGCGGTAGGCGAATCCTCCCTTGTCGCCGCCGAGAAGGACGAGCCCGTACTGGTCCACCGTCCCGTCTCCGTCGGTGTCTTTTGTCAGCCGCCGGGCTGCCTCGCGGAATTCGGACCACGTCCGCGGCGGGGAAATTCCCTCCTTGTCGAAGAGATCCTTGTTGCACACGAGGACGAACGCGATGCCGGAGCAGGGAAGGCCGTAGTAGTCCTCCCTGTACCTCGTGGACTCCAGGAGGTGGGGGACGTACCAGCCGCTCACCTCACGGAAATCGGGGAACCTGTTAAGCGGGTAGTAGTACCCCGCCCCGCCGAACTCGGCGGCGTAGTTTGCATGAACGTTGACGACGTCGGGGCCCAATCCTACGCTGTAATCCGCGTACAGAAGCTCACGGATCATGTTCCAGCTCTTCTGGCTCTGCTCAATCCTGACGCCGGGGTGGGATCGCTCGAACTGGTCGACTCTCTGGCGCAGCCATTCGATCATCCTTGGTTTCCCGCCGAAATTCCAGTCCCGGAGAACGACCGCGTCGTCTTTCTTTCCGCAGGAGACCCCCATGACCGCGCAGAGCAGCGCAAAGAGCACTATTCGTCTCATGGCTCCCCCGTCGTATATGGGACGCTGTTCATTCGCGCGCAGCCTCGTGTGCCGAATCGATGAACGCGGCGAAATTCTCAGGGGGGGTGCCCTGCAGAACGGCGTCCGCAGTCGAAAGCACGTGGGCTTCGCCCCGGACCGCGCGGGCGATTGCGCGCACGCCCGAGGCGATCTCCGGGGGGGTCCCGTCCCTGAGGAGCCGGAGATTCAGATTCCCCTTCGTGCAAATCCGCCGGTCGATTACTTTCCTTGATTCGGCAATATCATTGTCCCCCTCGGGGGGAGGCGCGATCGTTTCGATAAGATCGGCCCCCAGCGTATTGAATACCCCTTCACGTATCAGCCTGCGCGTAAACCCGCAGTTGTGATACCAAAACAGTCCGCCGTGATCATGCGTCCACGCAGCGAACCTGCGGATATACGGCAGATCCATTGCCGCGAAAAGGGCCGGGGACGTCATCTCGAGCCCGTAGCTGGAATCGCTCATGAAATCGATCCCTTCATCAAGAGCGATCGACATGACATACAGTGATGCCCGGCAGATTGCCTCCATGGAGCGGACGTAATCGTCGTGCAGGTCGTTCCAGTGAAAGAATATATTCGAGGGGTTGATCTGGAACCCGAGCCACGACGGGTGGGGATGCCCCAGGACGATCACCCCCCCCTCGCCGACCCGGAGGCGCCACTGGCGGAAGTACTCCCGTATCGCCGTCTCCTGTTCCGAAACCTGTTCGCACACCGCAACGAGCAAAGCATGGTCCTCCGGCGTCTGCACGGGGAGGGGGGCGTCATCGCTCCACGGGACCTCCTGCCGGGGAGACTTCCATTTCCATTCTCCTCTCGGTGTGGCGATGACGCGCGTGCACGTGCCGGCGGAGGAGCGGGCTTCGTCGATCCGCCAGTTGAATATGAGTCCGGAGCATTCGGTCATGAACATGGGCTCGTAGCCCAGATGCTGTGACAGCGCGATTTCGTCTGCAACCGCTTCTCCTGTTCCCGCGAGACCGCACCAGGCCAGCGTCTCCCGGACGACATCCGGGTGGGGAAGGAACGGGGAGATGACCCCCGGGGCGGACCGGGGGTCCCGCACGTAGGCGAGGAAGCGCTGACGCGCTGAAGTGCTCATGACGGCCTTAAGATTCTTCGGCGAGTATTCTGTCGACGACGATCTGCCTCATCTCGCTTGAGAGGCTCGCGAAGTATGCGCTGAATCCCGTCACACGCACGACGAGATCCGGGTGCGTGGACGGGTCCCTGTGCGCTTCCAGAACGGCGGCCCTGTCCATGATATTCATATTGATCTGAGTTCCCCCCAGAGCAAAATGCGTCCTTATCAACTCAACGACCCTGTCAATCGCCCCGCTGTCCTTTGAAAACCCGGGATCGAATTCGATCTGCATGGGGGCGGTATTGCCGAACCCGGGCTGCACAGCGGCAACGGCCAGCGCGAGCGCCGTGGGGGAGGCGTCGCGCCTGAATCCCGGGTCGGGGTTTGGGCCGTGCGAGATCGGGTCCCCCGCCCGCCGTCCGTTTGGCGTTGCGCCTACGTCCTTTCCCATGGTGATCGTCGCCGCCCAGGAGAATATACCGGGTATCATGTTGAACCCGTGGGGGGTCTTCATGCTCCTGACGATCTCGGTGAACGCGCGGGCGATCGAGACCCCCCAGTGGTCGGCGCGTGAAGAGCCGATGCCGTACCGGGGAACGCACTTCATCATGAGCCTCGATTTTTCCCCGTCCGCTCCCGCCCAGTTGCCGTCGATGAGTGCCAGAAGAGCGGGCCATGTGAGGCGCTCCTCCCTGTCGAGTCGCTGCTCGAGTGAGGCAAACGAATCCGCAACCGTGGCCAGTCCCGCCCCGTCGACGCACAGGTTATAGAACTCGACCCCTCCGTGTGATGCATCCCGGCCCTTTTCTATCGGGCCGTGGCAGAGGAGGTCCAGATGCAGCTCGGGAAAGACCCGGTACATGTTGTCGATATGGAAATCGAGACTTTCAGCAACGACCTCGACGCTCTTCCGGAGATGCTGCTGGAATCGATTCCACAGCGCCTGTACGCCTTCTCCGGCGCTGCCGCCACGTCCTCGTGAGGCGATCATGTCGTGGAGTGCCACATCAAACACCGCAGCGAAGTTCACTTTGACGCAGTCATTCATTGTGTACTCGCGCCCCGGGATCGCACACCAGTGGCACCCGGCATAGGCCCGCTCCCTCCCGAGTGCGATCGGGTATCCGTTCCTTGCGAACCCCTCGGCGGTCCTTTCAACACCGAGGAATTTCGGTATGCCGGTCCTGTCCTCGAACAGTATCTCGACGCCCCTGCGGAGAAGGCGCGGATCAACATCGTTTCCCACGCTGACGCCAACGTTGACGGGGACTTTCAGGAGATGAGCGGCCTCAAGCATAAGAAACGACAGCGGGTTCGTGGTGTCGCGCCCTTCCGAGTCCGGCCCCCCGAGCTGCGTATAGCTCGTATCCATGATAAAATGGCACGCAAGATGGAACGTCGCTTCCTCGTCCGTCAGTATGCCGCGCGCGATGTCCCTTTGATAGAAGGGAAGGAGAAACCTGTCGATGCGCCCGAGCGATCCCCCCATGTTGTACATCTTCCCGGCGAGCTGATACCAGAGCATCCACTGGCAGGCTTCCCTGAATGTTCCGGGAGGGTTGTGGACCAGTCGGGCGTTGATCTCCGCGATTTCGCGGAGGTTCGAACGGAGCTGCGGACGCGTTTCCGATTCAGCCATGGACAGGGCCGCGGAGGCATGGCGGCCGATCCAGGTCTGTATACCCAGCACCATCTGTTCAAGTCCGTCGTAGAGTTCCTGCGCTTCCTCGTCCCTGTTCACTCCCCGGAAATGCCTGATCTTCTCGAGTATGCCGTCCCAGCCGAGCTCGAATCCTATCGTCATATCCTGGCAGAAGTGCTGCACGGCCCCGATGCCGTGGTGAAGCCTGTACTTCTCCTGCTCGGCGCGGAGGTGCCCGTAGTCCAGGTCGGGATTCCACCCCGGGTCTCTGTACGAAATGAAGTGGGCCATATAGGCCCCGGCGAGCGAGCTTACAGGGTCGACATACGGCGGATGCATCTCCATGAGTGCACGGATGTTTTCCCCGCAGGCGCGCGCTCCGAATATCCCGCCGCTCGGGTGGTTGCTCTTCGGCGTGAACGTGCTGAAGACGGCATCCTGCATCGCGAGACCTGATCCGCTGATGATGCGGACGACCTTTCTGATTTCCCGGGGGGGGAGGATCATGGGGAGGTCGTCCATGTCCAAAGCCCCGAGGGCCTCACGTTTCTCTTTCGTATGGCGCATCTTGGTTTCGCGGAGGATGGCGATCCGCTCTGCGAACGTCAGGTCCCGTGACTCTTGTTCGGTGTTCATTTCGTTGTGTGTGATGTCGGCTGTCATTACCTACCCGATGATACGCGCGTCGAGTCCGGCGCTCTTTGCCACCCGGAGGAGAGTCTGCATTTCCCCGCCCGAGAGCCAATCGAGTGATGCGGCCCTGTTCGGCCGCCCGAGGCTCCTGTATTTGTCAGAGGCGAGCCTGTGGAAGGTGAGGAGCTCGTACCGTATCTTCCCCGGCGCTGAGCCGTTCCCTCCCCGGAGATCCCGGAGTGAGGCAAGTTCCCGCACAAACGTCGCGATCCTGGAGATCTCCTCTTTCGTGTCATTCACGCCACGAACCACCGGGGTTCTGAATACGATCGGGACTCCAGTTGCCGCCAGCATCCGCGCATTGGCAAGTATACGGCTGTTCCCTTTCCCCGTGGCATGCCGGTGCGTCTCTTGCGAGATAGCCTTGATGTCCATCATGAAAAGGTCTGTCACCGGGAGGAGGGACGCGAGAGATTCGGACGGGCATTCGCCGCATGTTTCAACGGCCGTGTGCAGTCCCTGCTCTTTGCACGCACGGAGCAAGGCGAGCGCGAACGCGCTGTCAAACGTCGGTTCTCCCCCGGAGAGCGTGACTCCCCCACCTGAAGATTCATAGAATGGCCGGTCGACGATGACTTCGTCGATCACCTCCGCGATGTTCATATGCCTCCCCTCCATCTGCAACGCCCCGGAATAGCATGACGCGGCGCATGCGCCCGTTCCATCGCAGCGCTCCCGGTTGAACGTATGTACGCCCCGATCGAGCTGATGGGCACCGCGGGGACAGGCCCCGACGCAGGATCCGCAGGCGATGCATCGGGAGGGGAAGAACCGGAGCTCGGGATAGACGTGCTGTCCTTCGGGGTTATGGCACCAGAAACAGTCCAGTGCGCATCCCTTGAGGAAGACCGTCGTTCGTATGCCGGGCCCGTCGTGGAGGGAGAACCGCTGAATGTGAAACACCATGCCAGTGGTGGTCATAAGAACCGGGCGTCACATGCAGACAGCAAAAAAGGCGTCCGGAGTCCCGCATGCGGGAGAGTCGGACGCCTTGTGAAAGAGCTGGTGAAAGAAAGATAGGCGTGGCTGATTTCAAAATCAAATGTACCTGCACCACCGGCGGAACGCCCGGCCGGCAACCGAACCCGTTCAGACACGCCATGACCCTGACTATCTCGACGGGTTTGATTCCGTTGGAGCGGCGGAAGAGGAAGGAGCAACAGATCCCGCCAGAAGAAGTCGGGATTTGAACCAACGACCTGCGGTTTACGAAACCGCTTGAGACCTTCAGGTAGATCGGAATCGCCACTTTTCCGGTGCAACTGGTAGCGGACAGTGATGTTCTGCTACCACTTCTGCTATTACCTGAATCACTTCCAGCAGGTGGCTACGCGGCGTGTCCGAGGCGTTTGCTGGCTTTGAAGAGGTCGAAAGCAACTTGAAGATTCATCCAGAATTCCGAAGAAGTCTTCAAACTGCGGGAAAGCAGGATTGCTGACTCAGCAGACATGTCACGCTTACCATTGATGAGAGTATTGACGCGCTGAATGGGCACACCCATCC
>PMJQ01000154.1 GCA_003157485.1 Ignavibacteriota bacterium
AATAACGCCTACGCCTCCGAAACCAGCCGCGGTGCCCCGGCGCCCCGCCTCCGGCGTCCATCCTGAGCAATCGGGCATCCGCCCCGTCCCTGATCACCTCCCTTTCGTCCCACCCCTTCCCCGCCCGGCACATTCCCGTTGATTGGCATGGCCGGAATTGAGTATCCTTGCATCGTCCACTTTCCCATACACACCATCCGGAGGCATTCATGAGATATTCACACGGGCGGTATTCCGTTTCCGCGGGGGTCCTTCTTACGCTGGCGCTTCTGACCGCCGGAGCGCAAGCGGCGGACAAAATCCCGGTTACCACGGAGTCCAGGGAGGCGCTTTCTCAGTTCATCGAAGGGAGGGTGCTTTTCGACAATCTCCGCGGCACGGACGCCATTCCCTATTTCCAGGGGGCAGTCGAAAAGGATCCGAACTTCGCCCTCGCCCACCTGTATCTCGCGCAGTCGGCGCCCACCACGAAAGAGTTCTTTGCGGCGCTGACAAAGGCCGACGAGTCGGCGGGGCACGCTTCGAAGGGGGAGCAGCTCGAAATCAGGGCGCTCAAGGCCGCATCGTACGGCGACCCCGCCACCGCGTTGAAGCTCTACAAGGAGCTCGTCGACGCGTATCCCGACGATGAGCGTGCGCAGACGCTTCTCGGGACGACGTATTTTGCGCAGCAGGACTACGCGCGGTCGTCAGAGCACCTGAAGAAAGCGACAGAACTGGCGCCCGGATACGGCCCGGCGTACAATCAGCTCGGCTATACGTACCGGGCGATGGAGAAATACGACGACGCGGAGAAGATATTCAAGAAATACACGGAGCTCCTCCCGACCGACCCGAATCCCTTTGATTCCTACGCCGAGCTTCTCCTCAAGACGGGGAGGTTCGACGAGTCGATAGCCCAGTACGAAAAGGCGCTTTCCGTCAATCCGCAGTTTGCAAATTCGTTCGTGGGGATCGCTGCCTGCCTCATGTATCAGAACAAGCACGACGAAGCACTGGCCGAGATTCAGAAGCTGTACGACGGAGCCCGGAATGACGGGGAGCGGCGGTTTGCCCTGTTCGCCCGGGGCGTCGTATACCAGGACGAGGGAAAACCCGATCTTGCGTTGAAGGAGATCGAGAAGGAATACGGCATCGCCGAACGCACGAACGATGCCGGGTCAATGTCCGCCGATCTCAACCTGATGGCGAACATACTTCTCAATGACGGGAAAGCCGATCAGGCGCTCGAGAAGTTCAACTCGTCTATCGCACTGATCCGCAAATCGTCGCTGGCAAAGGGGGTGAAGGAATTCAGCGAGAGTATTCATCACTATGACCTTGCAAAGGTGTACCTGGCAAAGGGGGACGTCGCCGCGGCCCGAACCGAAACGGAGAAATACAAGAAGCGGGCGGAGACCGTGAACAACAGGAACCAGATCCGGTTTGCGCACGAGCTCGCGGGGAGGATCGAGCTTCAGGGGAAGGACTACGCCAAGGCAATAGAGGAGTTGAAGCAGGCGAACCAGCAGGATCCCGTCGTTCTGTACACTCTGGCGCTTGCGCTCCGGGAGAGCGGCAAGGGGAGGGAGGCCAGGGAATATGCGACGAAGGCGGCGCGGGACAACGTCCTGCCGTTCATCAATTACGCGTTCGTCAGAGTGAAAGCGGAAAAGATGCTGGGAGCGCTCTAGCGAGTATCCATCCCCGCGGACAACGGCTCGAGCTCCGCGAGACATGTCCGATCCGGCCCCGCGCCCTTCTCCAGCGCGGGGGCCGGAAGAGGGGAGTATCAATGCCCCTCGCCGCTCAGGACGTCGGGAGCCACTCTCACGGACCGTGAGAGGACGAAGAACCCGTGCGGCGGATCCGGGTCAGGGGTTGATGAGCGCCCGGATAACGAATATCGCCACGAGAATCAGCACGAGGACGCCGACGAGCATGGGGAGCATTTTCCCCCATGGAATACCGGCGGTCTTCCCCTGAAACCGTATGAAAGGTTTCGTCATGGGCCGCTTCGTCTCCCCCGAAGGACGGTTGAAAACCTTCGAGATGGAGAACGAGGCGCGCTTCAGATGCCGGAGCTCGGCGAGCATCTCGTCCACGGTCTGATAGCGGTCCTCCGGGTTCTTTTCCAGAGCCCTCTCCACGATCGACACGAACCCGGGGGAGAGGTCGGGCCGGTACTGGCGGAGCGGCACCGGCTTCTCGTTCTGGACGGAATAGAACATCGCCGCTTCATGGTCCCCGCGGAATGGGATCTGATCCGAGAGCATATGATAGAAGAGCACACCGAGGGAGAAAATGTCGGACCTCCTGTCGAGGGCGACCCCCTGGATCTGCTCCGGGGACACGTAGGCCGCATCCTCCGCCGACCCTGGCGTTCGTTGGAGTTTCAACGCGTCCTTCAGGTTCGCCTGGCCGAATCCGAGCACCTTGATGCGCCGTTTCGGGCTCACCATGATGCTGTCGCACCGGACGTTCCTGTGGAGGATCCCTTTCGCGTGCGCCTCCTGGAACGCCGCACAGATGACGATGGCGAAATTGATCGCCACCTGGTTGTTCATCACGGGCATGCTGTGCCGCAGGCTCTTTCCCTCGACGAATTCCATCACGATGAAGTAGTCGTCTTTTTCCGCCTTGAGGGAATAGAACGAACAGATGTACGGATTGTCGAGGAGCGCGGCGGCCGTCGCGTCCTGCTTCAGCCGCTGCTTGTCTGATTCCGACAGCGTGTGACGGATGGGAAGGAACTTCAGCGCCACGAGCCTGTCGCGCTTCGTGTCCTGGGCTCTGTATACGGTGCCTGTGGTACCTTCGCCGATTTTCTCGAGGATCTTGTAGTGTGAGATTGTCGATCCTACCATGGCAGCCTCCTCATCAAGAACGGGTGGGGTACGGCGGAGTTCCGTCCCCTTATTGCTTTCTCGTGCCGCAGAATCCTGCTCCCCTCTGCGGAGGGGTGTTACGGCATCCGGGTCTCGCCGACCCAGCCGGTAACGAGCTTCAGGTCGGCCGGCCTGGCGTCCGAGGGATTGTAGACGCCGAGCAGCCGCTGATTGTCGGGGGTGACCCCGCGCAAAGACCTGATCCCCCGCGAGCGCGCGTCGAACGTCTCCCTGAGCTTCCCCGGTTTCAGACTGGAGGCGGAGCGTGAAAGCTCGGCCGCCATGACCCGGGAATCGAGAGACATGAAATACAGTTCCTTCCCGTCCCGCCGCCAGAAGGCCTCGCCGTTGCAGCCATGCAGCGAGATCTGTGTCTTACTCCCGGGACCGGGGAAGGGACGGACATAGATCTCCTGTTCCCCCGATTCGTCGGACACGTACGCCATCCAGCGGCCGTCGGGGGAGAATTTTCCAAGCTGGACGTCAGCATCGCTCTTCATCCAGAGGTAGGGCTTTCCGCCGCCGGCAAGCGGAAGGATCCAGATGCTCCACTTCTCCCCCCTCGAGGGTGCACGTTGAAGCGCGATGAGCTTGCCATCGGCGGACCAGTCCGTCGGAAAGAGATTGTAGTCGGAACCGGCAAGCGATTCCTCCCCCGCCGTCGCATCGGCGTTCATCCGGTAGGGGTTCGCCTTGCCACTGCGGTTGGAAGCGAACACTATCTGCCTGCCATCAGGCGACCAGACCGGGTCCACTTCATCCCCCGGATCGAACGTCAACCGCGACGCCACGCCCCGGAGACGGTCATAGACCCACAGGTCGGACGTCAGATGCCTCGCCGCCCCTTCCGCGATGTCGTTCGAATACGCGACCTTGATTCCATCGGGTGAGATCCGCGCGTCGGCGTTCCTGACGGATCGCGCAACAAAACCGTTGAAGCTCCCCGAGCGATCGAACCATGCCAGTCCCGACTCTTCCGCCGCACCTTCCGCATACAGGAGCTCTCCGTGCCCCGAGACAGAGAATTCTCCCCGGCCGTATCCCGGATCGTACAGCACACCTTCCGCAACGGTGGCGGGGAGACCCTTCAGCGCGAGCCCGGGCGCATCAAACGGCTGCGCGATCAGCACCCCCTCCTCGATAAACAGGAGGCAGCCGTCGCCGTACACGACGTTCGAATGCTTCCGCAGGAGCTCCCTGTTTTCCTTCCCGTCGAGCGATGCGACGTAGAGAATGTCGGTGGAGGACGCGCGGGCAAGATAGAGAAAGTGGGTGCCGTCCGGAAGAAACCAGGGCCACCGGTGAGAATGCTCGAGTTTCGACGAGTCAAGCACCGTGACGGGCGAGGGAGTCCCTCCCGATGCCGGGACCCGGCTGAGAGGCTCGGCCGTCGAAGGAGAAAAGACGATGACGCCGCTGCTCCCCCAGGTTCCTCCCCTTCCGGACGACGCGTCGCAGAGCGTCCCGACAGGACCCCCCGCGGCGTCCATCGTTCTGAGCTTCCCCCCCGAGAAGAAACCGATCTCCCTGCTGTCCGGCGACCAGAACGGATAGGACGCTTCTTCGGTCCCCGCAAGCGGTGAACACTGCAGCGAACTCAGAGAGCGGACCCAGAGACGGGTCACCCCAGTGGAGTCCGTCGCCGCAAACGTCATCCTCGTCCCGTCCGGCGAGAGAGCGAAATGCCCTCCGTTCGCCCCCCCGGACTTCCTGGTAAACGTGGAGTTCTCAGGGGGCAGTATGGAGGAGCGGACGGACCGCGGTTCGGGAGCGGGTCCCCGGTAGTAGAGGAGCGCAAACGTTGCGGCGGCGCCGAGTGAGATGAGGAGGAGTATCCACGGGAGAAAAAGATAGAGCGTCGAGCTGGAAGAGGGAGGGGACCCGGGCGGTCCGCCCCCGGCGGGCTCGCCCGCCCCCGGGGCATCGGTCCTTGCCGGGGAGAATGTTACGTACTTCACAAGCCCGGCGATGGCCGTTCCCGGTTTGTATATCAGCGGGGGGCCGGTAACCTTGCTGACGTGAACTTTCACCATCCGCTCCGCAGCGGGGCCGGCCGCTCCCCTTACGTACCGGCGGAGGTTTTTGGCAAGCTCCCTCGCAGACTGGTATCGTTCCGCCTGATCCTTCACAAGACACTCGAGAACGACATCGTCAAGCACACTGTCGATCCCCTCGACGCTCGACGAGAGAGGCCGGGGCTCCGCATTCAAAATCTCCTGCATCAGCGCGGCTTCATCCGTCCCCCTGAAGGGGGGCTGGCCGCAAAGCATCTCGTAGAGGACGACGCCGAGCGAGAATATATCGGTCCGCGGGTCCGAAGCGTGCCCCTGTATCAGTTCGGGGGACATGTACGCGGCAGTGCCGACCGGGACCCCTTCCCTCGCCTCGGCTGAAAGGCTCCCCCGTCTGAGAAGCCCGACATCCATCACCTGGACGACCCCGTCCTTCCGGATCATGATGTTCTCGGGCTTGATGTTCCTGTGGACCATCCCGTGATCATGGAGTATCGCCAGTCCCTCCGCCACCTGCATCCCGATCTCAATCGCCCGCCTGACCTGCACGGGGCCGGACGTCAGCTTCTTGCGGAGCGTCTCCCCCTCAACGTAGTCCATGACGACGAACATCTGGCCGGTGTACTCCTTTATCGCATGGATTGTGCAGATGTTCGGGTGGGTGAGCGTTGAGGCGGCCCGCGCCTCAAGGATGGAACGGGCACGATCGACTTCCGAGCGGGAAAGCTGAACCGGGAGGAACCTGACGGCAACAGTCTGCCCGAGCGTGAGGTCCTGGGCCCTGTAGACAACCCCCATTGTCCCCTCGCCGAGCTTTTCGATGATCTTATAGTTTAGGATCGTCTGGCCGACCATTGCGCTCTCCTGCAGACACGAAGGATACCACTATTTCAGGAGATTCTCAATCACGCAAGAAGGCGGAATGGGGCCTGTTATTGACTTTATGCGGAGGAAATGATAAGGTTTGTCCCGCTTCGTACAGAGGCGGGACGGGGGGGGAGTATGCAGGCAGCCGGAGGTGCGCGGTGAGGACGACCCGGCAGCAGGGACAACGACGCCCGGCACGACGGGCGGACGTTCCGTCACCGCCACTCTCCATCTCGTCCCAAAGCTGTTGCATCTGAAACACGCCGGACGTATAGTCGTTTCGCAACTTTCCCCCGTCCGGTCAATCCCCCCCTAAGGACGGGGGCGGTGTGACAGTCCTTTCATGTTCTTTCTTCTCAACATTCACAAAATCCCGTACACAGAGGGCGGCAACTGCATGATTCACGGTGAGGAAAATCCGTTCAGATCGTGGAAGTGGAAAGAATGGATCATCATATTCGGCGCCTTCACGGGGATCGGCCTCCTGTTCGTGTTTCAGAATTACGTGGGGATGGCACAGGAGGAGTCGAAATACACCTGGAACGACATACTCGTCGGCCTCCTCAGCTACTGGTACGTCTGGGCGCTCCTCTTCCCATTCATCGTCTGGCTGGGGAGACGTTACCCTCTCGGAGGAGGACCGGCCGTCCGGAGCCTGCGCTGGCATATTCCCGCGTTCATACTTGTCCCCGTTCTCCATATCGCGCTCTACACGCTTTTCCTCCATGCCGTCGACGGCGACGCGAAACCGTACCTGCAAACGTCGATCATGCTCATGAAGAGCGGGCTCTTTTTCCGCTACCTGACGTACGCATTCCTCCTCGCAACGAGTTACAGCATCGACTACTACAGGCATCACCGGGAGAGGGAGCTGCAGACGTCGCGGCTCGAGGCCAAGCTCGCCGAANNGTACGTCGAAATCGAGAAACTGAGGTTCGGAGAGAGACTCGTTGTGGCGATGGACGTCTCCGGCGAGGCGCTGGAAGCGATGGTCCCGAATCTTGTGCTGCAGCCGATTGTCGAGAATTCCATCCGGTACGGCGTGGCGACCCGGAGCACGACGGGAACGGTCACCGTCGCCGCCCGGTGCAACGGAACAACGCTTGAAATACGGGTGTCGGACGACGGGCCGGGCCTCCCCGCGGGTTTTGTCGAAGGGATCGGCATCGGGAACACAAAGGCGAGGCTCCGGCAGCTGTACGGGACGAACCAGTCATTTCTGATGTCCACAGGGGCGCCAGCAGGTTTACGTGTAACATTACAGATCCCTCTCCGTACAGAATCGTATGAGCCCTCTGTCGTCGCCCAGGGTCAGCACCCAGAAAATCCGGACTCTCATCGTTGATGACGAACCTCTCGCCAGGGAAAAAATCAGGATGTTCCTGGAGCGGGATTCTGAAATCGAAGTCATCGGTGAGTGCGTGGACGGAGTACATGCTGTCGCNNGTTCGAAGTCCTGAAGGCCGTCGGCGTCGACCGGGTGGCCGCCGTCATATTCGTGACCGCCTACGACGAACACGCGCTCCGCGCTTTCGAATTTCACGCGCTCGACTACCTCCTTAAGCCCTTTGCCGCCCAGCGTTTCCAGGGCGCGTTGACCCGAGCGAAGGCGCAGCTCCTCACCGAGTCCCCCGAGCCGTTCAAAAAGCAACTCAAGACGCTTCTGGGGAGCGTCGACGGCGATTCCCGCTACATACGGCGGCTCATCGTGAAGACGGGCGGCCGGATCGTTTTCCTGAAGGTCGAGGAGATCGACTGGATCGAAGCGGCGGGAAATTACCTCACGCTTCACGTCGGGACGACGTCGCACCTGATCCGTGAAACGATGAACGACCTCGAGTCGCGCATCGATCCGGCGCAGTTCATCCGGATACACCGCTCGACGATCGTGAACATCGACAGGATCAGGGAGATGCAGCCCCTGTTCCACGGCGATCTCACCGTCATCCTGATGAACGGCACGCGCCTGATGCTGAGCAGGAACTACAAATCGCGCCTCCCCCGCCACCTGGGGAAACTCTCCTGAGGGTGCTCCCGGACCGCGGCGATTGTTGCATCAGCCGAGCTTCTCCTCGAACGCATCGCGGCATTGACTTTACCTCCCCCCCTCCCTACATTTCCCCTGACGCAGTTCCGCAAGGCGCGTTCCTCCCGCTGGCGCGCTGACGCGCGCGCATCTTCATTCTTCGACATCACCCAGGGACACTCACTCCCGGAGGGTATCCGCATGAGAAGGCACATCCTCGTCGTTCTCTTTTCGGTGCTTGCAGCTCTGCCGGCAGGGACGGCCGCCGCGCCCCCCGGGGCGGGCGATTCGAAGACGCCGTCCCGCATCATTGCGGCAACGGTCTATACGGACCGCGCGATGGTGACGCGGGAGGGGAAGGCCACGCTCGTTCCGGGAGTGCAGGAGGTGATCGTCTCACACCTCCCGGCGCAGATGCAGGACGAGTCTGTCCGCGTGTCGGCCACGGGGATCGAGAACGCAAAAATCATGGAGGTGAAGGTCCACCGGATGTTCCTGGACACGGTAAGCACGGCGAGGATCAAACCTCTCCTCGACAGGAGCAAGGCGCTTGTAAAGCACATTCGCGAACTCAACGACAGGGCCGCGGTCATCACGCAGCAGAAGGACTTCATCTCCAAGATCGGGTTCGCCTCGCAGGAATCGATCGCGCGAGAACTGAAAACGCAGCGCCCGTCTGTCGACGATTACAGGAAACTCCTCGGCTTCTTCGATTCCGAACTCACGAGGCTCGACGAGGAATCGCGCGCGGTGAACGACCAGACCACGGAGACGCAGCAGTCGTTACAGACGGTGCAGAGGGAGATCAGGGAGATAGGCGGAAGCCCGGAGAAGAGCGAAAAGGAAATCACGATAACGTTCGATGTGCCCCGCGCTGGCCCCCTCACGCTCGAGTGCACGTATATCGTGCCGCAGGCCGGCTGGACGCCGAAATACGACGTGCGGGCGGGCTCCTCCGATTCGATTGTGAGCCTGACATACGCCGCGTACGTGAGACAGAACACCGGCGAGGACTGGAAGAACGCAAAGATCACTCTCTCCACGTCGCACCCTTCGCTCGGGGGCGCTCCTCCCGAGCTACTCCCGTGGCTCATCGGGCCCGCCGAGCGTGCGGTGGGGAGGCTCGAAGGATTCGTGAAGGATGCAGAGTCCGGCGAACCGCTCCCCGGCGCGCAGGTTTCTCTCATGGGTCGCGGGGGGAATGCGGCATCCGATATCAACGGGTTCTTCAGCTTCGACAACCTCCCCCCGG
>PMJQ01000119.1 GCA_003157485.1 Ignavibacteriota bacterium
GGAAGAGCTGGAGGCCGGCCCATGGGATCCGCAGCCATGTCCATTCGAGAGGACATTGATGCCATCCACAAGGACAGTTGACCGTGGAAAAACATCGCATTCCGGAGGATTTCAGGAGGCACGACAATTGCTGCAATTCTGAGTGACCGCAGAAGGGACCACCACAATGAAGACTCCAGGACCAGGCCTTGCCGCTCTGACCCTCATCCTTTCAGGTTCACTTTCTTTCGGCGGGTGCTATACGCAGTTCTACCTCACGGACAGCGAACCGGCCGATGAGACCGACACACAACCGGCTTTCATTGATCAACCCGTGGTGTATGTATTCGACTATCTCCCTCCACCGATCCTCTACGGCTACCCCCTGTTTTCATCCCCCGTCCCTGTCGTAACCGGACACGGGAACGGATCAGGAGGGACGGGGACACAACCGGCACGGACAACCGGAGCAAGGCGGACGAATCCGTCACCGGGACCTGTGGTCGCGGCACCCCGCGGAGAAAGGACGAGTTCCCCGGCACCTCCTCCGCCGTCATACACACCTGTTCAGCCAACTTCCGCACCGGCTCCTGCACCTGCACCCGCGCACAGCTCTGAATCGCGGTCTTCAGGTGGAAGCGGCGGTCGGAGATGAGAGGACATCCCGCCCCGTTCAGCCTTTTGAGAGTTTGTACACGGTCCCCGTATCGAGATCAGTCACAACATCCCGGATCACTTTGAATCCGACCTGACCGACCTCTTCGAACCGGTAGACATTCTTCAGGTGAAGCGCCTGTATCACCGGGTTCTCAGCGTGAATCCGGATCGTGAACCGCCCGGAGCCGGTGAGACGGGTGAACACACAGTCGAGCGCGAACAGTTTCCGAGTCCGTCTCAGCCTGCTTCCGACGAACACTTTCCTGCTCGAGATGTAGACCGCCTTGAATTCTCCGGCGACCGGCAGACCCTGGAGTTTCACATCCCCTTGATCTTCGTGGACTTTCCGTAAATGAGCGTCACACCGCCCCAGCCGACAAGAACGACGCCAAGAAGCCAGAGCGGACTGTCGGCGCCGGGGACCACGGTATGGGAGTTGATCATCGTCCAGACGAGAGGAACCGAGAGATACGTATTGTGGCGCGAGCGCTGTGCGGTGCGGGCGACAAGGGCGGCATCCGGCGGCGTCCCCTCTTTCAGCGCGGGGATAATCTTCTTCTGGGCGGGCCAGATCCTCATCCAGACATTCATGACCATGATCATGCCGAACATCACGCCTATATGGATACTGTACGCCCTGTAACTGAACCCGGCCCAGTAGATCATCGCGTAGACAATCGCGGCGATGAGAACGAATCCGACCGCCCCGAATGCCCGGATGTTTTTCCCGAGTGAACTCTTCGCGAGCGCGTCATAGACCGGGAAAAACAAGAACACAACGGCAAGCATGACGATGCCCGGCAGGCCCCACCCTTCCGCACCCTGCTCGAACATCAGCCCGCCGTGGTAGAAAACGAGTCCCAGGAGGAGAAGTCCCGCCACAAATGTCCAGAGGGCGGCGAATCGAAAAAAGTAGAGGGAGCGGGGAATCATTTCAGGGATGATCTTCTTTTTGACGTCTCCGTCCAGCACCGCGCCCAGAGGGACGTTGACCCAGTTAAACCAGTACAGCAGGCCGATCCACAGGATGCCCGCGACAATATGAATCCAGCGAAACAGCACTTGCAGAATATCGGCAACATCCATTGGAGGACTCCTTTCGTTTTGGAGACAGGCCCCCCGGCGGGTATCCCGCCCGGGTATTCGTTATATTCAGGAATGATCAGACGATTCAATCCCGCCGTCCCCCGCTATTTCCTCTATGCGATTGCGGGAGTCCTCTGGACGTTCGCCGGGGGCCTTCTCTGCTTCCGGGGCGCATTGTGGCTGGGTGTGTTTTCGCTCCCGGTGATCGCCTCCATCGAGGCGGGATCGATCGCCGTTGCCGCAGCCGGGTACGTCTTCCTCTTCGCCGGCATCGTCCGGAAAAACATCGCAAGGATCGGTGAACTCCCCGAGCGCGCATGTGTCTTTGCGTTCACCGCATGGCGGGGATACATCATGATCGCCCTCATGATGACCGCAGGGATATCGCTCCGCAACTCCTCCATACCGCCCTATTACCTTTCGTTTCCGTACACCACCATGGGGGCCATTCTTCTCACGGGAAGCGTCGCGTTCTACAAGAGGTTCATTGCGGCGGTGATTCCGGTGAAAGGGGAATAAGCAGCGGAGTCCCCGCCAGTTGAAGGCGGGACNNCGGGACCAAGAGAGGCATGCCAAACGAAGGCGTGACGCCGGATCATACCTGTCTCACTCCGGACAAGGGCTACATCTTCCTTTCCGGGTAGAGGATCTTCGAGATCTGATACCTGCTGTCCAGGAGGTGCGCCTTCGTCTCCCGGTCAGACGGCTTCTGCAGGGCCCGCGTGATCGAAGCGTCCAGGTCCATGAGCCCGGCGCGTATGATTGCGCGCGCTTCACCCGGAAGGGGGGGCGGAGGCATCATGACGACTCCGGGAGGAAGCCCCGGAGGGGGTGACCAGGGCGGCGGATTCAGTTTCAGCCCCATGGTCTCGATGTAGGCCCTCTGGAGATTGCGGCGGTACACATCGGTCTTCACGCGGGGCGCGTCGAGCTCGCTCCATATCCCCTTCTGAAGATCCGCGCTCATCTCGCCGAGGAGATAGGGCTTTTCGTTTTCCGCGGCGAGTGCAGCGGTGTTGACCAACCGCTCCAGGCGCGCATTGTTCATTATGATCGTGAGGAGCACACGGTGTCCGTCGAGCACCCTCTGTTCGGTACCCGTTGGCTCGAAGAGCGCAACGAGACCGGGCTTCAGAATCTCCGTCGGCGTCCGGAAACCTTCCTTCAGGAGGAACGCCATCGCTTCCCTCTGTTTCACCCCCGGGACCGGGGTATGCACGACACCGGCCTCGCCCGCCACACGCCGCGTCATCACGACCCCTCCGATTTCATTCGCCACGTGTCCGAATTCGCGCGTGCGCTGCCCAATCAGCTCTCCGTAAATTTCCCGAAGATTTGAATAGTCTTCACCGGACTTCGTCGTCGCGCTGAGAAGCTTGTCGGCGATCCGGGCAATGTTCTTCAGTCCGTACGTCGTCGCCTGGACCGGGTCTGACCCCAGATCCTCCATCTGCGCCGTCGGGTCGATCCCATCCGGATCACCGAACCTGAGGTATGGTTCCTTTTCCTGTCTCGCTGCGATCGCGTTGAGCGCGGATTTCTCGTCATCAGGGGATTTCACGCCGGGGAAGACCCTGTATCCCCATTCCGCCGCGAACATATCGTACGGTCCGATCTTCGGGATAAGCGTCGCGCCGTCCCCCGGCTGGGCGACGTAGTTGAACCGCCCATAATCCATGATGGACGCCTCGTCTCCATACTTCGCTGTGAACGAGGGACTGCGGAGACTGTCGACGGGGAACTGCGAGCTGGCCTTCATGTTGTGCGGGAATCCGAGCGAGTGCCCGACTTCGTGCGCGGCGATGTATTCCAGCATCCGTCCCATGAGCTCATCGGGAAGGGGGAGCGTGTTGCATGCGGA
Organism: Ignavibacteriota bacterium; assembly: GCA_003157485.1. Lineage (GTDB taxonomy): Bacteria > Bacteroidota > Ignavibacteria > UBA10030 > UBA6906 > Fen-1273. Next base: position 3,584 of record PMJQ01000119.1, read on the forward strand.
ATCCACGGCGCCCGCCTGGACAAAATACCAGTTGCGTGCAAGGTTCATCACATTGTGGAAAAACCCGATGTCGGCGTCGAGGATCTCCCCCGTCCGGGGATCGCTTATATGCGGGCCGTAGGCGTTTTCGATGTTGGACGGGAGCCACCGGATCGTCGAATACCGCACGTCCTCCCCGCTCCAGTTGGGGTCCTCCTTTACCGACGGCGGATCCTTCGCGATGATCGCGTGCTTGAAGCCCGCCTTTTCGAACGCGCTCTGCCAATCCTCCACCCCCTTCTTCAGCCAGGGGCGCCACTTGTCCGGCGTCCCCCGGTCGATGTAGAACGTGATCGGCTTTTTCGGTTCGACGAGCTCTCCCCGCGCATACGCCACCGAGTCCTTCGGCTCAAGACGCCAGCGGGAGATGTACCGCCGCTCCTCCGCCCGCTGCGAATCGTATCCGTAGTCGTACTGGAATATCCCGAAAAACGACACGCGCGGATCGAACAGCCGCGGGGTCATCGGTTTCTCCGGGAGTCGAACCATGGAGTGGTGCATCACGATGCTTATCGTGCTCAGGGATGGGTCCATTGGAACAGCCCCCGCGTCGTACGTGAGCATCACCTCCACTTCCAGGTTGTCGGGGAACGGCTTCATCCGTTCCACGAACGTCCGAGAGGGATCGAGACGGCGGACCTTGTACTGGTCACGCTCAAACCGGGAGAGGCCGAACTCCGTCATATCCGCCGTGAAGAGACCGCTCACGTCGATGACGACCGCGCTGGAATCCTTGTTGTAGGCCTGTATGTCGAACGACATGAGAATGGGTGCGTTCGTCGCCTTCCTGACCGCGTAGCTAATCGGGAGCGTATCTGCTGCGACGGCGAAGAACATGACGGAGCGGAGCAGTATCCTGTCTTCGACTCTCTCCCACCGGGCGACCCGGTCGTTCACTTCATCGCCGCCGTACCCGAGCCCCGTCTGGGCCGCCGCCTGGCTCGAAACAAGGAGGAAATCCTTGCCGATCTCCTTCTTCGGGATCTCAAAATACCATTTCTGTTTCACGCGATAGACGTTGAAGAGCCCGGTATCGGCCTTCGCGTCTTTCGTAATCACATCTGCGAACGCCTTGATCCCTTCCTTCGGCGGGAGGGGAGGCTTGGCCTCCTGCGCGCGGGCAGGCGCGAGCGCGAACGCGAGGGCTGCACCGAGGAGCAGTGTGCGGTACTGGCGCATTGCGTGTTCTCCTATGAGGACAGGTGGTCTTTCTCCAGTGCGGCCCTGGCTTCCTTCAGATCTTTCAGGTGGTCGGGATCCGGGGCGGGGTAGCGCAGGTCCAGTGACTCGAGCGTGGTGACGATGATGTCCGCGACCGCGGTACGGGTGAACCATTTGCGATCCGCGGGGATGATGTGCCAGGGCGCCCACTTCGTGCTTGTGTTGTTGAAGACGTCTTCGAACGCATTCATGTATTCTTTCCAGTGTGCCCTCTCCCGGACGTCGGCGGGAGAGAATTTCCAGTTTTTCTCCGGCGTGTCGATCCGCTCCAGGAACCTCTTCTTCTGCTCGCCGTTTGAGATGTTCAGGAAGAACTTCAGTATGACCGTGCCGTTCCGGCTCAGGTAGCGTTCGTACGCATTGATCTGTTCGAACCGCTCCTTCCAGATGTCTTTCGTCACGAGCTGCCGGGGGATCCTCTGGTTCCCGAGGATTTCGGGATGCACACGGACGACGAGGACCTCTTCATAATAGGACCTGTTGAATATGCCGATACGCCCCCGTTCGGGCATCTGTTTCATCGACCGCCAGAGATAATCATGGGCGAGTTCCTCCGCCGAAGGGGTCTTGAAGCTTACAACCTGGCACCCCTGCGGGTTCACGCCGGACATGACGTGCTTGATGACCCCGTCCTTCCCCGCCGCGTCCATCGCCTGGAATATCAGGAGCAGGGAGTAGGTGTCCTGCGCGTAGAGGACGTCCTGCAGCGCGGCAAGTTTGACGATGTCGGACTGGAGTTTCCCCGCGGCGTCTTCCTTCGATGAAAATTTCCCCGTGTACGCGGGATCGAAGTCCTTCAGCTTTATTGTCTTCCCCGGAGGGACAAGAAGTCGTTCTTTGTTCATGGCATCAGCACCAGAGGAATGTGAATGGCGGCCCAGAGGAGAAATCGCCATGCGGTTTCTTTACGCTCTCCCCGGACCAGAAATCCGAAATATGCCCCTTTGGCAATCGTATTGCTCATCATGGCGACGATCATCGCGGGCACCGCGACGCCGAACGGGGTGTCGCCCGGGCGGGCGAGCGAGAGTATGAACGGATCGATGTCGCTCACGCCGACGACGGCACCGAGGCCGATGAGTCCGGAGTTCCCGAGCGTACTCTTCACGACGGATGTCACGACCATCAGGATGACGAACACCGCGGCGAACAAGACGGCGGGGGTGATCTCAAACGGATTATGGAGCGGCGGTGCAATGTGGCTCCCGTCCGAGGGGTCATTCCGGGGCGTCAGAAGGGCGAGGACGACGCCGGATGCCGCGAGGATGGCGCATTTCCACCAGATGTACGGGAGGAACTGAGGCCCGACGACGGCGATGAGAACCAGAATCCTGAGGTACATCACGCTCGAGGCAAGTATCGCAGCCTGGAGCGCATTCCGCCCCCGTGAGGGATCAGTCTGGGCGGCACGGCCGACCGCAACGGTTACCGCGGTGCTCGAGACGACGCCGCCGAGAAGTCCCGAAAGCCAGAGCCCCACCCGGTCGCCGAGCCGCTTCGAGAGGAAGTACCCCACAAAACCGATCGTGGAGACCAGTATGACGATCTCCCAGATATGCGTCGGGTTGAGCTCATAGCGCGTATACGACTGGTTGGGGAGCACCGGCAAAACGATGAGCGTGACAAGGAGGAACTTGAGCGTCGCGAGGAACTCCGCACGGTCCAGGCGTTCCACCCATGTTTCGAGCGACGATTTCTCGGAGAGGAGTATCGCGTTGAGCACGCCGACCGCCATCGCGGCCCAGATGTCCACAAGGAGGGCAAGCGCTCCCGCTACGAACGTCAGGATCGCAGAAAATTCCGTCGTCGATCCGAACCGCTCGGCGCGGATCTTCGCGCTGTACGAGAGCGACGTAAGCGCGATCATCGCCGCGAGCCCCGCCGGAAGTATGAATGCAACGCCGATCTGGGAGAGCCACGCACAGCCGAACCCGAACATAGCGATCATCGGGTGGGTGCGCACTCCCCCGAACACCATCGTCTTCTTGTCGACCTTCGCCCCCTCCCTCTCAAGGCCGACAAGGAATCCGAGCGCGAGGGCAACGGCGAAGCGGAGCTGGGGGGTCCATTCAATCGTATTCATGCGCCGGCCGCCTCTCCGAGCATCATACGGATCTTCGATACGACCATGTCTATCGCGACGGTGTTCTCCGCGCCGCGGGGTATGATGATGTCCGCCCAGTGCTTGCTCGGCTCGACAAACTGCAGGTGCATCGGCTTCACCGTCTTTATGTACTGGTTCATGACAGAGTCGATCGACCGTCCCCTTTCAAGTATGTCCCGCCGGATTCTCCGTATGAGCCGCTCATCGGCGTCCGCGTCGACAAACAGCCGGATATCCATCAGGTCCCGGAGCCTCTTCTCCACGAGTATCAGAATTCCGTCTATGATGATGATCTCCTTCGGCTCGATGCGCCGCGTCGCGTCCAGCCGCCTGTGCGTCGTGAAGTTGTAGACCGGCTCCTCGACGGGGCGCCCGGCGCGGAGATCCTGCATGTGCCGGATCAAGAGGTCCGTCTCGAGCGAATCGGGGTGGTCGAAGTTGACCTCTTCCGGACGGAGGCCTCCATGCATGCTAATATCTTTATAGTACGAGTCGTGCTGAATGACAGCGATGCGCCCCGGGTCGAGCTGCTGAAGGATCGCATTGGTAACAGTGGTTTTACCAGACCCCGTCCCTCCGGCAATCCCGATGACGAGCTGTTTCATGAAGTCGATGGTGTTTGTCGCAGGAATTAACAAGCGGTATCAGAAGATACGTCTCAAGGGCGCGATATGCAAGGAAAAGGGGACTGACCGGCCCCTATTTGCACGATTGGGGAAGGTTTTCGTATATTGGTCGCTCAAAGGATGTGGAATTTCCGGGGGGTATGCCGAGGGATATGAATACCGCAAAGACCGTTCTCATGATGGGGGTTCTCACCGTCATACTCGTCCTGGCGGAAAACCTGATCGAATGCCAAGGAGCGCCGCGGTAGATGAAAAAAATCCTCCTGATCTCCGCCGGCGTGCTCGCCATCCTGGTCCTCGCGGGCTCACTCCTCCTCTACCTGAACCGCGAGAAGATCGTCACTTATTCGATCGACAGGGCGCTCACAAAAGTCGAGGAACAGGTTCTGCAGAGACTGCCGGATCAGGCTGCGGTCGAGGAGGCAAAAGCGGACTTTCTGAAGCTCCACGAACGCCTTCAGTCCGGATCCGTCCCAACGGAGGAGGTCAAGACGCTGGCAGGGATGTTTTACAGCAGTTACAAAGAGGGAAAGATCGATTCGGTCAAGGCGCGGCAGATCGTGGAAGAAGTGCACCGGCTGGCCGTGCGGTAACGCGCCGGCGCCCCTACCGGCGAAGTGTCTTTTTCCAGCGGCGGAGGGCCCTTTCCACTTCCGCAGGGGATGTGGAGCCGGCGGATTTCTTCATCGAAAGTGACGTCCGTGCGTCGAGAAGCAGTGAGATGTCCCCCGAGAATGCCGGCGACCTGCGGATGTACTCTCCCAGAGGAAGCTCCCCCAGTGAAATGCCCCGGTCCGCGCTGAGCGCCACGATGTCCCCCACGATCCCGTGCGCTTCACGAAACGGGATCCCCTTCCGCACGAGATAGTCCGCAAGCTCCGTCGCAAGAAGCTGGTCGCCGTTCAGCTCTTCCTCGAACCTGTCCTCATCAAATGTCACCGTCGTCATCATCCGGGCGAGTATGTCGAGCGAGGCGGTCACCGTGTCCGCGGCATCGAAGAGCGGCTCCTTGTCCTCCTGCATGTCCCGGTTGTAGGCGAGCGGGAGGCCTTTCATAACGGTGAGAAGGGCCATCAGGTCGCCGTACACGCGGCCGGTCTTCCCCCGGATCAGCTCCGCCATATCGGGGTTCTTCTTTTGCGGCATGATGCTGCTGCCGGTCGTGAAGGACTCCCCGATCTCCGCAAAGCTCCACTCCTTCGACGTCCAGAGCACAAGCTCTTCGGCAATCCTGCTCGCGTGCATCATTGTGATTGCCGCCGCGCTTATGAACTCCAGAAGCGCATCCCTGTCGCTCACCGCATCGATGCTGTTGGCGACGATCCCGCCCATCCCCAGCGAACGCGCGGTTTTCTCCCTGTCGATCGGAAACGAGGTCCCGGCGAGCGCCGCGGCGCCCAGGGGGGAAAGGGCCGCCCGTTTCCGGCAATCGAGGAACCGCTCCCTGTCGCGCTCGAACATCTCCACGTACGCGAGAAGGTGATGGGCGAGGAGGACGGGCTGCGCACGCTGGAGATGCGTGTACCCCGGCATGATCACGTCGCCGAACGCCTCCGCGCTGGCGACGAACGCGCGCTGCACCGACCGGAGCAGGACGGCGATGCTGTCGATCCGCCCCATGAGAAAGAGCCTCGTGTCAAGCGCGACCTGATCGTTCCTGCTCCGCGCCGTATGCAGCCTCCCCCCCACATCCCCGGTGAGCGCGATGAGACGTTTTTCGACGGCCATGTGGATGTCGTCGGCCGTGAACCTGCCCGAAGCGGGATCCATGCTGAGCCACTGCGCCCGGCCCGAGGCGACCTCGCGCCGGATGGTCTTAAGCGCCCGGGTGATTTTCCGCGCATCACCCGCGGAGACGATTTTCGCCGCCGCGAGCATGGCGACGTGCGCGAGGCTCCCTTCGATGTCCTCGTCCGCAAGCCTCCGGTCGGTCCCAAGCGACGAGGAAAACCGGAGTGCGCCGGAGTCGAGAGGCTCCCGGAACCGTCCTTTCCACTTCTTCATCTGACGGGGACGGAGTGCATGACCGGGGTCTCCCGCTCTGCTTCGGCTTCGGCGGCCACGGCATTCTGGACCTGATGGTAGGTCCGCACCGGGAGGCCGAATATTTTGATGAAGCCCTCGGAGGCTTTGTGGTCGAACTGGTCCTCCTCTGTGTACGTGGCCAGCTTCGCATTGTAGAGCGAATAGACCGACTTCCTCCCCGCGACGCCCACGTTACCCTTGTACAGCTTCACCCGGACCGTCCCCGTCACCGTCTTCTGCGTTTCGTCGACAAACGCGTCGAGCGCGTTCTTGAGCGGCGAATACCAGAGACCGTTGTACACGAGGTTGGCGTATTCCGAAGCGAGCTGATTCTTCATGTGGAACACCGATCTGTCAAGCGTCAGGCGCTCGAGCTCGGTGTGGGCAAAATGGAGGATCGCCGCGCCGGGCGCTTCATAGATCTCGCGCGACTTGATGCCGACAAGGCGGTTCTCGACAAGATCGATGCGGCCCACACCGTGGGCTCCGCCCATGTCGTTCAACGTAAAGACCAGGCTCACCGGCTCCAGGCGAGACCCCCCCACGCCGACAGGGATCCCCTCTTCAAAATCGATGTCCACGTATTCCGGGGTGTCGGGAGCAAGCTCCGGTGATATCGTACGCTGATAGGCGTCCGCCGGGGGTTCGACCATCGGATCTTCAAGCACACCGCATTCGATGCTTGTTCCCCAGATGTTCTCGTCGATGGAGTACGGGTTCGCCACTGTCGCGGCGACCGGAATATTGTTCTTCCGCGCGTACGCGATTTCCTCCTCGCGGGATTTGAACTCCCACTCCCGCAGGGGGGCCAGCACTTTCAGATCGGGGGCCAGCGCGGCAATCGAGACCTCGAACCTGACCTGATCGTTCCCTTTCCCCGTGCAGCCATGGGCCACGTGCGTCGCTCCCTCCTTCCGCGCGATGTCCACGAGAAGCTTGGCAAGGAGGGGGCGCCCCAGAGAGGTCGCCATCGGATACGATTTCTCGTACACGGCCCCCGCCTTGAGCGCCGGCCAGACATACGAGGTCAGGAACTCCTCCCGCAGGTCCCTGACGTAGACCTTGGAGGCACCCGTGGCATAGGCCTTCGCCTGGACACCGTTCAGCTCCTTCTTCTGGCCGAGATCGCCTGTCGCGGCGATGACCTCCGCGTCCTTCCGCTCGATGAGCCATTTGACCATGACCGACGTGTCGAGACCGCCGGAATACGCGACCACAACTTTCGTGGATTTCATTCCTGTCCCTCGATAAGTTTATTCTTGAGAAATTGTAGTACGTGTTTTGTCCTCCGCTGCGAGCCGGGGATAATGAGAAGCGTATTGTCCCCCGCCACCGTACCGATCACATCCGGGTGCTTCTGAACATCGATGAACTCCCCGACAGTGTTGGCGCAGCCGGGAAGCGTGTGGACCACGATCAGCCCTTCGTTCGCGTCGATCGCGAGGACCTCGGCGTTCACGAGCGGCCGGAGGGCCTGCACCTCCACCGGCGCCTGCATCGCGTAATGGCCTCCCGCCGTAGAAACGATCCGGCTGACGCCGAGCTCCTTCATGTCGCGTGACAGCGTCGCCTGCGTGACGCTGCAGCCCCGTTTCTTCAGCTCACGCCGGAGCCCGTCCTGGCTCCCGATCTGTTTCGTCGCGATGATCTCTTTTATCGCAAAGAGCCTTGCCTGCTTTGTCATGTGCGCGCCCTCATGCCCTCACCGCCGCTCCGGCCGCATTGTTGACGAGCTCCGTGCCGATCCCGAGATCGGTGAAGATTTCAATGAGGATCGAGTGCTTGATCCTTCCGTCGATCAGGTGCACCTTGTTAACTCCCGCCTTCAGGGCGGTGAATGCGGAACGGATCTTCGGGATCATTCCGTTGCTGATGACCCCGTCGGCCATCAGCCGCTCCGCCAGCGACTGGTCCATGCTGGGCACGAGCAGGTCGGCCGCCATCACCCCCTCGACGTCGCTCAGGAAGACGAGCTTCTCCGCCCTGAGCTCCGCCGCGACCGCGGAGGCGGCGACGTCCGCGTTGATGTTGTGCGGGTCGCTCGCTTCGTTCACACCGATCGGGGCGATGACGGGCAGTATGCCGTTATTGAGAAGGAGGTCCAGGTAGACGGTATTGACGCCGGTGATCTCGCCGACAAGCCCGAGGTCCACTCCCCCTTCTTCGAATTTCTTCACCCTCAGGACGTGGGCGTCGATCCCGCAGAGTCCCACCGCCTCGCCGCCGTGCCTGTTGATCCTCCCGACGATATCTTTGTTCGTCTTCCCTGCGAGGACCATCTGCACGACGTCCATCATCGGGGCATCGGTATAACGCTGGCCGTTGACAAACCGCGATTCGAGTCCGAGCTTCGCGGCGATCCCCGTGACCTCTTTCCCCCCGCCGTGGACGATGGCGACCTTGATGCCGATCTTCTTGAGCAGCGTGACATCCTGCGCGAAGGTCTCCATCAGCTCGGCGTCCACCATCGCCGCCCCTCCGTATTTCACGACAAACGTCTTCCCTTCGTACCGCGAGATGTACGGGAGCGCCTCGATGAGGACTTCGGTTTTGGCGGTGAGCGACGTGATCATGCTTCAGGTCCGGTAATTTGCGTTGATTGCCACATATTCCCGCGAGAGATCACACGTCCAGAACGACGCGCTGCTTCCACCCCCGTTCAGGTTGACGGTGATCGTGATCTCGTCTTTCTGCAGGATCTTCTTCGCCTCTTTTTCGGAGAATTCGATCACATAGTTCTTCCGGAGGACCGGGAGGCTGCCGATGGAGATTTCGACATGCGAGGGATCGAAATCAATCCCTGAATACCCCACGGCGGCAAGAATGCGGCCCCAGTTCGCGTCTTCGCCGTTCATCGCCGTCTTGACAAGATTGGAGTTCGCGATCGAACGGGCCGCCCTGACGGCGCTCGCCTCGTCAGCCGCCCCGGTGACATTGACCTCGATGAACTTCGTGGCTCCCTCCCCGTCCTTCACGATCATCTTCGAAAGCGCGACGAGAACCTGCTCGAGCGCGCCGTAGAAGGCGTCGTAGCGGGGCCCCGCGCTCTCCGTGAGCGCCTGTGCCCCCGACGCCCCGTTGGCCAGGACCGCCACCATGTCGTTCGTGCTTGTGTCCCCGTCGACCGATATCCTGTTGAACGAGCGGTCGGCGGCCGCCGACAGGGCCGTCCGGAGAACCACGGGGGCGACCGACGCGTCGGTGGTGACGAAAGCGAGCATTGTGGCCATATTCGGCGCAATCATCCCGGATCCCTTCGCCATCCCTCCGATCCGCACACGCGTCCCTTCTAAGTCGAACTCAAGCGCATATTCCTTCACGAACGTGTCCGTCGTCATTATCGCCCGGGCGGCAGCGGCTCCACCCTCCCGGGAGAGGGAGCGGGCCGCCTTCCCTATTCCCGCGGTGATTGCGTCAATCGGGAGAAACTGCCCGATAACGCCCGTAGAGGAGACAATGACCTCACCGCGGCTGATGTTGAGGGCCGAGGCGGCCGCGTCCACCATCGCCCAGGCGTCATCCATCCCCCGGTCCCCCGTGCACGCATTGGCGTTCCCGCTGTTGACGACGACCGCGCGCACTACGGGCGATCGATCGATCTGCTCACGCGTCACGAGAACGGGCGCAGCCTGCACCCTGTTTGTCGTGAGCACCACCGCGGCGGCCGCGGGGGAGTCCGAGACGAGGAGCGAAAGATCGGGCTTCGATTTTTTCACACCGCAGTGAATCCCCGCCGCGCGGAATCCTTCCGGCGCAGTGATCCCGCCGGCAATCGCATGCAGCCGGGCGGCGGGCACTTTCGCGGCCGGCCGGGAATCACCCCCGGAGCGTTTCACGGCCACCGCGCCGTTCTTTTTCAACGTCCCCCCTGTCGTCTTTTTTCGCGCCATTTCCGTTACGCTGTTCATTGCAGTCCTGTCTCCTCCGGGAGGCCAAACATAAGATTCATGTTCTGCACCGCCTGTCCCGCCGCCCCCTTGACGAGATTGTCGATAACGGACATGACGATGAGCTGGTTCGTGCGCGTTTCGACCGCGATGCCGATGTCGCAATAATTCGTCCGCGTCACGGCAAGGAGCTGGGGAACCTGGCGAGTGATCCTGACAAACGGATGGGACGCGTAAAACTCCCCGTACAGCGTCAGAAGCTCCGCTGCGCTTACCGTCACTGCAAGCCCGGCGTGCGCCGTCGTATAAATTCCTCTCGTCACGGGAATCAGATGGGGGACGAACGAGACCGTCACCGGCGCGCCCGAGGCCCCCGCAAGGACGGTCTCAATTTCCGGAATGTGCTGGTGCGTGCCGACCCTGTAGGCCCGGGCATTTTCGTTCAGCTCGGAGAAGCTCATCTCCACGGAGGCGCTCCGCCCCGCTCCCGAAACTCCGGAGAGGGAATTGATGACGATCCCTCCCGCGCTGACGATCCCGTGCTTCAGGGCCGGAAGAAGCGCAAGTATCGCGCCCGTCGGAAAACATCCGGGATTGGCGACAAGCGCCGCGGAGGCGATCCGCTCCCTGTTGATCTCGGGAAGGCCGTAGACCGCCTCCGGGAGAAGCTCCGGGACGGTGTGGGGGCGCTTGTAGTACTTCTCGTAAAGCTCCGTGGACCTGAGGCGGAAGTCCCCTCCCAGGTCGATGATCCTTGCGACTTTCTGCTTCAGAACCGGGACGACCTTCATCGCTTCCCCCGAGGGAAGCGCGACGAAGGCGACGTCGATGCCATCGAGACCGGAAGGGACGAGCTCGTCATAGGCGAGATCGCACCGACCCGCGAAGGCCGGATAGAGCGCATCGACCCTCTGCCCCGCGGAAGAGGAGGCCGTCACCTTCCGCACATGCACCCCCGGGTGGATTGAGAGTATCCTGAGGAGTTCCGCACCTGAGTATCCCGATGCACCGATGATTGCTGCATTGACCACAACGCTCTCCGTGACGTGAAAAAAAGTTCTTGCATAAATATGCAGAATCTTGTATTATTATGCAAGCCTCTTTCCACTTATTTTTTTCTCCGGGGATCCGCCATGACGATGCACGACAGAGAAGCCTCCACATTCTTCCACACGTACAAGCGACTGCCGCTTGAAGTGGACCGCGGGGAAGGGGTCTATCTTTTCACGCGGGACGGGAAGCGGTATCTTGACATGTTCGCGGGACTGGCGGTCAACGCCCTCGGGTACGGCCACCCGCGCGTGGTCGAGGCGATATCCTCGCAGGCGTCCCGGTTCACTCACCTCTCCAACTACTTTCTCCAGGAGACGCAGATACGGCTCGCAGAGCAGCTCACCCGCCTCTCGGGCTACCCCCGCGTCTTCTTCAGCAACAGCGGAACTGAGGCGATCGAGGGAGCTCTCAAGATCGTCCGGAAATGGGGCTCTGCGCGCGGCAAGACTGAAGTCCTTGCATTCACGAACTCCTTCCACGGTCGCACCATGGGAGCGCTCTCGCTCATGGACCGCCCGAAGTACCGTGACGGTTTCGGCCCGTTTCTCGAAGGGTGCAGGGTCATACCATTCAATGACCCGGCTGCTCTCCGTGAAGCCGTCGGGGAGAAGACCGCGGCGGTTGTTCTCGAATTCATACAGGGGGAAGGGGGAATCAGGCCCGTTTCGGCGGAATTCGCGCGAACGCTTGAAGATCTTCACAGGAAGGCGGGTTTCCTTCTTGTCGCGGACGAGGTTCAGTCAGGGGCAGGCAGAACCGGGAAGTTCTTCGGATTTCAGCATTTT
>PMJQ01000012.1:0-3241 GCA_003157485.1 Ignavibacteriota bacterium
CGCCTCCGTGCGGTATGCCCGGGAACGGAAGGCCTTCGACCGTCCCATCGCAGAGCTCCAGGCGATCCAGTTCAAAATCGCCGACATGGCGACCGATATCGACGCTTCCCGGATGTTGATGCTGAAAGCAGCGGCTCTTAAAGACGCCGGACAGCCGTTCGGAGCCGAAGCGGCGATGGCGAAGCTCTTCGCGTCGAAAACCGCCGTGCAAAGCGCCCTGGAGGCAATACAGATCCATGGCGGCTACGGGTACGTCCGGGAATACCTTGTGGAAAGGTACCTCCGCGATGCGAAAATCACCGAGATCTACGAGGGGACCTCTGAAATCCAGAGGATAGTCATCGCGAGATCGCTCCTCAAATAAGCCTTTCGGGGGTGTGATCCGGGACATGCGATGAGGGAGCTTTCTTGACTTTGTGGGAAATATACGTGAGATTCACCAATCGTTTTGACCTTTCCGACAGAGAACTAATTCAAGATTCAAAACTGACCAGGAGGATCTATGGCTTCACGTACAAAACTGTTAACCCTTGCTGCTCTTCTCTTTTTCGCGTTCGAGATGGCGAGCGCGCAGCTGTATTTCGGCCCGTTCGTGGGGTTCAACGCATCCGGGTTGAAAGGGACATTCAAATCGACCACGCAGGGAGGGACGACAACGGGCAACGTGGCTGACGGGGGGAGTACTGCATTTACATTCGGCATTAACGCCGGGTATCAGATATTCCCGTCGAATTTTGCAGGCGGCTGGTACAAGCTCGATCTTAATCTTGACGCCTCTTATACGACATTCCCATACCTTGAAAATGCATTCAATTCGAACAACGGAGCGGGCAAGTTCGCAGCCGAGGGCCTGAGCGCCGGGGGAACCTCCATCATCGCACTGGACATCATGCCGATACACCGGTTGACATTCCCTAAGTTTAAACTACTCTCCCCATTCATCGGCATCGGACTCGGGCTGGACATCTTCAACACGCACGACGTTACCGTCGGTCCGCCCATCGGGAATGGAACCCTGACTGGGAACTCGGAGTTCAAGCTTGGTCTGCTCGTCTACTACGGCGTGGTCATACACGCCACAGACCTGATTCAGCCCTACCTGCAGTTCAAACATATGATCCCGTTCGGAAGCGTTACTCAATTCACAAACACATATAACCAGACGGGTGGAGCGGGGGGTGGTAGCCAGACTGTCCAGTGGGCGGTTCAGGATGTCCCGGGACATTTCGCGCTGACGGCGGGTGTAAGATTCACCATCTAGCTCGTTAGACGGTGAACCGGGCCACAACGCCGCCTGGGAGAGTCCTTTTGTCGCCGGACACACGCCGTTTCATATTTGGATTTCATCGGTTTGCCAAGATGTTACAGAAGTTGTGTCCGGCGACACTTTATCAATATCTCCAAGTTATTTGCTCCGTCAATACTTGACATTCGAGGCATGATTTAGTATCATTCGCCAGCGAAATCAACGTCCGGCACACAGATCGTCGATTTCGACCGAAGAGGGTCTCGTAAGCGCATATCCAACAAGCCAGTCACGAAAAACCACGAATAACCACAAATAACCACACAGGGGAGAACCATAATGAAACAGATTTTATCGATTTCGGCGGTTGTGTTGCTGGTGGCGATGGTGGCGTTGCCTGGCGTTGCAAGCGCTCAGGACAACGCGTGGCACCAGAAAGACATGAATCTTTCGGCAGGCGTCGGATTCGGGATGTACGGACTGTACGGCTCGTCGACTCTTCCCCCGATCTTCGTATCGTTTGAAACGGGCGTCGCGGAGAAGATCACGCTCGGCGGGATCGTGGCTTATTCCGGCTCGTCGGACGATTTCGGGTACGGAAAGTGGAAATACACCTATATCGTGATCGGCGCCCGGGGCGCGTACCACTTCCTCGAGCACAATCCGAAGTTCGATGCATACGCCGGAGCGGGACTTGGTTATGACATCGTTTCAGCCTCGGTGACGTGGAATAACGGTGCGTACCAATCGCTCTATGGCAACTTCTATTCCGCATCCGCCAGCTACTTCTTCTTTGACGTGTTCGTCGGCGGCCGGTGGTATTTTTCCCCGAAATGGGCTCTCCAGGGCGAAGTCGGTTACGGCGTCGGTTTTGCGCGCATAGGAGTAAGCTACAAGCTGAACTAGTGTTGGTTTCGTCTGTTGACAAAAAAGGGGAGATGCCTCGCGTCTCCCCTTTTTTATAGGTTTTCCCCTCGGTACGGACTGGTTCTTCAATGAGTGTTCTCCCTCTTATCCTGTGGTTCTTTTGCGCGACCGCCAGCGCTGATTCAACCAGCCGTGCATCCGTCCCGCCTGACCAGACTCCCGTGACGCTTCGATTCGCCGGGGACGTGCTTCTTGCCTCTCACTACGAGATGCAGATGTGGGACAGCTCCGGGGCCACCTTCCGGTCACTTTACAGGCTCGGAGGCGCCGACGCCACAATTGTGAACCTTGAATCACCCGTCACCACCCGGGGGAAGAGGGTCACGAAGCCATTCAATTTCAGGATGAATCCCCGGTTCCTCTCCGCGTTGACCGGTGGAGGTATCGACATCGTCAGCATCGCAAACAACCACATCAATGATTACGGACCCCGCGGACTTTTGGACACAATTTCTTATCTTGACTCTGTCGGTGTGCGCCATGTCGGGGCCGGCCGCAACAGTCTGGAAGCCTACCGTCCGGTCATCGACACAATCAGGGGTCGTGAGGTCGCGTTCCTGGCCTATTATGGAGGGGGCGAGGCCCCGGGAGCGGGGAAGTCGTCTCCCGGTGTGGCGAGGCGGGATCTGGAACAGGTCTGCCGCGACATCAGGCGCCTGAGGGATGGAGGAAGCTCGCGCTACATTGTCATCATACTCCACTGGGGGACCGAAAGAGCGACGGCCCCGGACGGTGCCCAGGTTGCATTTGCCCACGCTCTGATCGACGCGGGCGCGGATGCAATCGTGGGACATCACCCGCATGTCCTGCAGGGGATCGAGCGCTACGGCAGGGGGGTGATCGCGTATTCGCTGGGCAATTTTGTTTTCGGAGGGAACGACCGGGAAACCTACAACACGGGCATGTTTGAGATCCGGCTCGGCACCAGCGGGGCGGGATACGCGTTCATCCCCGTCAGGATCGACCGGTGGCGGGCGAGCATACTTTCCGGGGCGGATTCTCTCAGGTTGATCGGTTCAATGCGCAAGTTATCGTCAAGATTTCCCAAGACCATATTCACCAACTAGG
>PMJQ01000012.1:3355-3914 GCA_003157485.1 Ignavibacteriota bacterium
AAGGAAGTCCTGGATGACCCGAAGACGTTCGCGAAGTTCCAGGCGGCCCAGGACCAGCTCGGGTCGGCACTCTCCCGTCTCCTTGTGGTCTCGGAGAACTATCCCCAGATCAAATCCAATGAGAACTTCCTGAGCCTCCAGACCCAGCTTGAAGGAACGGAAAACAGGATCACTGTCGAACGAAAACGGTTCAACGACGTCGTTCAGTCGTACAACACATCGATCCGGCAGTTCCCTGTTTCGTTCATCGCCGGGTTACGCGGCTTCCACGAGAAGCCCTACTTCCAGGCCAAGGAAGGGTCCGAAAACGCACCCCAGGTGAAATTCTGACAGATCAGGAGCCAGCGCCGTTCATGGTCCCACTTCGACGATCATTCGCCGGACATTGTCGCCGTCTGGTTCTCCGGGCGTGCTGCGCGTTTGCGCTCATCGCGGGCATCGCCGTCCCGTCTGCGGGTCAGGATACCCCGGTGCCGGAGCTGAAGCACTATGCGACCGATCTCTCGGGAACGCTCTCCGCGGAACAGGTCTCGCAGCTCGATCAACTCCTCTCGTCGTT